>NZ_JAQTIB010000010.1:0-1973 GCF_029433435.1 Lactobacillus sp. ESL0703
AAGGGCTTGACAAGAGTTCGAAGGTTTAGTAAGATAATAAACGCTGCTGAGGGAGTTGAAAATTTCTTCAGGAGGGGGCAGAAAAAAGTTCTTGACAAAAGAAATTACTTCTGTTAAAATAAAGAAGCGCTGATGTAAGTCGTTTGCATCAGCGGGTAGTACCTTGAAAACTGAACAATGTTTTCGCAAAGTGTGCGGGTGTAAGAACCCAAAACAAAAAAGCGAAGTCAATTTCGCAAGCAAATAAATCCGAGATGCAAATCTTGGAACGAATGAGCAAACATTCAAACAAACATTAAAAATGAGAGTTTGATCCTGGCTCAGGACGAACGCTGGCGGCGTGCCTAATACATGCAAGTCGAGCGAGCAATTTTAACAGAATACCTTCGGGTAGGAAGATAAAAGCGCGAGCGGCGGATGGGTGAGTAACACGTGGGTAACCTGCCCTCTAGATTGGGATACCATTTGGAAACAGATGCTAATACCGAATAAGAAGTAAGATCACATGATCTAGCTATGAAAGGCGGCTTTCGAGCTGTCACTAGAGGATGGACCCGCGGTGCATTAGCTAGTTGGTAAGGTAACGGCTTACCAAGGCAATGATGCATAGCCGAGTTGAGAGACTGAACGGCCACATTGGGACTGAGACACGGCCCAAACTCCTACGGGAGGCAGCAGTAGGGAATCTTCCACAATGGACGAAAGTCTGATGGAGCAACGCCGCGTGAGTGAAGAAGGTTTTCGGATCGTAAAGCTCTGTTGTTGGTGAAGAAGGATAGATAGAGTAACTGCTATTTATTTGACGGTAATCAACCAGAAAGTCACGGCTAACTACGTGCCAGCAGCCGCGGTAATACGTAGGTGGCAAGCGTTGTCCGGATTTATTGGGCGTAAAGCGAACGCAGGCGGGAAGACAAGTCAGATGTGAAAGCCCTCGGCTCAACCGGGGAATTGCATCTGAAACTGCCTTTCTTGAGTGCAGAAGAGGAGAGTGGAACTCCATGTGTAGCGGTGGAATGCGTAGATATATGGAAGAACACCAGTGGCGAAGGCGGCTCTCTGGTCTGTAACTGACGCTGAGGTTCGAAAGCATGGGTAGCGAACAGGATTAGATACCCTGGTAGTCCATGCCGTAAACGATGAGTGCTAAGTGTTGGGAGGTTTCCGCCTCTCAGTGCTGCAGCTAACGCATTAAGCACTCCGCCTGGGGAGTACGACCGCAAGGTTAAAACTCAAAGGAATTGACGGGGGCCCGCACAAGCGGTGGAGCATGTGGTTTAATTCGAAGCAACGCGAAGAACCTTACCAGGTCTTGACATCTAGTGCAATTCATAGAGATATGAAGTTCTCTTCGGAGACACTAAGACAGGTGGTGCATGGCTGTCGTCAGCTCGTGTCGTGAGATGTTGGGTTAAGTCCCGCAACGAGCGCAACCCTTATTATTAGTTGCCAGCATTAAGTTGGGCACTCTAATGAGACTGCCGGTGACAAACCGGAGGAAGGTGGGGACGACGTCAAGTCATCATGCCCCTTATGACCTGGGCTACACACGTGCTACAATGGTTAGTACAACGAGGAGCGAACCTGTGAAGGCAAGCGAATCTCTTAAAGCTAATCTCAGTTCGGATTGCACTCTGCAACTCGAGTGCATGAAGCTGGAATCGCTAGTAATCGCGGATCAGAACGCCGCGGTGAATACGTTCCCGGGCCTTGTACACACCGCCCGTCACACCATGAGAGTCTGTAATACCCAAAGCCGGTAGGATAACCCTTCGGGGAGTCAGCCGTCTAAGGTAGGACAGATGATTAGGGTGAAGTCGTAACAAGGTAGCCGTAGGAGAACCTGCGGCTGGATCACCTCCTTTCTAAGGAAGAGCGAATAGGTGGAGAGTAGAAATACTAGAGGAAGCCTAGGAGCAACGGAAGCACACGGAGCGAGAACATTGTTTAGTTTTGAGGGTAGTACCTCAAAA
>NZ_JAQTIB010000011.1:0-542 GCF_029433435.1 Lactobacillus sp. ESL0703
TTGGATACTTAGCTATAATCTTGGCATTCTCCGTTGGATCTAGAGCGGCCTCAGCTTGACTAGCTGTCAGGTTATCGCCTGCTGTAATTACTGTTGGCGTGTCTGTCTTCTTAGCACCAAGTACATTAACTGCTAGTTTAAATGGTGCACTGGTTGAACCATCCTTGTAATGTGCTACTGCTTCAATTTCTTGACCGTCGCCAACCGTATCTGGCTGTGCTTCTGCCCAAGTTAAATGATCAACCTTAGTACTTGAATCATCATTCCCTGGCAGCTTGATATTATCTTTAATCCAAGCTGGATCGCTAAATTCTGGTACTTTAACTTCACTATCAGAAACATGAGTTGTGATTGGGGCTTTTTGCGCTACTTCAAGGTTACCTTCATTATTATTGTCCTTTGACTTAATAGTCAGGTCTACTTGAACAATCTGCTTTGTACCGTCACCGTAATCAACGACAACATAAGGGTGTGAGTCGCCAACATTATTGTTATCAATCGTTCCCGTACCATCTGCGTTAGCTGCCCAGCTAAACGTTGCG
>NZ_JAQTIB010000002.1:0-513574 GCF_029433435.1 Lactobacillus sp. ESL0703
CCCCTCCTGAAGAAATTTTCAACTCCCTCAGCAGCGTTTATTATCTTACTAAACCTTCGAACTCTTGTCAAGCCCTTACGCTTAGTTTTTATTTCGCCGCCTTGCTCTCAAGCCTTTCGCTCTCTTGCCCGACGACAGTTATTAATATTACCAACTTGTTCCTTCTTTTGCAAGCTTTTTTTGCTACTTTTTTAAAAAATAATACTAATCCTTGATATATCAGCGTTTATTGTCCAAAAAGCTTTTGGTTAAATCAGGATTCCTGTACAATGATCCACTTCATGTTGAATAGTTTCTGCAACAAAACCGCTAAAAGTTTGCTTCTGCATCTGGAAATTTAAATTCTGATATTCAACCGTTATTGACTGATAACGTTCCGTCTTCCGCAAACCAAATAAGGAAAGACAACCTTCTTCTATTGAATACCGCCCGCTTTTAGCAATTATCTGCGGATTAATCATCACAATCGGTAAATCTCCCATATAAAAGGCAATAATCTTTTTATTGACGCCAATCATATTAGCTGCAAGTCCGGCAGCCGACTCACGCTCAGCAATTAATGTATCACGCAGATCAATTGCAGTTTGGTAATCTTCTTTAGTTGCTTGTTCCGCTTTTTGCTTTAAAAATAAGGTGTCACGAATGATTTTCTTAGCTGCCATTTCATTTTCCTTCCATATATATAATTAAAATATATAATTAAAATCAGTTTCCCTAACGCAAATTGATCGTCAAATTCTATTAAAAGAAATATTGTCAAACAATTTTAATAGTTTTGCACACGTTTATTAACACAATCGTTCTATAATACAATTATATCTTCGAGAGGAGCAAATTTGAATTTTGAAACATAAAATTATTACATTAGCGGCAGCTCTAACCTTGGGCTTAACCGCACCATTAGCTACCAGCGCTGTCCAAACTGAAGCAGCGTCTAGCACTAGCAGTCAAAATGACATGTACACTTTTGTGAGAAATACGCTGCAGCAGCACCACATGCGCGGTAGTGTTGCCGTCATCAAAAACGGACAGGTGCAGACAGTCAGTTATGGTTATGCCTGGTACGGCAAACGCATTGGCAATGGCGACGACAGCGTTGTTTATCCAACCGCATCCCTGCAAAAAGTAATCACTGGCGCAATGATTATCCAGCTAATCAACGAAAATTTACATACCGACAATGCCTTTTCGCAATATACCAAAATTTCTCGCTGGTACCCTAATCTGAAAAATGCCGACCAAATTTCTGTCGGTAACCTATTAACTCATACTTCCGGAATTACCGTCACCAATACCGAAATTAACCGCGGTTATAATTATTCCGAAAATAACGCCGTTAATTGGATCGTTAACAAGATTAACAATTCACCTTCGGCACCAGTTGGAACTTACAAGTACAATAATGCCAACTACATCCTGCTGGTCGGCATTATCCGGCAACTAACCGGTCAATCTTATGAAGCAAACTTCCAGAATCGGATTGTTAACAAGCTCGGCCTTAAAAGCACCTACTTGTACCAAAACATTCCCAGTGGCATGACCGATCCAATTTCATATTATTCCAACGGCGGAAAAAATTACCAAAATTCTTCTTATGTTAAACGGTCCCTCGCTTCTCAAATTCCTGGTGCCGGCAATCTATTCTCAACGCCAGAAGAATATTACAAGATTCAGGTTGGTTTAACCGACGGTACGATCCTCAATAAGGACGACTTCAATTACCTCACCCACTTAAATAGTAAGATAACTGATTATTCCGGCGGCATGTACCTCAAAAACAATGATTCGTTAAAATTGGCTTACGGCAGTCTTAGCGGTAATCACTTCGGCACTTGGGTACAATTAACAACCGATAATCAAAACGGAATTGTCATGTTCCTTAACCAAACTGATGACAACGAAAACGATGAAAAAGACGTTGGTTATGCCATTTTGCAGCATCTTAAGCCAAACACATTTGTTTCCAGATAAATTAACCAAACTAAAAAAGCTTCCATATACATGGAAGCTTTTTTATTCCGCAAATAATAATTCGTACATTCTGGCTTCAAGCGGGTGCTTCAATAATAGATTCATCCCTACTGCTGCCTTCTTTTTCGGCCCCAGCAATTCCTCTTTCACTGTTTCCTTTTGAATATTGGCCTCACCTAAATAGAAAAATTGCTTGCCGATTGCATCGCTCTTCTTCACAAACAAGTGCAGCTTCATCTGCGGTGAATTAAGTAATCGCTGCACTTCATCTGAATCAAGGTGGCGCGGCGAACGAGTGTACCAGCGCAAACTCCGACCATCTTCTAGCGTATTATCATAAACCGCGTTGCGCTTATCAGCCGAATCCTTTTGGTAAGTGATAAAGATTGGCGTCTCTTTTTCATCTACCCGATAACCATACATTGGCGCCGACACGTCCTTGGGCCAATTAAGCAGACGGCAAACGTCCTTACGGTCATACTGCTGATAAAGCGTAAATTGCTGTTGGTTATCATACTGCTTGTTAAGGGCTAAGCCAGTCTTAACCACATCAACGAACAATTTCTTAAACATCGCATTTGCTTCTAGTGCCTGCTGCAATTGCGGTGACAAGCGATAATCCAATAAATTCGGGTGCACGATTAATGCTTGGTCGCCATACTGCGCCTTTTTGGTGGTTTTTCCTTGCTTAATATTGAAAAAGGATAGCGACAAAATTGCCTCAACCGAAGTTAATACCGCACGATCGACATAAGCATGATGTTGACGCAATTCCTGCTCATATTCGTCCTGACTGACTTGTCCTTTTGCCAGCAATAATTGTAATAAACAGAGTTCGTGTGGCCTTTTGCCGTTCAACAACGCCTTAGTCACAAATGATAAGACTGCATTTTCATACTTATTTAGTTCAACCGGCTCGCCCATTTTACTTAAAAACTGCCCGTAGTGCTGCAAACTATGATTATTCGCAAAGACCAGCGGTGAAGTTGAACCATACTGATAAAAATCAAACAATATCGGCGGCCGGCCAATTTTTTCTTGCAAATCATTGTAGGACTGTCGCAATTCCTTCAGGCTATCAAGTTTAATCTGGTCAAGTGATGCCAAAATTTTATCCGAAGCAATCCGACTGAAGTTAATCGTTGACACATCAATTAGTCCCGGCAATGTGCTCTCTTCTCGCGCCTTATCTTGACTGCGGCTAGCGTCTTGATTCAGTGCAATCGGAATTAAATAATTATTTTTATAATTACCGATAAAATCAATTACCGTAACGTAGTCTTTCCCAGGATACTTCCTTAGTCCCCGTCCTAACTGCTGAATAAAGACAATACTCGACTGGGTATTACGTAGCATCACAATCTGATTAAGTGAAGGAATATCAATTCCCTCGTTAAACAGGTCAACAGTTACAATGTATTCAATTTGGCCGCTTTCAAGCTGGGCAACCACTTCTGCCCGCCTAACTTCGCTGTCTTCATTAGTCAAAGCAACTGCTGAATGACCACGCGCAGTAAACAATTGGGCTAATTCGCGAGCTTCTTCCTGGCGGCTGCAAAAAACTAAGCCGCGGGCTTTTGCCCCGCAATAACCATAATAATTAAGCTGCTCTAACACATAGTCAACTCGTTTAGGTGCTACCAAATTACGCAAATTAGTCGTTTCATCAATGCTCTCGCCATCAACCTCATAATCTTCCACCCCAACGTAATGGAATGGTGCCAGCATTTTTTCTTCTAAGGCATCCCGCAGTCTAATCTCATAGGCCAAATTATAATCAAACAGTTGGTAGACATCCTGGTCATCCATTCGCTCAGGCGTTGCTGTCATCCCCAGCCAAAATTGCGGCGTGAAATAATCAAGCACGCGCTGATAACTAGGCGCAGCAGCCCGGTGGGCTTCATCAATTAAAATATAATCAAATTCATCTTGAGAGAGACTAGCAAGCATATCCGGCTGACTCAGGGTTTGCACAGTCGCAAAAACATACTGGCAGTTAAGCTGATGCTTGTGACCAGTTAACAAGCCATAATTACTACGCTCACCGCCAATTACTTGGTAAAAACTTTCTAAGGCCTTTTTAGCAATCTGCTCGCGATGCACAACGTATAAGAACTTGTGTGGTGCAAAATCCTTTACGGCAAAGGCACCAAGATACGTTTTTCCTGTTCCTGTTGCCGAAACAACTAACCCGCGCTTTTGCCCAGTGTCAACTAGCGCCTTTAGTTCTTTTAAGGCAGCAGTCTGCATTTGGTTAGGGGTAATTGGGGATGCTGTTTTGGGCTTAGGCAATACTCTGCTTACAGGTTTTACCCAATTTGCCTCATATTCTTGAAGCCATTCTGCAGTTAACGACACACTTGTTTCTTCTAGTTGCTGAATTTGTGCGGCCAGTTGCTTGGTTAAGGCCGCATTTTCACGCGAACTAACTTTTAAGGCCCACTCATAATTACTAAGTAAGGCTGCTCTAGTGAAGTTAGCACTGCCAATTACTAATGTCTGCCATTCATCATGGTCAAACAGGTAACCCTTGGCATGAAAGCCATTGTTTGCGGCAATTTTAACTGTTAAATTAGGAATTTTCATTAATTCACGGAACACTTGCGGATTATTAAATGCCAAATAGTCACCCGTAATAATTGTCCCGCTGACACCTTTAATTGCTAAGTCAGCCATCACTACCTTAAAGGGCACCAGCATATCTTGAGTGACAAAAGCGACGGCCCAGGTAAAATTACGGCACGTCAATAGCTCTTGGCGTAAAGTCAGCCAAATTTTATCGGTTTTTGTATTTCTCAACAATTTTGGACTAAGTAATTCATGCCCCGGATAATCGGCATCATATAAGCCATTCAAAATTGCATCTTGCAGTGGTTTGTTCATTCATATCGCCTCAAGTTAATTTTACACAAAAGAAAAGTTGAAACCCACCTTTTAAATTTGGCATTAAAAATAGTAGAACAAAAAAGCAGTCAACTACAAGTAGTTGACTGCTTTTTTAATATAGCTTAGTACTAATTAACGGAAGATGTTAAAAAAGTCACTTACGTTAGTAATAATACCGTTTGCCATACTCAATGCGCTTTGTACGATGTTAATCCATGACATAATAAATTTCCCCCTAACACTTAAAAAATTGACCCTCATCAGAAAGTCTAGTTAAGTGTACTCTTTAATATTAATATAGTCAAAAATTATACCCTAATATAATTTTAGTTATATATACTATATGTCTATATTTATTATGATTGGACAATGGTCTGCTCGTGCACCTGTATCCATCATTTCTGAATTTTGCACCTTGTCAGCAATCCGGTTGCTTGCAAGCCAGTAGTCGATGCGCCAGCCAGAATTATTGGCCTTAGCTGTCCGTACTCGTTGAGCCCACCATGAATATACGCCTTCAACATTACCATTGACTTTTCTAAAAGTATCGGTAAAGCCAGCATCAAGTAATTTAGTAAAATCTACCCGCTCTTCATCAGTGAAGCCCGCAGAATGATGGTTGTTATCGGGATGCTTCAAGTCAATTTCTGTATGAGCAACATTATAGTCGCCACTCGCCAAAACCGGCTTCTTCTTATCTAACTCCTGTAAGTAGGCAACGTATTTTTCATCCCAAAGTTGTCGCTCCCCTAGGCGCTTCAAACCACTACCGGAATTAGGCGTATACACCTGCGTAACAAAAACTTCAGGAAACTCCAAGGTGATAATTCGACCTTCATGATCCATTGGCTCAGGAGCGCCAATTTCTGGATAAGTTATCTTAGGCGTCAAATCCTTTTTGTACAAGTACATTGTGCCGGCATAACCCTTACGTGCAGGTTCCTCAGATGAGCGCCACACATAATCGTATTCAGGAAATTGCGCTGCCAAAACTTCCTGATGCTTCTTGGTCGGACCAGTCGCCCGCAATTTAGTTTCCTGAATTGCAATCACATCTGGATTTTCGTCATGAATTTTAGCCAAAACTTTCCGCGTTTCTTCAGCCCGCGCGGAAGTTCCTGTCAGAGCTGCATTTAGTGAGTCAATATTCCACGAAATTAAGATCATTTTATTCTCCTTATTTTATCTGTCCCACTTATTATAATGTTTTTTAAAAATGACTCAATATTTCATCAACTGCACTGCCATAACTTTCACCAAATAGGCAAAGGTGCATGCACAAGTAATAGAAACGATACCAATTTAGCCGCTGTGCAAGTTCCTCATCAAGCGGATATTCTTCATAATAAGCACGATAAAACTGATTGCTAAAGCCGCCGAACACAGTTGTCATTGCCAGGTCAAACTCACGATCGCCATAGATCACATCCGGATCAATTAAGTATGGCATGCCGCGTGCAAACAAAACATTGCCAAACCACAAATCGCCATGACACAAGCTTGGCGTTACTTCATGGCGATCATAATAATCTGTAAATTGCACCACCATTCGCCGGAAATGTTCTTCACGCTCATCATTCCAGTAACCCAATTTTTGCGCACTTGCCACTTCTGGCTCCAGCCGCTGCCTAATATAAAAATCCACCCAACTCTGATTCCACTGATTATTCTTAATCATCACGCGATTTTGCGATTGATCGCCAAAGCCGAACCGGTCATTATGAAAGTGATGCAACTTAGCAACTTGCCTGCCTAAATCAGCCTGACTACCGACATCAGTCTCAAGCCAATTCAAAATTAGATAGGCCGTACCATTTATTTGTCCCTGAAAAAGCGGCGTTAACGTATTAACTCCAGCTTTTGCGATTTCTTTTAGTCCCGACACTTCATGGTCAAAATAGGCAGCTGAACTATTTGGCTGAACCTTCATAAAATAAGCTCTGGTTAGTATCTTAATTTGATAAGCTTTATTTGTATCACCTCCGTGAATAGTTTTACAAGCTAGGATATTTTTAACCGGTAATTGGCTGAGCCATTCTTTTGTCATAATCATTTTATTTACTCCATTATGCTGATAATTCAACGATTATTAATAAAATTAATTTTTTCACAAGTTTATTATTCCATTGTACTGATACAAGTGTATAATAACACAAGAGACAATAATATTAATTTTATGGAGGTTAAGATTTATGACTAAGATTTTTGCTTATGCGATTCGAAAAGATGAAGAACCATACGTTACCGAATGGAAAAACGCACACAAGGACGTTGATGTTGATTTTACCGATCAATTATTGACTCCCGAAACTGCTAAATTGGCCAAAGGTGCCGATGGCGTCGTTACTTATCAGCAATTAGACTACAAGGCAGACACAATTGAAGCCTTAGATAAATTAGGCATTCATAACTGGTCGCTGCGTAACGTCGGAATTGATAACATTGACTTGCCAAAGGCTAAATCATTAGGCTTTAAATTAACCAATGTTCCTGTCTACTCCCCAGATGCGATCGCTGAACATGCTGCTGTTCAAGCTGCACGAATTTTGCGTCAAGATAAGCAAATGGATGAAAAGATTGCTCGGCATGATTTCCGTTGGGCACCAACAATTGGACGTGAAGTTCGTGACCAAACTGTCGGTGTCATCGGTACCGGCCATATTGGTCAAGTATTTATGAAGATTATGGAAGGCTTTGGCGCTAAAGTCATTGCTTACGATATTTACAGAAATCCTGAACTTGAAAAGCAAGGCTACTATGTTGATTCCCTTGACGACATCTATGCTCAAGCAGATGTTATT
Source organism: Lactobacillus sp. ESL0703 (assembly GCF_029433435.1). Taxonomy (NCBI): domain Bacteria; kingdom Bacillati; phylum Bacillota; class Bacilli; order Lactobacillales; family Lactobacillaceae; genus Lactobacillus; species Lactobacillus sp. ESL0703. Next base: position 7,659 of record NZ_JAQTIB010000002.1, read on the forward strand.
TCATTGCACGTTCCTGACACCCCAGAGAATGTCCACATGATTAATGATGATTCAATCAAGAAGATGAAGGATGATGTCGTCATTATTAACGTCTCACGTGGTCCATTAGTCGACACTGACGCCGTTATTCGCGGCTTAGATTCAGGTAAAATCTTTGGCTTTGTCATGGATACTTACGAAAGTGAAGTTGGTATTTTCAATAGCGACTTTAGCGACAAGGACTTGCCTGATAAGCGCTTGGCAGATTTGATTGCACGGCCAAATGTTTTGGTAACACCACATACTGCTTTCTATACAACTCATGCAGTTCGCAACATGGTTGTTAAAGCCTTCGACAACAACTTGAAATTAATTAACGGCGAAACTCCTGATACTCCCGTTGATTTGGACAAAGAATTTTAATTAATAGTAATTCCTTTCTTACATGTAACTAAAAATAGACATTGGGTAAAATCACCCAATGCCTATTTTGTTTGTCTCGTTAAAAAAGGCGAAATGTTCCATATGAAACATTTCGCCTTTTTAATTAGTTAGCTGATGCGTTAATCGCTTGAATTAAGGCATTTCTAAAGCCTGTCTCCTCTAACTTAACAACGCCCTTAATGGTCGTACCACCAGGGGTAGTTACCTCATTCTTCAATTCCTCAGGTAACTTCTTAGTAGTCAATGCTAACTTAGCCGTTCCCAAAATCATCTTTTCAATTATTGGATAAGATTCGGCACGCTTAACACCATTTTGTACAGCAGCATCACTCAGTGCTTCAATCATTAAGTCAACATAAGCAGGTGCACAGCCAGCAACCGTTCCGTATATTCCCAAAAGATTTTCGGGAACAACGTAGACATCACCAAGCTTGCCCAAAATCTCCTTGGTGGTCTTAATGACCCCTTCTTTTTCATCAGGAATGAAGCTGACAGCCGTAATGCCCTCGCCAATTTGAACAGGAGTATTAGGTACTATTTTCGCAAATGATGTATCAGAAGCCGCTTCTTGGTTAACTTTTACTAAGTCACCGCCACCCGTCGACATCATAATACCGTGATAAGTTTGACCCAATTTTTGTAAAATTGTATTAATCACTGGCCCGCCAACTGCAACAATTACCGCGGTACAATCATTAAATTCCGCATAATCATTAACTAAATGTAGACCCTTTTCAGCAGCAATCTTTTGGGCAGACTTGTGTCCCCCATCGAAGACATAGATATCTTTTCCCGCAATATCCGCTTGTAATAAGCCTAAAATAATTGATGAGCCAATTTTCCCAGTCCCAATAAATCCTATCTTCATTTGCTATTACTCTTTTCTTATATTATTAAAAATCTGTCTTATCTGGATCCTTAGCAACTTGTGCAGCACCATGTAGTCCATCTAATTCCAACATATCTTGGTCGCTAATTGAAAAGTCAAAAATTTGCGCATTAGCAGCAATATACTTTGGATGAACCGACTTAGGCAGCGGCAAGAAATTATGTTGGATTGACCAGCGCAACAATAATTGGGCAGGACTCTTACCATAATGGCCAGCAATCTCAGTAACTATCTCATTTGCGAGTAAACCACCAGTTCCTAAAGGACTGTATGCCTCATTCAAAATTCCTAATTCATCATTATAAGCAGTTACGTCTTTTTGCATATCACTTGGATTTAAATAAATTTGGTTGACGGCTGGTCGAATACCCGCAGTCTTTAACAACTCATCAAGATGGTGTCTTCTAAAATTAGAAACCCCTATTGCCCGAATTTTACCGGCTTTCAAGGCATCTTCCATCGCCCGCCAACTTTCAGCGTTTAATTCAGCCCAGTGATCGCGCATGGCAGCTGGATTAGGCCAATGAATTAAGTACAAATCAAGATAATCCAGGCCTAATTTTTCTAAGCTGGTATCAATTGCGGCTGCAGTTTTCTTATAACCATGATCGGTATTCCACAATTTAGTCGCAACAAACAAATCATAACGATTAATGCCGCTCTTGCTAATACCCTTGCCCACACTTTCCTCATTGCCATAAGCTGCAGCAGTATCAATTAAACGATATCCTGCATTAATTGCGGCCATCACAGAATTTTGCGCAACTTCACCATCAGGAGTCTGCCACGTACCGAAGCCAACAGCAGGAATCTTCACACCATTATTCAATTCATAAGTATCGGTTAACGAATTAATATTATTCATAAGCTTGACCTCTCTTTCATTTTTATTATACCAAACCCCAGCACTTAGTTTGTTACAAAATTAATAAAGTTATTTCGCAATAGTTCAGCGAACTTTTGGTAACTATCAACTTCAAAAAGCGGATGTAAATTAAGGGTATTTAACCGATGACGATGATTGTACCAAACACTGTCAAAGCCATACTTTTCAGCACCCAAGATGTCTGACTGCAGACCATCACCAAAGAAAATTGTCTTCTCAGGAGGAATCTTTGTTCGAGCAAAAAAGTAATCAAAAATTTGTTCATCCGGCTTAGAAACGCCTGCTTCTTGTGAAGTAATAATCAAATTAAAATACTTTTTAATACCGGCAAGCTCCAAGCGTTGATTCTGAATTAGTCGCTCACCATTACTCAAAATTGTTAACTGATAACCTAGTTGGCGTGCGAGCTTGAGCGTACTTTCAACTCCTGGCAAAAGCTGATGTGCCTTACTAAAATATGACCGATACTCCCTCATAATTTCTAAGCCATCAACTTCTAAATCCAGATTTTCCTTGAGAAAATGACGAAAAGTTGTCTCACTTAACTCTTCATAAGTAATTTCACCTAATTCAAGTTGGCGCCACAATTCTTGATTATAACGATGATAATTCTGCTGCAATGCTGGTGTCAGCTGCCAATGATGTGCAGCAAAAAGTTGCTGCAGTGAAAATTTCTCAGTAGCAGCTGAATCAATTAACGTATCATCAACGTCAAAAATTATTTGTTGATATTTCAAATGCCACTATCCTTTCATATTATTTCCTGGGGAATAACAATTAACCCAAAATGTCTAAAAGAATATTATAACAATCTTCAATGCAAAAAGTAGTTGCTTAACTATTTTTAAAGTTAATCCTTTTTCTGCACTCTTTTATGCAAACCGGCTATAATAATTCTTAATTTAATTGGAGGAATTAATTATGCTGACACTTTTACTGATCTTTTTAATAACTTGGCTTTTACTAAAGCTGGGTGCTGAAGTATTTAAAATTTGTTTCTTCCTATTAGCCTGCGGCATTATCTTTGTCTTCTTCATTCATTTGTTACTACCACTAGTTATTCTAGCGGCAGTTATCAGTCTTGTATTTGCAATCATCTAAAAATAGCAGCTCAATTATGAGCTGCTTTTTTATTTATCCTAACTGATTATCAAGTAGCAATCGCAGTCGCGAAACCACCTCACGTGGTCCCGCCATAATCAAATGATCGCCAAGCTGCAATCGCAGATCATCACGCGGATCAACGAACTTACCATGACGAACAATCTTACTAATTACGACTTCATTAATTTCAGGCAAATCTGATATCAAACCGCCGTTAAAACGAGTATTAGTCATTGTTACTTCAAACAAACTTGACGTTGATGAAGTAATAAAGCGCAAAACTTCTGGCGATTCAATCGCGGTGCGAAAGACACCAACACCTGTATCAAAGGTATTAAAGTATTCAATCTTCAAATTACTTAGTTCCTTCTCCATCGCATCAGCTTCATCAGGATCGGGATCATCCATTCTTACGAGAACACGTTCAACACCGTACTTTTTCGCGGCCAACGCCAAATTATAGTTAATCTTGGAATGGATATCCGTAATTACCAGAATATCGGTATCAAAAATTCCCTGTTTAATTAAATCAGCTGGTTCCATCGTCTCAAGCAGCGTTACTGGTGCTGAATTTTTATAAGTTTCATAGCTTTCTTGATGTTGCGTATATAAACTCGTGTCATACCAATCATGTGGTAATTGGTGGCAGGTGGCAACAGAAGTAACTGTCGTACCAATAATATGAACGGTTGTCTTGGGTAGCTTTTCGTCTTTAGGCTGGTACAGCTTTTTAAAGAGCATTGGTCCAATTAAGCACGTTAATACCGCCGCCAAAGTTAAGGCACCACCTTGCTGGCTATTTAATGCATGAATGTTTTGCGCAATCGCTACACCTGAAATAACCAAGGTCATTGTTGTTTCAACCAAAAAGGTACCTGCTAAGGCGTTCTGCTTAGAAAATAGCCGTTTAAAACTATAATAAGCTGGCATTTTAGCTACCAAGAATGCCAATAACAGCAAAGGAATTAAGGTTAAGGTCGCTCTTGAGCTAAGTAGCGAAACCAAGTCCAACTTCACACCTGTCAAAATAAAGAAAAACGGAATTAAGAAGCCATAACCAATCGCGTTTAACTTTTCTTCAGTTGCTTCTTCAGGTTCCAGCAATTTAATGACAATCCCTGCTAAGAATGCTCCCAAAATGTTTTCGGCGCCGACTGATGTCGCCAGAACAACCAAGATAACAATTACCAAAAAGGCAAACCGCATATCAAGCTGGGTAGTCGACTTAGTTAATTTGCCAAACACATTAAAGAAATTACGAAACCGTGCTAGTAAGTAAGCCGCAGCCAAAAAGACAAGCGAAATCAACCATAATGTGCCGCCATTACCACTTTTAATTGAGGAATAGATAGTTAAGCCAAGCAGCGGAATAATTTCACCTAACACCCCAAATAGCAGTAAAGTTTGCCCATACGATTGCCCCAGCAAATTATTTTCTTTCAAAATGCTAATCATAACGCCGAGCGAAACGGTCGCAAACAAGATTACTGACAAAAAGACATCTGAAAATAGTCCACAAACTTTAAATAAGATTCCTAAAACAACTGATACGACAATTGTCAGTGAATAAGCGATAATTGCGATTTTTAGCGGTGTTTCTTTGGTTTTATTTTGTGCTTTTTTAGTAGCTAATTCTGTCATCGGCTTACTCTTTTTAAATAGTGAAAAATCGATTTCCATCCCACTCAAAAACAGCAGCATAATCGTGCCCAGTGTACTCAAAGTATTCAAAACAGAATTAATATGAATAATGTTAAAGCAGCTTTTGCCTAGAATCACACCGACAATAATTTCCGCAACGGTTGTTGGTATTAGTGATACTTTAAACCGCGCTAATAGCGTCGGTGTCAAAAAAGCAGCCACAGACACAATAACAAGCGATAAATCCATTAATTTACTCCCCCAATAAAATTTGTTCAACTTATTCATTTTACCAAAATATATACTAGGTAACGCAAAAAATCGTATACATTTATGAAAAGCTGTATAAAAAAAGAACTCAAATTGAGTTCTTTAGTGCTTAATCCAAATCAAGTGGTATCTTGTGCGTTGGCTTAGGATATTGCTCATCAATTGCCGCTAGGTCAGCAGCAGTTAGTTCCAAATCAGCAGCCGCAATATTGTCCTTCATGTGATCTGCATTAGCCGTTTGCGGAATCGCAATCGTTATTCCGTCACGAATTGTCCAGCTAAGTAACACTTGATAAACTGAGGCGTTATGCTCATCAGCAATTTGTTTAATTACTGGATTAGTCAGCATATCGGTATGCAAGTTGTTGTCTAAGCCGCCAACTGGACTATAAGCAAGCAGCGGTATGTCACGTTCTTTTTGCCACGGAATCAAATCAAAATCTAACCCACGAGCATTCAGATTATAGAGGTCTTCGTTTGCTGCTAAATTATGACCGGCAGGAAGCGCCTCGACTTCTTCTAAATCTGCCACATCAAAATTAGAAACACCCCAAGACTTAATCTTGCCCTTTTCACGCATTCGATCCAATTCAGCAATTGATTCCTCTAGTGGCACCTGATCGCGCCAGTGAAGTAAGTACATATCCAAATAATCCGTATTGAGACGACCTAAACTAGCATCTAAGTGCTTCTCCAAGTCCTTTTTCGTCGCATTTTCCGGCCAAACTTTTGAAACGACAAACAATTCCTCACGTTTGTACGGCTTAATTGCTTGACCCACTAAGGTTTCAGATGCACCTTTACCGTAAATTTCCGCGGTATCGATTAACTTAGCACCTGCTTCAATTCCAGCTTGAATTGCGGCTGTTTCTGCTTGCTGCTTAGCCGGATCACTACCCATGTGCCAAGTACCAATGCCAATTGCCGGTACCATGCGGCCATTAATTTTTACTTGTTTCATTAAATTCTCCTAGTTTATTCCCACCACAGTTTAATTAGTCCTTGCGTGCCTAAATCACCCAAGTCTTTTTCATCAACCAAGATTTCATAGAGTTCCTTAGCTTTTTCCGTTGCCGGCAGCTCAACATCCATTTCTTGAGCTGTGTCGAGCGCAATCCGCAAATCCTTTAAGAAATGTTTGCTAAAAAATCCGGGAGTATAATCACCTTTTAAAACTCTTGGCGCATAGTTGCTTAAGCTCCAGTTAGCAGCACTACCGCCGCCAACTGTTTTGACTACTGCCGGCAAATCTAGCCCCGCCTTTTGCGCGTAAACCAGCATTTCAGTCATCCCCGTCATTGTTCCGGCAATCATAATCTGGTTGGCCATTTTAGTGTTTTGACCAGCACCTGCTGGACCAAAATATTGCGCCATACTGCTGATTGCTTCAAAAACTGGCTTTAAGGTCGTAAAGGCTTCCTTGTCGCCGCCAACCATGACAGTCAACGTGCCATTTTTAGCACCTAAGTCACCACCAGAAACTGGTGCATCCAAAACTTGCGCACCCTGTTCTTCACCTGCAGCGTAAATCTTCTCCGCTAACTTAGGCTTAGAAGTTGTCATGTCAACGATGATCTTGCCCTGAACATCAGTTGTTAAAATACCGTCAGTGCCAAAATAAATTTGCTCAACATCCCGCGGAAAGCCAACCATCGTGAAAATCACATCGGTCGCATCCGTAACCGCCTTAGGATTAGCACACCAAGTAGCACCTTCAGCCACCAAATTATCTGTCTTGGACTTAGTGCGATTATAGACCCATAACTTATAACCCGCTTTTAGCAAATTAAGACAAATCGCATTGCCCATCACACCTGTTCCGATAAAGCCAATTTTCATGATAATTCCTTCCTTAAATCATCAAATAATCAATAGTTTCACTCTATAATAGCACTTTATAATTAATTTTTAACCATCCGAATTAATTACAAATAAAAAAGGTACTTCCTTGAAGAAGTGCCCCTCAATCTTATTTGATAATTACCTTGTACAAGAATGCAGCTAAGCAATACAGCAAGGCAATATGTGCCGGATAGAAAATATAAAAGAAATACTTCATGCCCGGACCCTTTTGACCGTTATAAAACCAGATCGGAATAATTGCAAAAATCATCATCCACTGAGTTGAACCAGTTAAACCATAAAGTAGCGCGGTTATTGCAATCAGCAGACATTGAATTTTTTTGTTGTTTCTGAATAAATATAGCAGCGGAATTAACAAAACCATAACATTATTTTCGGCTAAGAGAATTGCTGGAAAAATGCCCAGGGCAATTTGCTTAATTATTAATGGCAGGCCAGCTGCACCAACAAGAAGTGTTGTAATCACTGAGAAAATAAACGGTAAGGCAAACCATAAAATTCCTAAACTAATATGTTTTGCCTTGTTGCCATTTTTAGCAGCCGCAAACTGATCGATACCAGTCATAAACATTGTTCCAATAAACAAATCACGGAAAATGTTATTGATTAACACTACTTGCTCAAAGTGGACTGTTTTTTCCAAAATTGCTGTGAACAGCGCCATCAACACCATTGAAATATACAGCCGTTCCATATATTTCTTCTTATCATGCGTGTGGCTAAAGCCAACTACACTAGTAAAAAAGAAAATAGTGGCGACTGGTCGACCGAACCAGTCCAGCCAATTCGGTGCGCCCAGTGGATAAAACATCTGGTGAAAATGATCAACTACCATTAAAATAATTCCGATTATTTTCAAGTCAAAAGTAGTTAAACCTCGTACTTTTTTAGCAATCTGCATATTGTTCTCCTTTTCCTAATACATAGCTGCTAAAGTTTACCATAGCTAGCCAGATGACCCAAATATCAGGCTTGGAATGTGAATTAGTCACAAACTATTAATAATTGACTGCTTTGATAGCTATTTCTTTAATTCTAGGTTTGCCATAATGTTAGTGAACATGAGAGACTAGCTAGCGGTGATTAATTTCTAAACTGAGGAAGTGGTGCTTATGGTGTAACAACTGTAACTCCTAGAATTTTGCAGAAAGGATTAGTCAAGTACCCACGTGGATACTGTTATTGCCTTTGGTTCAGCCATTGCAGTAATTATCTTGGTATTGGCAATAGTAGTTGAGCAGTTATGTCTGCTAATTACTGAAACTACCAACTTAGTTAATGCTTGTACTGGACTGAAGGCTGTCTTCAAAAAATTTAAGGCAAAAAAATAACCGCTCTAGTTTGAGAGACTACCGGTTATTAGTTCAAATATCGTTAAGTCACCGCTTAATGCGGAAACTCATGTTAAGAAGTCCTACGACCAATGGGGCTTCTTTTTATTTATAATCATATTCTAGCATGTTTAAAATTGATATTCAATTTTACTGAAATTTTGGTTAATGGATTGCATTAATTAACCCTAATCAAAATCTACATCTATCACAACTTTCCCCTGAACATGCCTAGTAATAACATATTTGATTGCCTCGGCAATATTTTCAATCGCATAGACTTTATCAATAAACGGTGTTAATTCTCCTTGTTTTACCAGCTCATTAGCATACGGTAAATAATCTTTCACTGGCATTAATGGTTCGGTATAAAACGAAACCTTTTTAGAGGTAAAGACATTAAATAAGGAACTTATCATCGCCAATATTCCTTGCTGCGTATTTCCTACACCGACATATGTACTTTTAGATTTCATGACTTTTTTATACTTTTTTGTAGGATTACAGCCATTTATTCCAAAAACAACATCAAATTTTCGCTTAACTTGAGTAAAGTCCTCAGTTTTATAATCTATTACATATTTAGCACCAATTTTATGTGCCATTTTTACATTCCTTGTACTACAAACACCAGTAACTATGCCGCCTTGAGCTTGAGCTATCTGGACAATATATTGTCCTACACCACCAGATGCACCATAGACTAAAACATTTTGCCCAGGTAAAATTTCTGTTCTTCTAATAGCACCTAGGGCAGTTGAAAACGACGATGGAATTGCTGCAGCCTGCTCAAAAGTTAATTCTTTAGGCTTAAAATAAACATTATCTTTATCTAAAATCGCATATTCAGCCCAGGCTCCTGTAGGAATTACCCCAGAAGTTTTACCATAAACCTCATCACCTATTTTGAAGTTAGCCATATTTTTACCACATGAAACAACTACTCCTGATAATTCAACTCCTAAGATTTTTCCCTTATTATTTTGCGTAGCAGCTTTTATTGGTAGCCTTTTTTCAAAACGATTGTAATCCAAAATATTTAGCGTGGTCGCTATCACTTTGACAAGTACTTCATTATCTTTAGGAACAGGCTTATCTGTTTCAATAACTGATAAAACATTTTTATAATAAGCTACAGCCTTCATAAATTATATTCTCCTTAATAAAATCCAACACTATGTTGTTTTATAATTAATATTACACAGACCATTTTCTGTATCAACAAACAATTTTTATAAATATGTTGGATTTTAAGGAGTACTTTATGCCCCAGAAAGCATCAAAAGCTAATCAAACCAAAGCAAAAGTCATTAATGTTTTTTGCGAATTATATAGTCGCAAACCTCTTCAAAAAATCACAGTCAAAGAAATATGTAATTTAGCTGGCTACAATCGAAGCACATTTTATCAATATTTTTCAGATATCTATGAGCTACTTGAATACATTCAAGATGATGTAATTAAATATATCTCACAAAAAATCATCTTGATACCAAAAGAAACAGACAATCATCATTTTGAAAACTACCTTTTAGAATTTTTTACAGAAAAAGAAATTTATCTAAAAGCTTTATTGGGTAAATATGGTAGTTTTGATTTTTTAGAGCGGCTTAAAAGTGAAATTAAATTTCCAAATAAAGATCATACAAATACTGAATTAGATGACTATTTGGTCGAATTTCACATTAATACATCTCTGTCTCTGTTTCAATTCTGGCTGAAACGAAACAAGGATATCTCTGCTAAACAATTGTTCACTTTGATTAATGATCTATACTTACATGGCATTTCACAGATAAATCTTTAATTTTATACTCTTAAATACAACCAAAAAAGCAGCTTAGAAAAATCTAAGTTGCTCGATTATATCGACAATCACAAAAAATAATTGCATTCAAAAAGCCGCCTCGATTAACTTCAGCTAGTTATATGACGGCTTCTTAGCAAAAATATAATAGCCACCGCCTTTGAAGCGGGTGCTGTTTGTTCAAAAGAAGTCCTATTACAGTAGGGCTTTTTCTTTGCTTTCATTATAGCACAGGAAACTAAAAATTTTGTGCTTTAAACTTAACTAGCAAATTATATTTATTTACGCTTAAAGCTTTTTTTGGAACCAAAAAAAAGCGGGCATAAAGCCCGCTATATCAACATATATCCTAACCCAAAAAACTATTCTTGGCACCAAGTTAATCCCTTGGTGCCATTTTTGGTTCCAAAATAACTTTTACTAATAAAAAATAACCTTAACTTATCTTCGTAAAACGTTGATAAATCAAGGTTAATTCTAAAAAACTGCATTAAAAAATGCGACTAGAAGCTTAGAGGACTATATATTTTAACATTATCACAGCAATATTTAAAAGGATGTTATCTATTCTGTGTGGTACATTTTGTGGCTAACTAATTCCGTTGAAAAACTGCTGTTGATCCCATATTGCTACAAGAAATTACAATTCTATCTTTTTTATTATCTATCTCTTTAGGTTGCTTTCTATGATATTTATCATCATAAATTGGAACATTTTTGGGATAATAATCTATTTCCCATAAAATTGCACCATCAGAAACAGCTCCCAGTGACTTCCTATACTTTGAAAATTTGAGCTTTCGCTTTTTCTTATTCTCATCGGTCATAGTATTGCCATGAAAAACAACATACCCAGCATTTAACTTAATTCTATGTTTAGTTACCTTTAGAGTTTCTAAATATTTAGGATTTAATTTATACCATGTTATCCCTTTACCGTCATAGGCATTATGCATAGCACCAACTTCTTTCCATTTACCCAACAAGCTAGCATAATTGCCCTTTTTAATCTGGGAGAAATTCATTTTTTTATTTTTACTTATTTTTCCAGTTGCAGACGACTGAATACTAGAATCTGCTTTAACTTGATAAGCATTACTAAACATTCCTACAAATGCTATTAAGCTAAACAATAATTTTATTAATTTATACTTTTTCATATTAGTCTCCTATAATTTATGTATGAATTAATTCATTACTTTAATTTATTCTACTCCATTAATAAAAAGAGTAATTCAAAATCTAAAAATAAATTACATTTAACCCTCATTCATAACTAAATCTGACATTTCAATATTTCTATCTTCATCAACATGTACATAAGTTTTCATAAACATCTTGACTGTATGGCCCATGCGATTTGCTGCCCACGGATAAGACATTCCTGGAGTATTACCTAACTTAGTTGCTACCGTGTGCCGACAAGTATACATACTGATATTTAACCCGTTACTATCTATCCCTACTTGATCACAAATGTTTTTCAACATATCATTCATACTTTTTTGAACACTTAGATAGCTTAATGCACACAAATGATAATCTTTAATATTCTAGTCATGTTATAATTAGCGGATGAAGAGTTTACACGTTTTCAGTGTAAAAAGACGTGCCTGTAAGTTGACTGCTTACAACGCGCGGTGGCGATCCCAATGGATCACTTTTTTATTGGAACCAAAAAAGCGGGCATAAAGCCCGCTATATCAACATATATCCTAACCCAAAAAAACTATTCTTGGCACCAAGTTAATCCCTTGGTGCCATTTTTGGTTCCAAAATAACTTTTACTAATAAAAAATAACCTTAACTTATCTTCGTAAAACGTTGATAAATCAAGGTTAATTCTAAAAAACTGCATTAAAAAATGCTGACTAGAGGATTCGAACCTCCGACCTCATCATTACTAATGACGTGCTCTGCCAACTGAGCTAAGTCAGCATTGTCTTACTTGACAACGATATTAATTAAACCATATTTACAGCAATTACGCAAGTGCTTTTTAACTTTTTTTCGATTTTTATTATAACTATCCCTTAATCGTTATTTTCACAATATTAAGCGGAAAGAGTATAATTAGTCATTATAGTTTACGAACGGAGTGATATGATGGCTAACCTAACACCGATTAATTCGCAATTGCCATGGCTAATGAGGGTCATTGTGGCATCATTATGCGGAGCTTTAATCGGTTACGAACGAGCAATTCAACGAAAGAGCGCTGGGGTCAGAACCCACATTGTTGTCGCTTTTTCGTCGGCATTATTTATGATTATTTCCAAATATGGATTTTACGATTTACTAAGACTTAATGATGTGGCAGTTGACCCATCACGGGTCGCAGCACAAATTGTTTCTGGGATTTCCTTTATTGGTGCCGGAACAATTTTAATTAAAAAACAACAGGTCTCTGGTCTGACAACCGCTGCCGGAATTTGGGCAACTGCCGCAATCGGAATGGCAATTGGTTCGGGATTATACTTCCTGGGTATCACCCTGACAGTATTTCTCTTCATCATCCAAATGCTGTTCCATGATGACAGCCTAATTGATAAAATCATCATGCATATTCGCTTCAACATTCAGATTGAAGCCGTCAATAAGCACAACATTTTGAAAACAATCGAAGCCGAATTAAAGGCCAGCCACGTTGAAAATGTTTCTGTTAAAATCTTGTCCGTCAATGATGAGCGAATTATCTTTTTCGTCGACGGCATTATTAATAACAACATTGATGAGAATGATATCATCATGGCCTTGCGCAAATATCCTGATATCAAACAGATCAGTTACTCAAGCATGGGTAAATAAAAGTTATAAGCAATAGTTAAGCTATTGCCTTTTTTATGCCGTTATTTTGCTATTAACGGTCTATATTCATTACAATGGTTGTTATTACTTATTAGAAAGGAAGAATTTTATGGCTGGATCACTCGATTATTTACGTTGGCGTGGTGATCTTTTATTCACCGAAAAACCATTTAACAGTGTTGATGCATCGCTGCTTTCATCAATTGTGTATCTTCCCGCTGACGCGTCAGCTGTGGGACATACCTTGGGAGAAGTCGCTGAAAAGCTGCATCACTTACCATCTTTTCAGCACCAAATGCACTCCGAAACTGGTGCCGAAGTGCTATTATTGCCGGAAAGTCCCCGCATTGGCAATATGAAAATTCTTGATTGGACCAATCGTTTGGAAAAAGAACCCCACCCCTTACAGTTTACCGCCGCGACATTTGCCATTGATTCTAAGACAATGGTGATTGCCTATCGCGGCACTGATGGGTCAATGATTGGCTGGAACGAAGATATGCGGATGAATTATCTGCCGGAAATTTATGGTCAGAACGTAGCAGCGGATTACCTTGAACAGATTGCGCAGAAGTTTCCCGACCGCCGCATTTATCTTGTTGGTCATTCCAAAGGCGGCAACTTTGCCCAATACGCTTTGAGTGCTGTCGAGCCGGCTATCCAAGACCGCGTTATTAAAGCCGTAAGTTTCGACGGACTGGGCTTTTTCCGTAAAGTCTACACCAGTCCCGGTTTTGTTCGTGCAATGCCCAAGATGAAAACTTACCTTCCCCAAACTTCAATCTTTGGTGCCATGCTGGATCATCCCGAGCATACATTAATTGTTAAAAGTGAGGTCGCCATGCGCAACCAACATGATCCCAGGCGCTGGTCAGTTGGCCGCGACAGTTTCACCCTTGCTGATGGATTAACTCCCGGAAGCCGTGTCGTCCGCCACGCTTTAATCACCTTCAATCATTCAATCCCTAAGGACAAGCGTGGGGACTCGTTTTCTGCATTGTTTGAAGCTTTTGAAAATGCCGACATTAACGAATTACACCAATTAACCAACAACAAACTGGTTGGTACCTACCGTTTAGGTCGGATTTTAATGTCACTTGAACCCGAGGAGCGCAAGCTGATTATCAAAATTTTTAGTAATATTTGGGATTCTTACAAAAACAACATGACTTTACCGCTAATGGACAATAATTATGAGCTTTACCCAAAAAGTAATGACTCAAACAAGGGCCCAATTTTTTACGAATTTTATGATTCAAAGCATCCCGACTTAAAATTACCGCCGGATGTCGCGCAAAAATTGCGGTAAATTTCACTGTTTCATGTGTAACACAAAAATAGCCCAGGAACTTAATTGTTCCTGGGCTATTTTACTAGTAATTATTATTTTTTGATTTTATCCTTGACGTCATCGAACTTATCTTTGGCATCATCTGCAACCTTAGCTGCCTTATCCTTAACATCACCAGCTGCTTGTTGAGCTTTACCTTCAACTTCTTTTGCTTTGCCGACAATCTTGTCTTTAAAATCTTTCTTAGCCATAATCTGAAGTCCTTTCTAAAATCATTAACTTGTATCCTTATATCCTCATGATACATTGATAACTAAATAATGTCATTTAAAAAGTCTTATTTTTCTAGTTAAAGCAAATAAATCAATAAAAGTCATGGAATTAACTATACTAAATTCCATAACTTATAGTATTTTTATTCATTTGGCTGATCGTGACTATAGTCGAGATTGGAAAATCGGTTATAAGGCTTAGAGAACATCAACTTAATCGTTCCCCGGCTGCCTGAACGGTTCTTTTCAATGATAACTTCAACTTCACCGTTGTCATCTTCGGCCTCAACTTGGCCTTGATTATCATCGTCATCCTGTTCATCCCGGTAATAATCATCCCGATACAGAAAGGAAACAATATCCGCGTCCTGCTCAATTGACCCAGATTCCCGAATATCAGACAATACTGGCCGTTTATCTTGGCGCTGTTCAACCGACCGCGACAATTGCGACAAGGCAATTACCGGCACATGCAGTTCCTTAGCCAACTTCTTCAATTGTCGTGAAATTGCCGAAACTTCTTGCTGGCGCGATTCACTGCGAGGGCCTTCGATTAACTGCAAATAATCAATCACAATTAACCCTAAATTACCCTTTTCCTTGGCTAAACGCCGCGCTTGCGCCCGAATTTCGCTCATCTTAATTCCCGGCGTATCATCAATATAGACATTGGCAGTGGCAAGCGATCCTGAGGCCACAATCAATTTGCGCCACTCTTCTTCGTCCAGCTGCCCTGTCCGCAAGTGCTGGGAATTAATCAATCCTTCAGACGCTAACATTCTTTGAACCAGCTGCTCGCCGCTCATTTCTAGAGAGAACATCGCAACGGACTTGTCTGTGTGCAAGCCAACATGCTGAGCAACGTTTAGGGCAAACGACGTTTTCCCGACACCGGGACGAGCTGCGACAATGATTAATTCGTCATCGTGAAATCCCGTTGTCATCTTGTCGAGCTCCGCAAAGCCAGTTGGCAACCCTGTAACCATGTTGCCGTCTTCGGGAATATTGTTAATCTCCTCAATTGTTGAATTAACAATCTCTTTAATCCCGCGAAAGCCGCTTACGCTGTTCTCCGAGGAGACGTTCATAATCTCGCTCTCAGCATTATCCAGAATATCGGTCACATCGTCAGAATCTTGGATTGCATTAGTGATGATTTTTTGACTAGCAGAAATCAGCCGCCGCAATAACGCCTTACGGTGAACAATCTTCGCATAATAAGTAACATGGGCTGCTGTCGGTGTTGCCAAAGCCAGTTCCGAAACATAGGCGATGCCGCCAATGTCGTCCAGTTGCTGCTTTTTGGTTAATTCATCCTGCAGCGTTAACGGATCAATCGCATCCTCGCGATCCGACAAGTCGAGCATTGCTTGAAAGACCAGCTGATTGGCCCGCTTATAAAAATCAGCGGGCTGCAATACGGCACTTGCATCCGCAATTGCCTCTGGATCAATAAAAATTGCCCCTAAGACTGCTTGTTCCGCCTCATCATCATGCGGTATTTGTTGCGAAACAATATTATCCATTAATTATGACCACTTTTTTATTAAAATCTAACCCGGACACTAATCTTGCTCGGTGATGTGGACGCGAATTTTCGCTTCTACGCCCTTAAACAACTTAACAGGTACATTTGTGTAGCCTAAAGATTTAATCGGTTCAGGCAGGTTTAATTTGCGCTTGTCGATTTTAATACCAAATTGCTTTTCCAAGCCTTCAACAATTTTCTTACCAGAAATGGAACCAAATAAACGAGCATCAGTTCCAGCTTTTGACTTAAAGCTAACAACTGTTTCATCTTTTTCAAGCTCTGCCTTGACCTTTTCTGCTTCAGCCTTATCAGCTTCATAAGCAGCTTGTTCGTTAGCTTCAACGCGCTCTAACGTGTGCATGTTAGCCTTAGTGGCAGCCTTAGCCAAGCCTCGCTTAATCAAAAAGTTTTGTGCGTAGCCATCAGGAACATTCTTAACTTCGCCACGTTTACCGCGGCCTCTTACGTCTTGAGTAAAAATAACCTTCATTTTAAATCTCCTTTATTCGTTTTCTTTCTCATAAGTATCAACCGCATCCGTCAATTTTGCAAGAGCTTCTTCAACAGTCACGCCCTTAATTTGCGTTGCCGCATTGGACAAATGACCGCCGCCGCCAAGCTTCTCCATAATTACCTGAACGTTAATACCACCCATTGAGCGTGCGGAAATCCCAACAATATCCTTAGTGCGCCGTGTAATCGCAAAACTTGCTTCAATATTTTCCAGATCAAGTGCGGTATCAGCTGCCTGTGCCGTCACGATTGGATCAATAATTTTTTTATCTGGACCGCACATGACAGCCATATTAGAGTTGATAATCTTTAAGCTGGCAACCAGACTTGTCCGCTCCAAAAAGCTATCGATATCTTCCTTGAGCAGTTCACTGACTCCAGTTGAGCTTGCGCCAATCGAGCGCAAATAACTGGCCGCATCAAAAGTTCTGGTCCCTGTTCGCAGTGAAAATTCCTTAGAATCAACAGTAATTCCAGCAAGCATTGCTGTAGCTTCAAGATCCGTCAAAACCCGCTTACCAGAACTTGGCTGTTGGTACTCAATCATTTCCGTTACCAATTCACAGGCAGATGAAGCATACGGTTCAACATACGTTAGCATTGGATTTTCAGGGAATTCTTCACCACGCCGGTGGTGGTCAATTACAATAATGCGGTTCTTCAGCCGGTCATACAATTCTTTAGAATAAGTGATTGAATACTTGGAATGATCCACCATAACCAGCATTGACTTGTCCGTTACCTTTTCCAAGGCATCTTTAGGCGCAATAAACAAGTCCGCATCTTCATTTGACTGCTGCATTTTAACAACTAACCGGCCAACATCATAGTTGGTCTTGTTAACATCCAGGACAAAATTAGCCTTGACGTTATGCAGCTGAGCAATCTTAACAACACCAATCCCGCTGCCAACTGAGTCCATATCAGGGTTAGCATGACCAACAACAAACACACGGTCAGCTTCCTTAAACAATTCACTAATTGCCTGCGAAACCATCCGTGCTCGAACCCGCGTCCGCTTCTCCATCGGGTTGGACTTGCCGCCATAGAAGCGAACATCCTTACCCGGCTGACACAAGACAACCTGATCGCCGCCGCGCCCTAAGGCCAGGTCAAGATTGGACTGCGCTTGGTCAGCTAATTCCGTAATCGAACTACTGCCAAAGGAAATCCCAATTGACAGTGTTAACGGCGTATTATTCCGGCTGGTCTCCTGGCGGATTTTGTCCAAAACGGAAAACTTATCTTCTTCCATTTTGGCTAAATCCTGCATATGAACCAATAATAAAAAGTGGTCCTCGTCAATTCGCTTAAGATAGGCATTAAATTTTTTAGCATAATCACTCAGAGTATTCTGCACATACGAACTCATGCTGGTCAATTCCTGATCGTGCATTGCTTCGCTGAGTTCATCGTAATTATCAATAAAAATCTGCCCAATTGCTAGTAACTCATTATTGTACTTATCTTCAATCTCGGCATAACGCGTGATATCAAGCAAATAGATTACACCCAAATTATCTTGAACAACCATCTCAAACTGATGATTGTCCCAATTTACCGTTTGATTTTCGGCAGTTTTAGCTGCCAGTGATTCGTCAATTAACTTATTTAAATCTGGGTCAACTGCCTTAATGGTTCGCCCAATTAAGTCATCGTCTTTTAGATAAAGCTGCAAGTACGGATTAACCCACTGAATTTGCCTGTCCTCATCATAGAGCAAAATTCCCAGCGGCATCTTAATCATTGCTTCTTGTTCGCTGCGCTTAATGCGATACGACAAGCTAACCACAAAGCTATTAGCATTACCAGCTAACACGTAGACACCATAAACAGTAAAGGCAACAGTTAAAATAAAAATCAAAACCATTGCTAAACCGAATAATGGATTCATAATCATGGCAACGATACTGCCCAGAAGTGACAGCGCCAAAATAATAATTACCGAAGCTGTCAGCCGTGAATCCTTAATAAAAGCAGGAAATCCATTACGCAAAAAATCTTTCATGCAAGATCCTTCCTAAATTAATGTAAAATACATTACTGTTATTATACCTTGGATTCAACTGATAAGAAACTCCCTAATATCCAGCTTAAAATAGCGTACAAAAAATGCGGAAATAACTTTCCGCATTTTTGTTTTTATTCAACTGATTAGTCTTCAGTAACGAATGGCAATAAGCCCATAATGCGAGCTCTTTCGATTGCCTTAGCTACCTTACGTTGATTCTTAGCGCTGGTGCCAGTGACACGACGTGGTAAGATTTTACCTCTTTCTGAGATAAAACGTTTCAACAGATCAACGTCCTTGTAGTCAACGTAATCAATATGGTTGGCTGCGATAAAGTCAACCTTACGACGACGATGGCCGCCTCTTCTTTGTTGAGCCATATCCTAGGTCCTTTCTATAAGTTTAGAATGGAAGATCATCATCAGAAATATCAATAGTATCGCCTGATCCAGCAAATGGGTCTGTCGGCATACTTGATTGATTATTATTTTGGTTATTCTGATTAGAAGGTCCCATATTTTGAGAATTATTGACATTCGGATTACCGAAGTTGCCATTAAAATTCCCATTATTATTTGGTGTGTAACCACCATTTTGACTACGGGATTCACGGTCTTTGCGTGATTCAAGCAATGCAAAGTTGTCAACAACGACTTCTGTTACATATACTCTTTGCCCGTCTTTATTATCGTAAGTTCTGGTTTGAATCCGGCCGTCAATACCAACCAGTGACCCTTTAGACGTAAAATTGCAGAAGTTTTCTGCTGATTTGCGCCAAATGACACAGCTAATAAAATCCGCACCTCTCTCGCCTTGAGCGTTAGTAAACTGACGGTCAACAGCAAGAGTAAACGTAGCAACCGAGATTCCACTCCCAGTAGTACGTAATTCAGGATCACGTGTTAAACGGCCAACAAGTACAACTCGATTAATCATACTCCAAGGTCCTTCCTTTCCTAAATCACGATAAACGATAACGTAATATTATTTGTCTAACTTAACAGTCATTGAACGTAAAACTGCGTTGTCAATCTTTGACAAACGGTCAAATTCGTTAACTGCGTCTGCATTATCAGCAGTGAAAGTCATGATGTGGTAAGTACCTTCACGATACTTCTCGATTTCATATGCAAAATGACGCTTTTCCCAGTCTTTAGATTCAACCATTGTACCGCCGTTGTCAGCGATAATCTTATCGTAGTTTTCAACGAGCGCCTTCTTTGATTCTTCATCAATATCAGGTTTAATAATGTAAGTTATTTCGTACTTAGTAGTTGTCATTCTAGTGCACCTCCTTTTGGTCTAAATGGTTCTTGCTAAAATCAAGAACAAGGAGTAATCAATTTTATTACTCGCAATCTCTAATTCTAGCACACAAACAAAAAAATTACCAAACTATATTCACGTGATCCAAAGAGAATTTTATTTCTCTAACTAATAGATACGCTTAAAAGTCTGATAATTTTTTAACTTAAATTAGTTTTGTTCTTCTTCAGTCTCAGATTCAACAGCTACTTCTTGATCTTCTTCAGCAGGAACAACTGTTAAACTAGCAACCTTATTGTGCTCGCCCACTTTAATCAAGCGAACACCCATCGTGCTCCGGCTGGTTTGGGAAACATCCGTAATCTTGAAGCGAATCATTATTCCGTCATTGGTAATGACCATAATGTCTTGGGTACCGTCAACTACAGTCACACCAGATAGTGGTCCGTTCTTCTCCGTAATATTAGCGGTCTTAATTCCTTTACCACCACGGCCCTTAACCGGATATTCAGTAGCTGAAGTCCGCTTGCCGTAACCTTTTTCAGAAATTACTAGGACTTCATCATTATCGCCAATCACGCCTGAACCAACAACATAATCGCCATCGCGCAAGTTAATCCCGCGAACACCGGCAGCAGTTCGACCCATTGCCCGAACAGTCTGCTCATTGAAGCGAACAGCATAGCCAAGATGAGTACCAATCAGAATATCTTTACTGCCGTCAGTGGTTAAGACGTTGATTAATTCATCGCCATCGCGCAAAGTTAATGCGATTAAGCCGCTGTTTCTAATATTGGCAAATTCACTGACGAGCGTTCTCTTAACAGTTCCCATCTTCGTGATAAAGAATAGGTATTGGTCATCGGCATTTTCAGGAATATTGATAATTGTCTGAATTTTCTCGCCTTTTTCTAACTGAAGCAGGTTAACAATTGGTAACCCGCGAGCAGTCCGGCTAAATTCAGGAATTTCATAAGCCTTCTTGGAATAAATTTTACCCTTATTGGTAAAGAATAATAACAGGTCATGCGTACTTGAGTAGATCAACTTCTCAATGAAATCGCCTGACTTCACTCCCATCCCCTTAATGCCTTTACCACCACGGTTTTGCGTCTTAAATTCGCTAATCAGCATCCGCTTGATATAGCCACTGTGAGTTAAGGTCAATAAAGTATCTTGCTTCTCAATTAAATCTTCATCTTCAATTGAAACAACTTCACTGGCACCAATCTCAGTCCGGCGCTTATCGCCAAACCGCTTTTGAATATCGAGCAACTCGTTATAAATAATTTCGTTGATCCGTTCAGGTTTTGCCAAAATATCTTTATAATCGGCAATTTTTTCTTGCAAATCCTTATATTCAGCTTCAACCTTGTCACGTTCCAAACCTGTCAACCGGACAAGCCGCATGTCCAAAATAGCCTGTGACTGCTTATCATCCAGCCCAAAGCGGCTGATTAACGCAGCCTTAGCAATATCGCTTGAATTACTTTGACGAATAATTTTAACAATTTCGTCAATATGATCCAAAGCAATCTTCAAGCCTTCAAGAATGTGGGCTCTTGCTTCAGCCTTGGCTAACTCAAATTTTGTTCTACGTGTAACAACGTCTTCTTGGTGTTCCAAGTAGTACGACAGCATCTGCTTAATGCTTAGAAAATGTGGTGCACCATCAACAATGGCAACCATGTTCATCCCAAAGTTAGCCTGCATTTGCGTCAATTTGAATAAGTTATTCAAAACTACACTGGCACTTGAATCACGGCGAATATCAATCGTCATCCGCATCCCAGTCTGGTCGGATTCATCACGAACGCCGGTAATGCCGTCAATCGTTTTGGACCGCGCCAAATCAGCGATTTTCTTAACTAATTCAGCCTTGTTAACCAAATATGGTAATTCCGTGACAACAATGCGTTCACGACCATTTTTCTCGGTCTCAATGTTGGTCTTAGCCCGCACAACGATATTACCGCGGCCACTTTCGTATGCCCGATAAATACCGCCGCGACCCATAATAATTCCGCCAGTCGGAAAGTCCGGACCTGGAATTGCCTTCATCAAGTCTTTAGTTGTAACATCAGGATTGCTCATTAACATATGCAAACCACTGATAACTTCAGACAAGTTATGCGGCGGAATATTGGTTGTCATCCCGACAGCAATTCCGCTTGTGCCGTTAACGAGCAGGTTAGGAATCCGTGCTGGTAAAACTACTGGTTCATTTTCAGAGTCATCATAGTTACGCTGCCAGTCAACCGTATTTTTATTAATATCCCGCAGCATTTCAACGGCAATTTTACTCATCCGCGCCTCGGTATAACGCATTGCGGCTGGCTCATCACCATCGACAGACCCAAAGTTACCGTGGCCGTCAACGAGCATATAGCGATAGCTAAAGTCTTGCGCCATGTGTGCCATTGCCAAATAAATTGACGAATCACCGTGGGGGTGGAATTTACCCATAACTTCCCCAACAATTCTGGCAGACTTTTTATACGGCTTATCAGGAGTAACCCCTAATTCACTCATCCCGTAAAGAATTCGTCTTTGGACCGGCTTTAAACCATCACGCACATCAGGTAAAGCCCGCGCAACAATAACTGACATCGCATAGTCCAAAAATGAACTATTCATTACGCTAGTTAGATCGACATTTCTAATTCTGTGATCTTGACCTTGATTGTCGTTATCCATTTAAAACCTCCTAAGCATCCAAATTTTCAACGTATTTAGCATTAGTTTCAATGAATTTCCGCCGTGGCGCAACTTCATTACCCATCAATAATTCAAAGACCTCATCGGCATCCTTGGCATATTCCGGACTAACGCGATCAAGTCGGCGGTTTTCTGGATTCATTGTTGTTTCCCACAACTGTTCAGGATCCATTTCACCTAATCCCTTGTAGCGCTGAACAAGCGGTTTAGGGCTAGGCTGCAAGGCACCCAAATAATCATGCAATTCCTCATCGGTATCAAGGTACTTCACAACTTTACCTTGACGAACCTGATATAGAGGCGGACGTGCAATATACACATATCCTTTTTCGATCATTGGCCGCATGTAATTGTAAAAGAGCGTAAGCAAAAGTGTCCGAATATGGGCGCCGTCGACATCGGCATCCGTCATAATAATTAATTTATGGTAACGCGCCTTAGAAACATCGAAATCAGCACCAAAACCGGTACCTAACGCTGTGAACAATGACCGAATTTCTTGATTAGCCAAAATTCTGTCCATCGAAGCTTTTTCAACGTTCAAAATTTTCCCACGAATTGGCAAAATTGCCTGCGTTAAACGGGACCGACCTTGCTTAGCAGAACCGCCGGCAGAGTTACCTTCAACGATAAATAGTTCTGAAATACTTGGATCATTACTGGTATTGTCAGCCAATTTACCTGGCAAGTTAGCAATTTCAAGCCCCGACTTTTTCCGGGTAACTTCACGTGCACGTTTTGCAGCAGTCCGAGCCCGTTCAGCCAACTGCGCTTTTTCAACGATTTTACGTCCAACTTGCGGATTTTCCATCAAAAAATTGGTAAAAGTTTCCGAAAATGCCCTATCTACTGCTGTTCTGGCATCAGAATTGCCCAACTTAGTCTTCGTTTGACCTTCAAATTGCGGATTCGGGTGCTTAACCGAAACAACAGCCGTCATTCCTTCACGAATATCTTCACCAGAAAGGTTATCATCCTTATCCTTCAAGATCTTAGCCTTGTGGGCATAGTCATTAACAACCCGTGTTAAAGCAGTCTTAAAGCCGGATTCATGCATCCCACCTTCATAAGTGTGAATGTTATTAGCAAAGGTCATTAAGGTTGTCTTATAGTC
The DNA here is from genome assembly GCF_029433435.1 of Lactobacillus sp. ESL0703. NCBI lineage: Bacteria > Bacillati > Bacillota > Bacilli > Lactobacillales > Lactobacillaceae > Lactobacillus > Lactobacillus sp. ESL0703. The sequence continues at coordinate 31,397 of NZ_JAQTIB010000002.1, forward strand.
ATTTGTATATTGCAAAGATACTTCAACATTAATTTCGTTGTAGTCCCCTTCAACATAAATCGGCTCATCAAACAAAACTTCTGTACCGTGATTCAAAAAGGCAACGTATTCCTTAATTCCACCTTCATAATGATAAACATCAGTCTCAGCTGATTCTTTTCGCTTATCAGTAAAGGTTAGCTTCAACCCCTTGTTTAAGAAAGCTAATTCTCGAATTCGGTTTTTCAAAACTTTATCATCAAAGGTAGTAGTTTCAGTAAAAATATCTGGATCTGGGTAGAAGTGAACGATCGTTCCGTGTTCAGTCAATGGCACTGTACCGGTCATTTTCATTTCTGTCTTAACCCGACCACGATTGAAGTCAATGTAGTACTTCTTGCCGTCACGCATCGTCGTAACATCAAGCTCCGTTGACAAAGCGTTAACTACTGATGCACCAACACCATGAAGTCCACCAGAAACTTTATAGCCGCCACCGCCGAATTTACCACCGGCGTGTAAAACAGTAAATACAGTTTCTAGAGCTGGCCGACCAGTTTTCTTTTGAATATCAACCGGAATACCCCGACCATCATCTTGAATAGTTACACTGCCATCGGCATTAACCGTAATTTCAATTTTGGTCGCAAACCCAGCTAGACTTTCATCGATACTGTTATCAATTACTTCCCAAACTAGATGGTGCAGACCTTGAGAGCTAGTCGAACCAATATACATTCCCGGTCGTTTACGGACAGCTTCAAGGCCACCCAAAACCTGAATTTGACTGGCATTATACTTATCAGCTTCTTTTTCGTATTGCTTGATTTGATCAAACTCTTCTTCATTATGATCAGCCATTCAATTCTCCTTTTTCCAAATAAATTTTTCCAGATTTAATCCGATAAACCTGAGGCTTTTTAATTATTTCCCAGGAAATACCTGTCAAATCTGTTGTTGTAATAAACGTTTGCGTTTTGCCATGAATATAATTAAGCAGCGCACTCTGGCGGCCATGGTCAAGTTCACTCATTACATCATCAAGTAGTAACAAGGGATATTCAGCAGTCAACTGGTGCACCAACTGAATTTCTGCCAGCTTAACACTCAGTGCAATGGTGCGTTGCTGGCCCTGTGAGCCATAAAGGTGAGCATCTTTGCCATCTAAGGCAAACTCAATATCATCACGATGCGGACCAGACAAGGTTGTCCCTTTGCGCATTTCTGCAGCCTTATTTTTCTTAAAGTTTGCCAGCAGTTTTTGGTAAATCACTTCTGTACTGTCATCAGCGGTAATTTCTGGAACTGACGGCCTATAAGTTAGTGTCAATTCCTCACCACCAGTACTGATGTGAGCATACGCATCGCGTGCATATGTCCGTAAATAATTAAGAAACTTATACCGCCGCACAATGACTTCAGCCGCAATTCCAGCCAATTGATCGGCTAATACATCAAGAAACAATTGGTCATGGGCTTGGCCTTTAGACAGTTGCTTCAAGTAATTATTCTTCTGCTGTAAAACTTGCCGATACTTGCTGGCAAAATACAAGTATTCCGGATTAATTTGACCAAATTCTTGATCCATAAACCGCCGTCTTAAAGCCGGTGCACCCTTAATTAAGTCCAAATCCTCAGGTGAAAACAAAATTGCATTTAATTGACCGACATATTTAGACAATTTTGCCTGCTCAACACGATTAACCCAGCCTTTTTTGCCTTTTTTAGTGATTAAAACGCGCAAAGATAAATCAAGCTGACTTTTGTAAATATGACCAGATATATTGGCGTATTCTTGATTAAAAGCAATCAATTCCTTGTCACTACTGGTTCGATGTGAACGTGTTAATGCCAAAAAATAGATTGCTTCCAGCAGATTGGTTTTCCCCTGCGCATTTTGCCCAATAAAAATGTTGACGTTAGGATCAAATTCAACGTCTAATTGCTGCAGATTACGGTAATTTTGTGCCACAAAATGCTTCAAATACATTGAAGATTACCGAAAAAGATATACTTCATGAGCAATTTCAATTCGATCGCCTGAACGCAGCTTTTTACCGCGCCGGTCTTCTTTGACCCCATTTAACAAAACTGGATTATCTTGCAAATACCATTTTGCCTGACCACCAGAAGAAATAATGCTTTCTTCTTTTAAAAATTGACTTAAGGTAATGTACTCACCTTTTACTGTAAATTCCTTGATAATACTCACCTTCATCGCGCTAGTTTCCTATATTTAAGTATATTCGTTTTAAGGCTAAAAGACAACTTAAAAAGCTAATATAACGCCGTATAAACGGTCTTTTACAAAATAAACATTTTATGGTAAATGGCTTTTAAAACTAAATAACGCGCTTATTTTGTCCATTAACAAAAGGCGGAAACAAAAAAGGCCATCAGATTGATGACCTTTAACTCATAATTCTGTTTTACATTAAAAAGTTCTAACTGGCGTTATTAGTTGAACGAAGTCAATGTCAGTTTGATCGGGATTAACTGTGAATGGCCGCAACGGTTGTGTAAATTCCATGACAACCGAGTCAGTTACGGAGGCTTTTAAGGCGTCGCGTAAGTAGTCGGGATTAAACGAAATTTTCAAATTCTTGCCAGTTAAATTTTTAAAACTGACATCTTCTTCAACGTTACCAATTTCAGCGGACTCACCCGACAATTTGGCTGTCTGGCTTTCAACATCAAGTGTTAAGTCAACAACATTATTTCTGCCAGCATGCGTCAAAAGGCTGGCCCGATCAAGCGCACTGGACAATTCTGTCAGGTCAAATTCAACACTAGTTGTATTTTCAGTTGGAATTAAGCGTTCAGTGTCGGGATAGCTGCCTTCAAGTAGCCGAGAATAAAATAGAATATCACCAATTTCGAACAAAACTTGACTATCTCCAGGACAAACTCGCACTTTTGGATTGGTTTCACCAATGATGCGCGCAAGTTCGAGTAAGCTTTTTCCAGGAATAATTAGATCAGTTTCAGTTTGTGGACCATTTTCTAAAGTTAATGCACGACTGGACAACCGGTGTGAATCAGTGGCAACGGCATGAATTTGGTCAGGACTAAAGGTAAAGTGCACTCCAGTTAAAACGAGCCGACTTTCTTGAGTGGCAACGGCAAATTGTGTTTCTGTAATAATTTCTCTGAAAATTTTCCCCGAAATAACAAAAGCGGATTCGTCAGAAATTTCCGGTAATCTTGGATAGTTATTTGCATCTAGGCCGTTAATGGTAAATTCACTGTTTTCTGAGATAATTTGTGTTTGAAAACTTTCTTTTACTTCTAAAGAAAATTCTTTTCCTGGTAAACGACGGATGATTTCACTAAAGAAACGGGCTGGTAAAACAATTGAACCAGTTGATTCTACAGTTAAATCTTCACTAACCGGAATTCTTAATTCAATTGAAATATCAGTATCGCTTCCCGTTAAGACTAATTCCTCATCCGTTAAGTTAAGCTTAATACCACTTAAGATGGGAATTGTTGCTCGTGAGGAAATAGCATGCATGACATTATTTAGATTATCGACAAAAAGATTTCTGTTAATTGTAAATTTCATAAGTGTCTCCTGTGTTAGGTTGTTTATTTAATTAATTATATAATTTAGTTAGTAGTATTAGTAGGTCCTGTGATTTCTGTTAAGAAGTATAGCCAGGCCTAAAATAACGTAATTAGTTCGGTTTACAAATTGTGGATATTATTAAAAGTTGTCCACAATTTGTAAACTTTTAGCGGTCAAGCATTTGCTTAAGATCAAAGACGGCAGTTTTAATATCTGAGTCCGTTTTAATTGCCTTACTAATCTTTTCGTAGGCGTGCATGACGGTTGTGTGATCTTTGCCGCCAAACTCCTGTCCAATTTTGGGCAAGCTTGAGTCGGTTAGTTCACGTGAAAGATACATGGCAATTTGCCGGGGAACAACAATCTGTCGTACCCGCTTTTTACCTTTTAACTCATAGGTTGAGGTCTGAAAATAGTTTGCAACAACTTCCTGAATTTTAGAAATCTGTAAGCCGCGATTTTTCTGTACCAATTTTAGGTCAGCAAGAGCTTCACGGGCAAGGTTGACGTTAATGTCTTCACGCTCAATTGTCGCGTGTGCCTGGACTTTAACTAGAGCACCTTCAAGTTCTCTAATGTTGGTATCAACTTGCGAAGCAATATAGTCCAAAGTGTCATCATCGATTGTCAGGTCTTCTGCCTCGGCTTTTTTACGCAAAATAGCAATTCGGGTTTCAAGATCTGGTGGGGTAATTTCAACTTGCAGGCCCCAAGTAAATCGTGAAACTAAGCGTTCTGATAAATCCGGAATTTCGGTTGGCAACCGATCACTGGTCATTACGATTTGCTTTTGGTCATTATAGAGAGTTTCAAAAGTATGGAAGAACTCTTCCTGAATGCCCTCCTTTTTCGCGAAAAACTGAATATCATCAACTAATAATAAGTCACAAGTGCGGTATTTTTCGCGGAATTGATCCTGTGTCTTATTTTTTATTGAATTAATAAAGTCGTTGACGAATGTTTCACTTTGAATGTAAACAACTTTTGCATTCGGACGTTCGGCCAGCATTTGGTGACCGATGGCCTGCATTAGGTGCGTTTTACCAAGACCAACACCGCCAAAAATAAATAGCGGATTGTAAAAACTCCCCGGACTGTCGGCAACGGCAAGAGCAGCACCAGCGGCTAACTTGTTGCCTTCACCTTGAACAAAGTTATCAAAGGTATATTTTTCATTTAACTTGAGATTGCGGACAAAGGCATTGTGCGTGTGTTCGACTTGCTGTTGCTGCGAAATTTGTGTTTGCGGTTTGGGTGTTACAATTCGTTCAGTACTGCGTTCACCTTCAATTTGAAAAACCGGCGTAATTTCAATATTGGCATAACCGTATGCCGACTGAATTAATTGCGCAGCCAAATTTTTTTCCCAATATCCTTTAGTTACCGGATTTTGCACGGCAATTTTTAATTCATGTGTCTCCTTATTGTAGGAAAGTGGTTTAGTATTTTTGAACCAAGCGTTGTAGGCAACTTCATTAAAATGCTCACGCATTTCATTATTAAAATGTTGCCAAAATTTATTAATATCAAACAAAGTATCTCCTCCAATAATTTTTTACCCAAGTTATTTTACCATCTAAGCAAAATGTTTTCCACAAGCGAATAAAAGAAATTAAGAATTAACAGGATGTGGAAAAGATTATTTAGGCAAATTACATTCTTGTATATAATTTAACTGTGGATAAAACTAAATAGTGTTTTACTGTGGATAAAATTCGTTGATTTATCAGCATATTATTGTGCTTGTGGAATTATATCTACATGATGTGGATATTTTTATTAACAGGATGTAGATTGTGGATAATCTTTGAAGATGAGCTGTGAATTATTAAATTGTGGAAAAATAAATTAGCAAAAATTACACAGATGGAATAGCAGCGGCTAAAAAATTTATCTGACTAATCCAAAATTAATTAGCATTTTTACTTGGTTTTTTACTTTAATCATGCTATTCTAGATATTAAATTGTGCAGTTAGCATATAAAAATGGAGGTGTAGTTTAATGACAACTAAGAGAACTTACCAACCTAAAAAGCGTCACCGTTCACGAGTTCATGGCTTTATGAAACGGATGAGTACATCTAATGGCCGCAAGGTTTTAGCTAGACGCCGTGCAAAGGGTAGAAAAGTCTTATCTGCTTAAACCACTGAATCCCAGTGGTTTTTTTAGTATACAAGAGTGGAATGAAACGTTTTGAGAAAGTCTTATCGAGTTAAAACTGAAAGTGATTTTCAGCGAGTTTTTAAATCGGGTAATTCAGTGGCAAACCGTGCCTTTGTCATCTATAAAATAGATAAAGCAGAAAATAGCCACTTCCGGGTAGGCATTTCCGTTGGCAAAAAGGTGGGTCATACCGCCGTTGTTCGCAACCGGCTCAAACGTTATATTCGTGCAGTTCTAACTGAATACAAGCCTGCAATTGAAGCGCAAATTGACTTTTTAGTGATTGCTAGACCGTATACGCGTAATTTTGGTATGGCTGAAGTGAAGAAGAACTTGCTGCATGCACTCTTTTTGGCCAATATTATTGAAGAAATACCTGATGAAGTTGAGGAAGATTAGAGTGAAAGACATTTTAACTAAGAGAAATGTCAAACGTCTGCTTACACTGCTGGCAGTTGTTGCACTTGCCGTTGTTTTAACGGGTTGTGCAGCGCAAACTAATGCCAAAGTGGCACCAGTTTCGCATACTAGTGGTAGTTGGTGGAATCGCTGGATCATTTATTATATGTCGGCCTTTATCTTGTGGCTGGCTAAAATTATGAGCAATAGCTATGGTTGGGCAATCATTGTCTTTACTGTTATTGTACGTCTTATTTTGTACCCACTTAGTGCGATTTCCATTAAAAGTACAACTAAGATGCAGGCAATTCAACCGGAATTGAATGAGTTGCGCAAGAAGTATCCGGGCAATGATACGGAATCGCGGACGTTATTGTCTCAAGAAACCAATAAGCTTTATAAAGAAGCTGGAATTAACCCGTATGCAGGCTGTTTACCGCTGATTATTCAGTTGCCGGTAATGTATGCCTTGTACGGTGCAATCTGGCAAACACCACAACTTCAGACAGGTCATTTTTTATGGATGGATTTAGGTAAACCAGATCCTTACTTCATTATGCCCATTTTGTCGATGGCTTTGACGTTCTTGTCAACTTACATCAGTCAGTTGTCAACGCCGAAGGAATCACAGACAGGATCAACTAAGTTGATGACTTATGGAATGTCGATTATGGTTGGTGTAATGGGAATTTACTTCCAGTCAGCGATTGTCTTGTACTGGGTAGTTTCTAACCTCTTCCAGGTTGGTCAAACCTTCATTTTGCAAAATCCGATTAAATATCGCAAGGAGCAAGAAGCTAAGGCGGAAGCCAAGCGTGAACGCAAACGTCAACTTAGAAGAACCTATAAACGTTTAAAGCGTAAAAAGTAAATATTTAATCTAAAGTGATTTTTAGATAAAGTAGTCAAAGTGCTTTATACATCACGAATTTTTCGTGGTGCTATAATGCGCTTTTTTTATTGAAATTTATTTGAAAAGGAGAAATTATGGCACAAACGCTAACTGAATTTGATACAATCGCAGCTATTTCAACGCCAATTGGCGAAGGCGGGATTTCGATTGTCCGCATGTCGGGTGAAGATGCTGTTGAGATTGCTAATCGGGTTTTTAAAGGTGCTAATTTAGCCAAAGTACCTAGTCATACAATTCATTATGGTCATGTAATTGAGCCGAAAACCAAGCAGGTAATCGATGAGGCGATGGTTTCTGTCATGCTGGCACCGAAGACATTTACCCGTGAGGATATTGTTGAAATCAATTGTCACGGCGGGATTGTTGTTACTAACCGGATTTTGCAATTACTCTTAAAAGAGGGCGCACGCATGGCAGAAGCCGGGGAGTTTACCAAGCGGGCTTTTGTTAACGGCCGAATTGACTTGACCCAAGCCGAAAGTGTCATGGATATTGTGCGTGCTAAGACTGATAAGGCGCGTCAAGTTGCCGAAAAGCAGCTCGAAGGTGGCTTACTCGAAAAAATTCGGGCAATGCGCCAGGAAATTTTGGATACTTTGGCAAATGTTGAAGTTAACATCGATTATCCTGAATATGATGCCGATACCATTACTGCTAACCAGATGGCAACCGTTTCTCGCTCAGTTAGTGAGCAAATCACGCAGCTGCTCGATACTGCCGCTGAAGGAACGGCTTTGCGCAACGGGCTGGCAACGGCGATTATTGGTCAGCCTAATGTTGGTAAGTCATCGCTGCTTAATTATTTGACTAAAAGCGATAAGGCGATTGTTACCGATATTGCAGGAACAACCCGCGATACGCTGGAGGAATACGTCTCAATTAAAGGCGTACCATTAAAGTTAATTGATACAGCTGGAATTCGAGATACCGACAATAAAGTTGAAAAAATTGGTGTTGAACGGTCGAAAAAAGCCTTGGTGCAGGCAGATTTGGTGTTGCTTTTGCTCGATTCAAGTCAAGATTTATCGCCAGAAGACAAGGAACTAATAGCCGCAACTGATGCTAAGAAGCGGATTGTGATTTTAAATAAGACCGACTTGGGTCAAAAACTAACGGTTGCGGAAATCAAAAAATTAACTGGCAGTGAAGTAATTGCCACGTCGATTTTACAAGAAAAAAACCTTACGGAATTAGAGGAAGCAATCAGAAAATTGTTCTTTAGCGGGATTGAAAATTCTAACGACCAGGTAATGGTTACTAATCAGCGTCAAGTGGGGCTATTGGAAAAGGCCAAAAAGCAGCTGCAAGATGTTATTCAAGCGGTTAACGATGAAGTGCCAGTGGATATTGCCCAGATTGATTTTAACGGTGCATGGGACACTTTAGGCGAAATTACGGGCGAAAGTAGTCCTGATGAATTAGTTAACGAATTATTCAGTCAATTTTGTTTAGGAAAATAGGAGTAGAAGTGGAAATGATTAAGAGTTACGACTCAAATGATTATGATGTCATAGTTGTTGGTGCCGGTCATGCCGGCAGTGAAGCTGCTTTGGCTAGTGCTAGAATGGGCCAGAAGACTTTATTGCTGACGATTAGCCTTGATATGGTTGCCTTTATGCCATGTAATCCGTCAGTTGGTGGTCCAGCTAAGGGAACCGTTGTGCGTGAAATTGATGCTTTGGGCGGGCAAATGGGTAAAAATATTGATGCTACCTATATCCAAATGCGGATGCTGAATACGGGTAAGGGTCCAGCTGTGCGTGCTTTACGTGCTCAAGCTGACAAGTGGGAATATCATGACCGAATGAAGGATGTCATTGAAAATACCCCTAACTTGACTTTGCGCCAGGCAACAGTTGATGAATTAATTGTTGAAGATGGGGTATGTACGGGATTAATTACGAATACTGGTGCTCGCTACCACGCTAAGAGCGTTGTGCTGACAACAGGAACAGCTGCTCGTGGCCGGATCTTTATTGGTGAGTTAAATTATTCTTCAGGTCCTAACAATACAGTGCCGGCAATTAAATTGTCTGAAAATTTAGAAAAATTAGGCTTTAAATTGCGCCGCTTCAAGACAGGTACCCCGCCCCGCGTTAACGGTAATACGATTGACTATTCCAAGACTGAAGAGGAACCAGGAGACCTAGAGCCGCGGCATTTTTCATTCACCAGTAGGGATGAAGACTACTTAAAAGAGCAAGTATCTTGCTGGATGACCTATACCAACGAAGAAACGCACAAGATTATTAACGAAAACTTGACGCGTTCGCCGATGTTTTCTGGTCAAATCAAGGGTGTTGGCCCACGTTACTGCCCGTCAATTGAGACTAAGGTTGTCCGGTTTGCTGATAAGCCGCGCCACCAAATTTTTCTTGAGCCAGAGGGCAAAAACACTAAGGAAGTCTATGTTGGCGACTTTTCAACGTCAATGCCAGAAGAAGTTCAGTTGCAAATGCTGCATACAGTTGCCGGGTTAGAACATGCCGAAATGATGCGCCCAGGTTATGCAATTGAATACGATGTTGTTGATCCGTGGCAGTTAAAACATACTTTGGAAACTAAAAATATTAAGAATCTGTTTACTGCTGGGCAAATGAACGGCACCTCTGGCTATGAAGAGGCCGCTGGTCAAGGATTAATTGCCGGTATTAACGCTGCTTTGCGTGCTGCTGGTAAGCCTGGTTTTACTTTGGGTAGGGATGAAGCCTACATTGGGGTATTAATTGATGATTTGGTAACCAAGGGAACTGAAGAACCATATCGTTTACTTACTTCGCGGGCTGAATACCGGTTGATTTTGCGTCATGATAACGCTGATTTACGGTTAACCGATTATGGTTATAAGCTCGGTTTAATTTCTGATGAACGTTACGCTGAGTTTGAAGATAAGAAAAAACAAATTGCGATTGTTAAGGCAAAATTGGCTAGTTTAACGATTCATCCGAATTTTGAAATCCAACAATATTTGAGTGGAATTGGCGAAAATCAAATGAGTGCTGGTGTTAAAGCAGATATCTTTTTAAGACGTCCTAAAGTAACGATTGATGACATTGAACGGCTTACAGGAGAGAAAATCTCACCAGATCGCTATGTTAAAGAGCAGGTAGAAATCAATATTAAATACGCCGGATATATTAAAAAAGAACAAGTTCAAATCGATCGTCTCCACCGTCAAGAAGCTAAAAAGATTCCAGCGGGCATTGATTATAATGCAATCGATGGCTTGGCTACCGAAGCAAGACAAAAATTCACTAAGATTCGGCCTGAGACAATAGCTCAGGCGGAAAGAATCTCAGGTGTTAATCCGGCCGATTTGGCTATTTTAAGTGTCTATATTCAAAACGGCCGTTATCAAAAAATTAAGAAGTAAAAAAATATTTTAAATTTTTTATCTTTAAAATTTGCCAATTATGTTGGAAGAATGATCAACTAATAACAAACATAAATATTGCTGTAAAAACGTTTCCAATGATAGTGCTATCAAAATTGTGAAAATATTTCTTGTTTCCAGCTGAAAACCCAGTACTTTATTAACGTAAGTGCATACTTGAAATTGTGAAATTATATGTTTTAATACATTATGTAAGTAAACATGTATTTAAGGAGATGCACTTTAAAATGGCAAAAATTAATGGCGCAAATGCTATGCTCCAAGTTTTATTGGACTGGCATATTGATCATATTTATGGTTTCCCAGGTGGTTCATTTGACTCAACAATGAACGCTATTCACGACTTCAAAGGTAAGTTAAAATACATTGAAGTTCGTCACGAAGAAGCTGGTGCTTTGGCAGCAGCTGCTGAATACAAATTCACTGGCCAAGCTGGTGTATGTTTTGGTTCAGCTGGACCTGGTGCTGTTCACTTGATGAACGGTTTGTACGATGCTAAATACGACAAGGTACCAATGGTAGCTATCGTTGCTAACGTACCAACTAGTCGTCAAGATATTGACTTCTTCCAAGCTTTCGATGAAAAGCCTTGGTTTGATTCCGTAGCTGTTTGGAACCACCAAATTAAGACAGCTGACCAAGTTCCTAGCATGATGGACGAAGCTCTTCGTCAAGCATATGCTAAGAAGGGTCCAGCAGTTTTAATCCTTCCTAAGGACTTTGGTTGGGACAAGATTAACGATAACTTCCGTGTAACTTATAACTCATTAGAAGCTATCCCTAACTATGCAGCTCCTAAGAAGACTGATGTTGAAGCAGCTCTTAAAGTTCTTAAAGAAGCTAAGAACCCAGTAGTATACTATGGTATGGGTATGAAGGGTCACGGCGATGTTTTAAAGGCATTTGCTGACAAGTTTAAGACTCCAATTATGTCATCAGTTATTGCTAAAGGTATTGTTGAAGATGCATTTCCAGCATACATGGGCTCAATTGGCCGTGTTGCTCCAAAGGCCAGTGATGATATTCAAACTCATGCTGACTTAGTTATCTGGGTTGGTAACAACTCACCATTCTCAGTCTTCTTCTTTGATCCTAAGGCTAAGGTTATCCAAATTGATGTTGACTCAGAAAAATTGGGTAAGCGTCACGCTGTTGATGTTCCGATTTTGGCTGACGGTGCTAAGACTTTGCAAGCAATGATCGATGCTGGCGAAGACCGTGAAGAATCACCAATTTACAAGGCTGCTCTTGCAGACCGTAAGAACTGGGATGAATGGCAAGCAAGCTTTGTTGATTCAGATGAAATGCCAGTTCGTCGTGAACCAATCTTTGACATTATTAACAAATATGCTTCAGACGATGCTATGTTTGCTATTGATGTTGGTAACATCAACATTGACTTCCAACGTTTAGTTAACTTACATGATAACCAAACTTGGGCAACTTCAGGCTTGTACGCAACTATGGGCTTTGGTACTCCAGCATCACTTGCCGCTGCAACTACTCACCCAGAACGTGAAGTTTGGAACCTTGGCGGTGACGGTGGTTTCGCAATGATGAGTCAAGAGTTATTAACTCAAGCTCGTTACAACATGCACGTTATCAACGTTGTCTTCACTAACGAAACTTTAGGTTACATCCAAGCTGAACAAGAAGATGAATCTAACCAACCATTGTCAGGTGTTATTATTCCTAACAACGACTGGGCAAAGGTTGCTGAAGGTATGAACGTTAAGGGCGTAACTGTACGTACTAAGCAAGAATTTGAAGATGCAGTTAAAGAATGGAAGCAAATGGATGGACCAATGTTGATTGACGTTAAGTTCACTCACGAAATGCCATACTCAACTGAATTGAACACTCTTGATGACCCAGAATTTGTTGAGAAGTATCAAGCACAAGGTTTGAAGCCATTCAGCTACTTTGCTGACAAGTATGGTCTTGTAGAAGACACTGCTTCAGGCGCTTCTGAAGAAGAAGAACCAGAACCTGAACCAGAAGAAACTGACACTACTTCAAGTGCTTCAGAACACTAATACTTAATAAACAATATTAATTATTTTTAGAGAAACGAAATCAATTTATTTTGATTTCGTTTTTTTATTTATACAAATATATATTAATTGTGTTATTGTTTGATCTAGGCTAAAATTCCCTATAAAATATCGCAAATAAAGCGATTTCTGCCTGATAAAGTCAACTTAACGATAAATTGACAGTCTCAGATTTTTTGATTACGTTACTTTTTATATTTTGTTAGCTATCTTCTGGAGCTTGATTTATTTGCAATTCAGTTACTTGTAATTATGAAATTATATGTTTTAATACTGTATGTAAGTGATTTATTTGAAGGAGATACGCTCAAATGACAAAAATTAATGGCTCAGATGCAATGCTTCAAGTATTAGTTGATTGGGATATTGACCACATCTTTGGTTATCCAGGTGGTTCATTCGATTCAACTATGAATGCTATTCTTAATTTCAAAGACAAGCTTAAGTTTATCGAAGTTCGTCACGAAGAAGCTGGTGCTTTAGCCGCTTCAGCTGAATACAAGCTGACTGGTAAAGTTGGTGTATGTTTCGGTTCAGCTGGACCTGGTGCTGTTCACTTGATGAACGGTTTATACGACGCTAAATACGACAAGACTCCAATGGTAGCTATCGTTGCTAACGTTCCTGTTAGCCGTCAAGACATGAACTTCTTCCAAGCTTTTGATGAAAAGCCTTGGTTTGATAATGTTGCTGTTTGGAATCACCAAGTTAAGGCAGCTGATCAAATTCCACGGATGATGGATGAAGCTCTTCGTCAAGCATATGCTAAGAAGGGTCCTGCTGTTTTAATCTTGCCAAAAGACTTTGGTTGGGAAAAGATCAGCGACAACTTCCGTGTTACTGCTAACTCATTAACTGCTATGCCTAACTACGCTGCACCAACTAAGGAATCAATTGATGCCGCAGTTAAGATGATTGCAGAAGCAACTAACCCAGTAGTTTACTTTGGTATGGGACTTAAAGGTCACGGCGATGTATTGAAGGCTTTCTCAGACAAGTTCAAGATGCCAATTATGTCATCAGTTCTTGGTAAGGGTATTGTTGAAGATGCATTCCCAGCATACTTGGGTTCAATTGGTCGTTGTGCTCCTAAGGCAAGTGACGACATCCAAACTCATGCTGACTTGGTTGTTTGGGTTGGTAACGACTCACCATTCTCAAGCTACTTCTTTAACCCTAAGGCTAAGATGATCCAAATCGACATCGATTCAGAAAAATTAGGTAAGCGTCACGCTGTTGATCTTCCAATTTTGGCTGACGGTGCTAAGAGTTTGCAAGCTATCATCGATGCTGGTGAAGCTCGTGAAGAATCACCACTTTACAAAGCTGGTGTTGAAGACCGTAAGAACTGGGAAGAATGGCAACACAGCTTTGACGATGCAGATGAAATGCCAATTCGTCGTGAACCAATCTTTGACATTATTAACAAGTACGCTTCAGACGATGCTATGTTTGGTATCGATGTTGGAAACATCAACATTGACTTCCAACGTTTGATGAACTTGCACGATAACCAAGTTTGGGCAACTTCAGGCTTGTACGCAACTATGGGCTTTGGTTCACCAGCTGCTGTAGCTGCTGCAACTGCTTGCCCAGACCGTGAAGTTTGGAACCTTGGTGGTGACGGTGGTTTTGCAATGATGAGTCAAGAATTATTGACCCAAGCTCGTTACAACATGCACATCATGAACGTTGTCTTCACTAACGAAACTCTTGGTTTCATCCAAGCTGAACAAGAAGACCAATCACACCAACCATTATCAGGTGTTATCCTTCCAGATAACGACTGGGCAAAGGTTGCTGAAGGTATGAACGTTAAGGGTGTAACTGTACGTACTAAGCAAGAATTTGAAGATGCAGTTAAGGAATGGAAGAGTTCTGATAAGCCAATGTTAGTAGACGTTAAGCTTACTCACGACATGCCATACTCAACTGAATTGAACACTCTTGATGACCCAGCATTTGTTGAAAAATACCAAGCACAAGGTTTGAAGCCATTCAGCTACTTTGCTGAAAAATACGGCGTTAACGATGATGCTTTTGGCATTTCAGACGATGAAGATGCTGCCTCAGGTGCTTCAGAAGCTTAATGTTAATTAATCGTTAATATTACAAATAAAAAAGCGGAACTAATAAAAAGGTTTCGCTTTTTTGCGTACTTATAAGTATAATAATAGAGGATAAATTTAATAAGTGGAGGATAAAATATGCAACAATTTGGAATAATTGGCTTATCTGTAATGGGTAAGAATCTTGCTTTAAATGTCAGAAATAGTGGCTTTTCAGTTTCTGGTTATAGTATTGATAAGCCGGAAGTTGATGCTTTTGCGAAATATGAAGACGATAAGTTAAAACCTACTTATTCTTGGGAAGAATTCGTCAATTCATTAGAAAAACCCCGCAAAATTTTAATTCAAATCGCCGCTGGTCGTCCAGTTGACGAAACTTTACATACTTTATTGCCTTTACTGGATCAAGGCGATATTTTAATTGATGGTGGTAATTCTAACTTTAATGATACTAACCGCCGATTCAACGAAATGAAGGAGCACGGCATTCACTTTATCGGAATGGGTGTTTCTGGTGGTGAAGAAGGTGCTTTGAATGGCCCAGCATTAATGCCGGGTGGCGATGAAGAAGCATATAAGCAAGTCGCACCTATTTTAGAAGCAATTGCTGCTAAAAATACTGAAGGTCGCCCATGTGTTAGCTTTATTGGCCCTGAAGGCAGCGGTCATTATGTTAAGATGGTTCATAACGGAATTGAATACGGCATTATGCAGGAATTCTCTGAAGTTTATGATATTTTACGTAAGATTGCAGGCAAGACTAATAGTGAAATGTCACAAATCTTTGCTGATTGGAACCAAGGAGTTGTTGAAGCTTACCTTAGTGAAATTACAGCAGAAGTTTTGAAGCAAAAAGATGACTTAACTCCTGATTACGTGATTGACCATATTTTAAATGTGGCTTCATACAAGGGAACTGGTAACTGGATGCTTGAGGATGCTATTCGCTTAGGCACACCGATTAGTGTAATTGCGGAAGCTGTTTTGGCGAGGTTTATGTCTAAGGCATCAACACGTTCAGGCAAGGAAATTACTTGGAATGGTGAAGTACCAGCTGATTTGGTAGATAATTTAGGCAAGGCTTTGCAATTGGGTCAAGCTGTTGCTTATGCTCAAGGCTTCCAACAATTGAAAATGGCTGCAGATGCTTATAACTGGGATTTGCGGTACCCAGCAATTGCTCAAGTTTGGGAAGCAGGCTGTATTATTCGCTCATCAATGTTGAAAGATATTGAAAATGCTTATAAAGATGGTAAAGAGCTGGATAATTTGTTCCAAGACAGTTACTTCAATGACTTAATGACACAAAATATTGGTGCTTTGCGGCAAGTAGTCGAATTAGCAACTAAAGCTGGGATTCCAACACCAACCTTGAGTGCAGCACTTAATTACTTGGAATCAATTTTTAACCCAAGTTTACCTGCAAACTTAATTCAGGGGCAACGTGATTACTTTGGTGCCCATACTTACAACAGAAATGACCGTTCAGGTGTCTTCCACACACAATGGTATGAAGAAAAATAATCGTGTTACACGTGTAACACAAAAAGCAGCTAAACAAATTTAGCTGCTTTTTTAGGTTTTAAATCCGATGTTAAAAAAGATTGCCGCCATGGCAATCTTTTTATTTTTTCATAAATTTGGGTGAGGTTTCCGGTGCCCAGAAAAGGCAGAGTAGGAAATCTGCCAGTAACACGACGGCACAAACTAACATGGCCAATTTAACACCACCAGTATTGGTTAAGATTGGCAATAAGAAGGTACCGGCCGCCGCACCAATGCGGCTGATAGTAATGCAGGTACCAACGCCTGTTCCCCGAACGGTAACATCAAACAATTCTGTGGGGTAAGGGTAATCTAATACCAAACCTGCAGATAGAATGATTGCAAATAA
This sequence comes from Lactobacillus sp. ESL0703, assembly GCF_029433435.1. Lineage (NCBI taxonomy): Bacteria > Bacillati > Bacillota > Bacilli > Lactobacillales > Lactobacillaceae > Lactobacillus > Lactobacillus sp. ESL0703. Next base: position 47,831 of record NZ_JAQTIB010000002.1, read on the forward strand.
GCTAAAAATAACCAATTTGGCAGTATTTGGCGCTTTAGTCATAAATGCTAAAATCCCAATTAGTAAACCAGATATTAAAAAATTACTGATTAAAAATGTTCTCCGACTAATTTTGTCAAAAATTAGCGTTCCTAAAAAGACACCAATAATCATTCCGAGGTTGTAAATAATCCCAGATACAGCTGCGTTGGTAATGCCCATTCCCTGCAATAGGATAGGCAAGAAAATACTGACGCCAAAGAATGAAAATGCCTGTAAGGCATAAAAACAACCACCAACAAGAGTTCTTCGTAAGTATTTTTTACTAAAGAGAATAGTCCATGAAATATTTTTGGATGACTTATGCTGGTGCTTGAAGTGGGGAATGCCCCATTTGCGCCCAAGTAAAAAGCCAATTAAAAAGTTTGCTTGTTTAACCTTGCCCTTACTTGCCAGCCAACTTGGTGATGGCGGCAGAGGAAAACAACTACGAAAGATGGCAGCAATTAGTGCAGGAATGGCTCCTGTTGCTAAGATAACCCGCCAAGTGAACGCGCCAAAGCCAGTTAACAGTGAACCAGTCAAGTAAGCGGCAATAAAGCCAACCGACCAAAAAATAAGCAGATGACTCTGCTGCTTGCTATCTTCTCCCTTAGGCAGCCATTCAGTCAGCAAGGAATTACCGACGGTATAATCGACGGCCATCATTAGCCCAATTCCAATTCTAATTAAGAAGGTTAAAAAGAGGTTGGCGGTTAATAAATGTAATAATGTTAATACTGCCAAAAGATACATATTAATCATTAACATTCGGCTGCGGCCAATTCTGTCGGATAGACGGCCGATTAGCATTGAGCTGGACAGACCCAATAAGGCGCCAGCGCCAATTAGTCCGGTCCATAAGTCGCTAATTTGAATATATTTACTGGCATTTGTTAATGCAGTTCCGCTAATTCCAAGCGAAAATCCGCAAGCAATTTGCCCTAAAATAATAGCTATTAAGACACGTAAATGAACTTCTGATAATGGTGCCTTTTTATAATTTTGTTTATCTGTTTTTGTATTATTCATAACGATGACTAACAAGCAAGCCTGTTGTCATACAATTATCATCTCCTTATTCAAGCACATCTAGTTTAACAATTATTAAAAAATCATGCAAAAAAGCTACCCTTTAGGTAGCTTTTTATTTTACTTAATTACATGTTTGTAACTAAGAAGAAAATAATGAAAACAACAAACAAAACATACATCATTGGTGAGACTTTTTTGGATTGTTTAGAAGCAATCATTGTAATTGGGTAGGCAATCATACCTAAGGCTAATCCATCAGAAATACTGTAGGTTAGCGGCATACCAACAACTGTTAAAAATGCTGGTAATGCAATTTCGAATTTTTCCCAATGGATTTTCTTTAAGTTGCCGGCCATTAAGACGCCGACAATGATTAACGCTGGTGCAGTAACCGTTGTTGGAATAACTGCTAGTAATGGACTGAAAATCATACTGATTAAAAATAGAATACCAACAAAAATTGCGGTTAATCCTGTGCGGCCACCCATGGCGATTCCGGCACTAGATTCAACGGAAGTTCCCAGAGGAGCTGTCCCCAGAATAGCTCCTTCAACCATTGCGGCAGAATCTGATAAAAATGCGCGGCCAATCCGTGGAATTTTACCATTCTTATCGACCATGCCTGCTTGTTCAGTCATTCCAATTAAGGTACCAGCAGTATCAAAGAAGGTAACTAGCAGGAAGGTTAGAACAACCATGAATAGTTGCGGTGTATTAATATCTTTTAAATGAAAAATTGCTTGACCAAAGGTTGGGGCAATGCTTGGTGCACTGGCGATAATCCCCTTAGGTAGGGCAATTTGCCCGATCATGATACCGAACACAGCAGTTACAACCATGCCGATAAAAATCGAACCGGGAATATTCATTGCCATTAAGACAACGGTTAAGGTTAACCCGAATAAGGTAATCCAGACAGCAGGCGAATTAAACTTGCCTAAAGTTACAAGATTAGAATCACTGTTAACAATCAGCTTACCGTTTTGCAAGCCGATAAAAGCAATGAACAGACCAATTCCAGCAGAAATTGCGTACTTTAAGTCTTGCGGAATTGCGTCGACTACTTTTTCACGTAATTTAAGAACGGTAATTAAAACAAACAAAACCGAGGCAACTAGAACAGCAGCTAAGGCTGTTTGCCAGTTAATATGCATACCGCCACAGACGTTATAGGCAAAAAAGGCTGCGCTGCCAAGCGTTGGTGCTAAGGCAACTGGATAGTTGGCAACTAGTCCCATGATGAAACAGCCAATCGCGATCGAAATCGCGGTAACCGTAAAGGCCGCTCCCTTATCAATTCCAGCTGCGTGCAAAATGTTCGGGTTAACAAAAAGGATGTAGGAGAGGCTGACAAAGGTGGTTAATGCAGCGATTAATTCACGTTTGACAGTGGTATGAGCATCGTTTAAATGAAAGACTTTTTCTAGTGTCGTCATTTTTTCCTCCAAAATATTAAATTAAAAAGAACTAATGTAACTAGTATATAACTAAATTGCCGACAATTACATGTTTAGAAAACAAAAAAGAACAAATCATGTGATTCGTTCTTTTCAAAGTTGAAGTATTTATTTAGAAATTTAATACCCAAAGGAAGAAGATGAAGACGAAGAATAGTAGCCACATCATTGGTGTTACTTCCTTGCCACGTTTAGCAGCTACCATGCAGATTGGGTAAGTGATTAGACCTAAGGCAAGCCCATCAGAAATTGAATAAGTTAGCGGCATGCCGATTAAGATTAGGAAGGCAGGTACCGCAATTTCCATTTTATTCCAATGAATATGCGCCGTATTTTGCGCCATCAGGACACCGACAATAATTAATGCTGGTGCTGTTACGTGAGTTGTAAATAAGCCAAGCAGTGGGCTAAAAATCATTGAAATCAAGAAGAAAATGGCAACAAAGACAGCAGTTAAACCAGTTCTACCACCGACGGCAATTCCGGCACTTGATTCAACAAAGGCACCGATAGGTGAGGTACCCAAGACAGAACCAACCATCATCGCAGTTGAGTCAGAGGCTAAAGCCTTACCAACTCGTGGCATTTTATTGTCTTTCATAAAGCCAGCCTGTTGAGCTAAGCCGATTAATGTTCCGGCAGTATCAAAGAAGGTAACAAGTAAAAATGTTAAGACGACAACCCACATTTGCAATGAATTGATGTCTTTAACGTGAAAGACGGCTTGACCAAAGGTTGGCGCAATACTTGGTGCCATTGAAATTATTTTGGTAGGTAATGAAATTTGACCGGTAACAACACCAAAAATTGCTGCTAATACCATCCCGATAAAAATTGCACCGGGAACGTTCAAAATCATTAAAACAACAGTAACAATTAAACCAAAAATAGTAATCCAGACAGCTGGATCGTGAAGTGAACCTAAGCCGACTAGAGTGGACTTGTTACCGACAATTAGTCCACCGTCTTGCATTCCCAAGAAGGCAATGAACAAACCAATACCAGATGAAATGGCGAATTTTAAGTCAGCTGGAATAGCATTGATAATTTTTTCGCGTAATTTAAACAAAGTAATTAAAATGAAGATGATTGACGCTACAAACACTGCAGCTAAGGCTGTTTCCCATGAAACATGCATGCCAACACAAACCGTGTAAGCAAAGAAGGCGTTGATTCCAAGGGCTGGTGCTTCCCCAATTGGGTAATTTGCAACAATTCCCATAATTGCTGTACCCAGTGCGCTGGCTAGAGCAGTTGATGTGAAGACCGCCCCGGTATTCATGCCGCTTGCACCCAGAACACTAGGGTTAACAAACAGAATGTATGACATACTGATAAAGGTAGTTAAGCCGGCAAGAAACTCAACTTTGATGCTAGTGTTGTATTTGTCGAGTTGAAAATAACTCTTGATAAAATTCATTATCTCTCTCCCACAGATTAATGTTCGTGTTTAAAATTTAACTTTCGACTATTTAAGTCTAACACTCTAAAAAATAATTGCAAACACGAATTATTGAACCTGATATTTTGCCAAAGGATAACTATCGCTTATTAATCATGATTGACCTAAGCCAGTGATAATCGTTAAAATATAGCTAATTATTAGTAATTAAAGAAATAAGGAGAAATTATGGTAAAACTACTTTTTTCGGATATTGACGGCACCTTACTAAATTCGGACTTGCAAGTAACGCCTAAAACTCGAGATGCAATTCGTAGACAGGTAATTAAGGGTAATATTTTTGTGCCAGTATCTGGTCGCATGCCCCAAGCAATTATGACTGCAGCCGGTCAAGTTATGAACAGTTGCCCGCTCATTGCCTATAATGGAGCCTTGGTTTTAGATGAAATGGGTCGGCCGTTAAATTCGCAGTTCATGACTGCCGATCAAGCTGTCGAGATCTGTCGGTATGTGGAAGAGAAAAACAATGGAACTGTTTGGAATGTTTACAGCGGCTATAATTGGTACTATTTCCCGGGAAATAATCATAAATTGGTTGAACAAGAAGAGAAAAAAGTCAGCGTAAAGGCAATAGCCAGTTCAATAACTCAAGTTGAAAAGCTTCAAGGAGTACACAAAGTATTGATTATGGGCGCTCCACAATTATTGGACGAAGAACAAGCAGAATTAAGAGTAAACTACCCAGAATTATATATTGTCAAATCCGCACCTAATTTACTGGAAGTAATGATTAAAGGTGTTTCAAAAGGTAATGGTGTTGAAATTCTAGCGCGGGAATTTAATGTCAAACTAGCTGACTGCTGGGCTTTTGGTGATAATTATAATGATGAAACAATGCTAAAAATGGTTGGCCATCCAGTATTATTAGGTAATGCACCGAAAGATTTAAAGACAAAATTTGAAGTAATTACCCAAGATAATAATCATGATGGCATTGCCGCAGTTTTGGATCAATTAGACTAATTATTTTTCAATAACGGCGTATCAGCAGCCGAGCCAAACCACTTGCGATCAATTTTAGCTAGAGTGCCATTTTGAGCCAACTTATCTAAACCAGCATTAATTTTATTTCGTAAAGTTGTATCGCTTTTTCTCATGCCGACACCAAAGGCATCTTTAGGAAATGGTCCGTGAATGACGGTAAAGTCATCTGGATGCTTTTGTCGAGAAATATAGTAGTCAGCGTAGGTGCTGTCGATTAATAATCCCTGAATCCGGCCGGCATTTAAGTCAATAAAGGCATTAGTAAAGGAATCATACAGAACGGGATCGTGATTTTTGATGCGATTTTTAAGTAACTGGGGTTGTTTCATAATGTCGTTATAGCCAGAAGAACCTGTTTGTGCGCCCAATGTTTTTCCAGTCATATCAGCATAAGAATTAATATGGTTCTTACGTTTGGTTACTAGCAGCTGCTCACTATATAGATAGGTTTTGCTAAAGCCAACCTTTGCTTGTCGTTCAGGTGTCTTACTAAAGCCGTTCCAAATTAAGTCAATGGTTCCGTTTTTTAGTTCAGTAGTATTCATTGACCAGTCAATTGTCTGGAAGCTAACTCGCATGTTGTACAATTTGAAAACTGCTTTGGCTAGATCAACATCGTAACCGATTAATTGTCCGTTTTTTTGGCGAAAACCCATTGGCACAAAGGTGTCATCAACGCCAACAGTTACGTAACCGCGTTTTTCTAATCTTTGCCAGTTATCGGTTTGACTGGCTCTTTTACCAACGGAAATATCGCTGCAACCAGTAAGGAAAATTCCGCAACAAAAAATTATTATAAGAGTGAAAAGATTTTTACGTTTCACTTAGTTCGACCTCCTTTGGCTGAGATCAGTAACAGTAAATGTTGTATCTGCAACATCTTTAGCAAAATCCATGTCGTGAGTAACAATAATTTGTGTCATGTTTTCTTCACGCTTTAATTTTAGGATGATTTCAGTAACGGTACCGCGCAAGGCAGGGTCAAGGGCTGAGGTTGGTTCGTCATAACAGAGAATTTGGGGTTTCATAGCTAAAGCGCGGGCAATTGCAACTCGTTGTTGTTGCCCGCCAGAAAGCTGTGCGGGATATAGCTGTTCTTTGCCAGCTAAATTTAACCGCTCAAGTAATTTTTTAGCTTGTTCTTCAGCGTCTTTTTTGGCTTTTTTAAGAGCTAAAGTTGGTGCCAGTGTAATATTATCCAGGACGGTTAAATTAGGGAATAACTGGTAATCTTGAAAGACAACGCCAATTATTTGGCTGCTGTCGGTTGGATTAGCTGGATTAAATTCTTGCCCATCCCATAAGAATTTGCCGGAATCAATATTTTCTAGTCCGCTTAAACAGCGCAATAAGGTTGTTTTACCGGCTCCTGAAGGTCCGACAATCGCCAGAATTTGCCCACTAGGTATGGATAGATTGACTTTGTCTAGAATTGTTCGTTGACCAAACTTTTTGGTAATATTTTTGAGTTCTAACATCTAATTACCTCCAATTATTTCCACTTGGAATAATTATTTTCAATTTTCTTTAAAAGATAAGATGCAATTCCTGTCATTGCAAGATAGATAATGCCAACTAAAACTAATGGAACTAGGGTAACATCGCGTGCAGTAGCTACATTTCCAGCCCGCAGGAGGTCGCCAAGCCCAATAACATAGACTAATGAAGTATCTTTGACCAAGTTGATAACCTCATTGCCAATCGACGGAATAACAATTTTGACAACTTGGGGAATGACAATGCGTCTTAAAGTTTGCATTTTGGTTAGTCGCAGAACCTTAGCACTTTCGTATTGACCCTTGGGAATTGCTTGAAATCCGCCGCGAAAAATTTCGGCGAAGTAGGCGGCGTAGTTAAGAATGAAGGCAAATAAAGCTGCATCATAACGCTGAAAGATAACGCCGATAATAGGTAAGCCGTAGAAAACAAAAATTAATTGCAGTAATAACGGCGTTCCCCGCATAATCCAAACGTAAAATTTTAAAAATAGTTGCAAAGGCTTGATATGTGAGATTAGGCCTAGGCTAATAATGATTCCCAACGGAATAGAAATAATAAGCGTCCAACAAAATAGTGATAAGGTCATTTGTGCTCCCTGAATCAGGGAAGGCAAGATGGCATTGATATAATTCATGGCATTTCTCCTTATATAATAAAAACGTCCCCTTAGACCTAAGTCTAAGAGGACGTTTAATCGTGGTTCCACCTCAATTTGCTATTTGCTCACGCAAATAGCCTCAATCAGTCCAATCTTGCATGGGGGATTGAACTGTAGTGATAACGGGACTGCCGGAATTTCTTATTTGTAAGAAAAAAGCCGCCTTCTTAGACTAATTTGTCTAAGAGGACGACTTAACGCGATTCCACCTCAATTTGCTATTTACTCACGTAAATAACCTCAGTCAGTTTAACATAATATGAAAAACTGAGGTGATAACGGCACCGCCGGAATTTCTTACATTATTTAGAAAAACGGTTCGCAGGTGTGATTCGTACTAGGTACTTCATGTCTTCACAGCAACTGACACTCTCTGACAAGTCCTAGGTACTACTAGTCTGCTCATAACCTTTTTAATTTTCTTTTAATTATAGCTACTTAATTCGATAAGTCAAGCAGTTACCGTTAAAGTTATTTAGAAATTTTGATGTTAGTTGGCTTGTCCCATGACTCAGGTAACTTGCCAACTTCTTTTAATTTGGCAACGATTTGGTCTAGGACAGTTTTGCGTGCATCTTCATCAGTCATAAAATCAAGACTGTCGCCGTCAATTTCCATCTTAGGTGAATAGTCGTACTTTTCATACCATGGCTTGTAGTAGCGCAAAAGACGTTTGTAGTAGTCTTCAAGAGTTGCATCATAGCTAAGCTGCTCATAGGGACGACCACGCTTTTGAATACGGTTAATCATCGTTTCGTAAGAAACATTAATGTGGACTAACAGATCAGGGTTCTTTTTCGGCATATGAGTAAGCTCACTCATCATATTATTTAATAATTCATAATATGTGTCCACTTCTTCTGGGGTTGCCCGGCCAATATCGGCGTTCATTTGGAAGAAAAGGGCATCTTCATAGATTGACCGATCTAGAACATTGTTGTCTTCTGTTAAAGCATTTTTAATACTGCGAAAACGTGTATTTAAGAAAAACACCTGCAATAGAAAGGCATATTTTTTAGGATCAGCGTAAAAAAGCGGTAAAACAGGGTTGTCATCAACGCTTTCGTAAAAAGGCTTGGTACCTAAATAATCTGCTAAAATACTGGTTAGACTGGATTTACCGGCTCCAATTGGCCCGCTTAAAACAATAACTGTCATCACGTTCCTTCTTTATTTTAAATTACCTATTTCGCGCAATTTGTCATCAATTTGCCGCAAAACTTTTTGTTTAGCATCTTCATCAACAATAAAATCGAATTTATCGCCGTCAATTGCTATTTTGGGTGAAGCATTGTAGTTTTCATACCATGGCTCATAGTAGCGGATAAGACGCGCATAATAGTCTTTTAGACTAGGGTCTGTACTGATTTGTTCATAAGAGCGACCGCGCTTTTTAATGCGTTTGAGCATTGTTTCCAGCGATACATGAATGTAAATGAGTAAATCCGGTTTTTTACTTGGATTGCCAGGAGTATCTTCCATCATGTTTTCGAGCAGACCGTCGTAAATTTGAAATTCTGTAGGATCAGCGACGTTACTGTCTGCGTTCATTTTGAAAAAGAGGGCATCTTCATAAATTGACCGGTCTGAAACACTATTTTTTTCTTTAACTGCTTGATTGATCTGTGCTATCCGGTGGTTGAGCAAGTAGATATTGAGCAAAAACGTATATCGCTTCATGTCCTTGTAATACAGAGGAAGAACAGGGTTGCTGTCGACTCCCTCATAGAAGGCTTGAGTACCTAAATGTTCAGCTAAAATACTGGTTAAACTGGATTTACCGGCTCCAATTGGCCCGCTTAAAACAATAACTTGAATCACGCTCTTTCTTAAATACAACATATTGATACTTAATAAGTTTAATACGAGATGTAGGGGTAAAACAAGGAAAAAGTTAATTAAACTGGTTACATAAATGTCAAGTGATTTTGTATATTGCAGAGCAAAAAAATATTTGTTTTGCTGATATTATATATTTGTATATAATATATAAAAAGAGTGTTACACATGAAACACAAAAAGACGAGTAAGAATATATTTCTTACTCGTCTTTTTTATTAAAAATAATATTATTTTAGGTTGATGTCTGAATAAGTCACATCAGCAAATTTAGTTGCAGAATACTTGTCAGCTAAGTCTTTGCTCGTGAAGTATTGGTTGATTACCTTGCCATTATCAGGGAGTGCTTCAAAAACAACTCTGATTGTTTCACCATCAATTTTTTCATCTTTGGCAATATAAGCATATCCAACACTAATTGATTTTTCATCGGCTGGACTAAGAATGGTCCATTTAGTCTGATTAATCGTCTTATATGAGCCGCGTATTATGTTAGCGAAAGCTTTGGCATGTTTTGATTTCCAGCTGCCGCTCATTTGCCAAGGGTATTTGTTAGTTCCCTTAACTTTGCCGATAACTACGGCTTTTGCCTTTTTACCAGTGTATGGCAAAACTAATGATGACTTACCTATTTCGAGAGGTTCAGGAGTCAAATTGTTGTTGCTGTACCATTTACCTTGTAACTCTTTTGAAAATACAAAAGCTTTTTTAAAGCCGTATTTGGTACCCTTGGATGTCTTTTTAACGTTCTTTTTGCCAGTAATATGTGTGGTGGTAGTTTTAGCACTAACCTCGTTTGTAGTGAAGCAGCTGCCTGCTAAACTTAACGCTGCAACTGATAAACCTAAAATTTTTGCAGTTTTGTTCATGGGGTATCCTTTCAGTGTAAAAGTTAATTCTTGATGAAATTATTGTATCTTATAAGCATCAGCTTTACAATATAAATTGTTATTATTTTGATCTTAATTTATAGTGAATGGACCTTTTTTAAGCAGGAAAAATTATATTAACTAGCTCATGTTTCACATGTAACAATAGATATTAAAACTGCTTTATTTAATACATTGCTGATAAAGTTCGATAATAAATACAATAGAAAGTAAAGAACGTATCAAATCACCAACAATATAACCGATATTTTCGCCTGCAAGTTCAGCTGTATTTGGGATATTAAAATGAATATTTTGGATACGATAAATAGTAAGAATAATTATTAAGATTAGGATTCCTATGGTAATGAGGTAATTAACTATTGTGTGTTCATCAAAATACTCTTGCCAATTGTATCTTAAGCCCAAAGAATTTATTTGATCGAGTTCATTTAGCTTTGCTAAAGCTGTAATAACAAAAATCGTAATAATTAATGCTAACAGGGTAGAATATTTTTGAAAACTAAGGCTGATTAGCCAAAAAGCAATTAATATGAGACCGACGAATGTCAGACACCACTTAATTGGCTTTAATTTTGTAATGACATTCTTTTTCTCCAGATATTCTTTCATACCTGTATCTTCTTTTAATAGGGTATCAAGAGAAATTTGATAGTAGTCGCTTAATTTAATTAGCGTAACAATATCTGGATAAGATTTTTCATTTTCCCAACTAGAAATTGTCTGTCTGCTAACAAAGAGGTCATGAGCGACTTCTTCTTGAGTTAATTTTCTATTTTGTCTTACTTGTTTCAAATGTGCTCCAAATTTCATCTTACTTCTCCTATTTCTGAGAATATTATGCTTAAATGAATCCAAATTAACAAGCACAGATTCTTGGCATCGTTGATACTAAAGGTTTTTACTAAAGAAAAAGCAAAAAATACAATAAGCAAATAACTCGTCGTATTTTTTTATTAAAGGCATTGTTGATAGAATTTAGTAATAAATAAAGCAAAAAATAACGAATGTGATATTACTCCTGTAATATAACCGATTAAATATGCTGTATCAGGAATACCAAAGTCAATTGTACGAATGCGTGAAATAGTAATTCCAGTCAAAATGATGGCAATACCTATCATCATTATTCGATTAAATGTTAAGTGAATATCAAAATATTTTTGCCAATGATACCGTAAGCCGAGGCAACTAGATTGGTCAAATTCGTTTAAGCATGTCAGGGCAGAAATAACAAAAAATGTTATGACGAATAGTAATAGATTGAATAGATGGAGGTGAATTAAGCCGTTAAATTCAAGCAGCCAAAAGATTGCTAAAGCAAACGCAGTAAGTGTTAAGTAGCGTTTAATCGGCTTTAATTTTGTGATAACATCTTGCTTTTCTAAATATTCGCGCAAGCCTGAATCTTCTTTTAATAAGGTATCGAGAGAAATTTGATAATAGTCACTTAATTTGATTAGACTAGCCATGTCAGGATAGGTTTTTTCGTTTTCCCAACTGGAAATAGTCTGTCTGCTAACAAAAAAGTCTTCAGCAACTTCTTCTTGAGTTAAATTTTTTGCAAGCCTAACTTGTTTTAAATATTCACCAAATCTCATATTTTCAACCCCATAAAGTCATAATTTTCTACATCTTAAATTATACTCAATTGTATCTTTTCGTGAGCCGGAAATTAAAAAGTAAGCAAAAATAATATCAATAATTGCTAATAGAATAGTTTCTTGCCAGTCAAACATGGAAGGTGAAGTCATTGTTAGTGAACCTGCTGTGATTGCCATTGCAGTATCGTATAGGGCGTGATAACCCATACTGATTAAGATTGAGTCAGAGTATAAATAGATTGCTGCGAAAACAAAGCCGGCACAACAAGCGCCCAGCATTTGCTGCAAGGTGGCAGAAGCAGATTGGTTAAGAAAGTTTGTTGAATGTAATAAGCCAAAAATTAGCCCATCACTTAAAACGGCCCAGAGAATTTGATTGTGATAGTTTTTAAAATATCGTAGTAATAAATTTAAAACACAAAAGCGCATTAGCCATTCTTCGGCAAACCCGGCTTTAATAGAATCGAAAATAGGAATTGTTATCGACTTTGCTAGGTGGAAGTCCCAAGAGGTTAAAATACTTGTCCAGGATTCACTAGCATTGAAGCCATTAAATAGACACTTAACAATGATGAATAACAGAATAATTCCAATAATTGCTTTAGAGGTTCGTTTACTAATGCGCCAATTTGGCAGCTGAAATCCCCAATCGTGCATTGCGATTAACATAATGATGACAAAAATTATTCCGCCGCTGAATCCGGAAGTATTAAGAATTATTAACCAATCTGCAATTTTTTTAGTATATGTAAAGGTATCTGGTGCAGAAAGTAAAAATGAAAACATGATAAAGGCAATAAAAATTCGGCCCCAAGTACTTTTGATTTTGCTTAGTGCTAGTTTAGCCATTGGAATATACATGATAAGTGAATACAGGGTAGCCAATGCAATCCAAAAAGTATTAGTTAGGATATGATATTTATTTAAGATTATGATTATTAAGTACAATGTGAGCTGGAGCGACAATGTGATACTAAAGCTCTCCCAGTAATAATTAAATTGGACTAGTCGACTACGGGGATTTTGTTTCTTTTTTAATAATGTAAATTGTAAGCAGCTAAGAATTGCCAAAATTAGGATGAGTATCCATGATGTCAAGGCTTTGTTTGATAAGGAAAAATGCTGCTTGACTAGTCCTAAAATAAGAATTGCTAATAAAATAATTGATTGTGCTAAAGTTTGGCAAAAATGCCATTTTTTAATAGTTGATTCTGAAAACATGATTAATCTCGCTTCTAAATATTAATAATTGTGCTTTTTGTTTAATTTGTAAGCAACCAAGAAAAGTATCAGTATGGTTATAATTGCACCAATTATATCTGTTAGATGGTCTGATTTGGGATCATGTAATAAGTTAGCACCTAATTGCATCAGAGGTATTATTATAAAAATAAGATATTCTAACCAACCATGTTTTTTAAGGAATCTTTGATACTTTGATTCGATCCCTAAATTGTTTAAGTTATTAAAATCATTGATATGGATACTAGCCTTTGTTAAAGGAATTAGAATTAATATTAGTAGCAAGAAGAAGCCATGAAGTTTAATAATGTCAAATATATTAGCTAAACAAACTACTAATATTACTAATTCTGTCCAATTTAAACATCCTTTGATATTTTTTAATTCTTGGGCAACATTCTTTTTTTCTAAATATTCACGCATGCCTGAATCCTCCTTTAATAGGGTATCAAGAGAAATTTGGTAATAATCACTTAACTTAATTAGACTAGACATGTCAGGGTAAGTCTTTTCGTTTTCCCAACTAGAAATCGTCTGTCTGCTAACAAAGAAGTCTTCAGCGACCTCTTCTTGAGTTAAATGCCGCGTAATTCGCGCTTGTTTTAAGTGTTCACCAAATTTCATTTTTCTTTCCTCCATATTTGATAAATAAATTATGGTGAAATCATTTTGAAAGGGCAAGCAGAGAATTGTTGCATTATCATAATTGAATAGATATTTCCCGGGAAATAAAAATGGCAGCGAATTAGTTCACTGCCATTTTTATTTGAAAGGTAAGGAAAATTATTTTACTCTGTCTTGTTTGTCGTTGTCTTCTGTTTTTTGACTGTCTTTTTGATTATCATGCTTGTCTTTAGTCGTTTTATTTGCGCCTGTTATCCGATCTTGCAGACTGACAGAATCTTTTTGATGTTGTTCCTGAGTTTTAATGTCAACAACAGTGACGTTAACTTCGACAGTATCAAGACCAGTCATTTCTTTGACTTTATTGTAAATTCTTTCTTTGATTTGGTCGTATAATTTGGTAATTTGTACGCCATATTCTGCAACAATATCAATATCAACGGCAACTTGTGTCTTGCCAACTTCTACATTGACGCCGGTTGTAACGTCGTTATTATTAACAATTTTATCAGTTAGATTGGAGAAGAATCCGCCATCGACAGTTAATAGTCCTTTGATGCCTGATAATGCAATACCAATGATTTTTTGAATCACTTTAGAATCATATTTTAACTCGCCCTTAATTTCTTGATTTGAATTTGTTTGTGTCATATTAAAATTCTCCTTGATAAATTACTTATTCATTAACTTTTTTAGCAGCGGCCAAAAGTGTCCGGCTATTAGACCACAGATTAGCATTACAATTACAAAAATTGTTTTAAAAAAGCCTAGCCATAAAAAACAAAATGCTAAAAGCAGCCCAATTGTAGCGCCACTTATTTCTGGAAGGTGATTCTGCAAAATTTCTTTCATTTTAGCCTCCTTTACTGAACGCGTTTCTCGGGCACTTCGCCGTTATGGTAGTTAGTAAATTTAATTCTAATTTTGGGTTTCTGTTCAATTCCCAATAGTTGCTTGAGATCGACTTTTACTTTTTGAAGGTAATCTTCAAGCAAATTAGCTACGTTTTCACCAACTCCAAGATCACCACTGACCGTGATTTTGATATGACGTTTAGTCAATTTGGAATCAACTTTGGCATTGTTTAAGTAGGGGAGGTCGTTTAACGAACTCAAGATAAAGCCGTTGACGGCTTTACTGGTGACTTTTACTTGTCCGCTTTGTTTGGGAATTAAATTAAAACTGCGTTGTGTTGGCCAAAAAAGCAAAATTAATAAGCTAATAATTAAACTAACAACCATAATGGTACTAATGGCAATTATGTACCAAGTAAAGATGGGATAAAGCTTACCGATTGGTGGTAATTTTAGCTGTAAATATTTTTGCCAGAAGCCGCTATTTTGCCATAAAAGATAGGCTGGCAAAGGTAAAATGAGTATTAGGCATAAGATTGATAGCCATTTTTTGCTGCGTTTCAATCGATCACATCCTTTGTGTATATAAACTTATCATAAACCTTGATTATTTTGTTAGTTAATAATATGCACCAATAAGTATATTATTTTACTTTAATATAGATAAAAACATAAAAAGCGCTGAATTAATTACAGCGCTTTTTAAAATGGGTTATTTAGTTAATTCACTTGCAGCAGCTTGGTCAACAATCACGGTGACGTTAGGGTGTCGTTGCAAAACCGATGCGGGTATATCTTCTGTGACAGGACCCGAAATCATTGCCTTGATTGCTTTGGCTTTGCTGGCACCAAAAGCCAGCAGTATGATTTTTTTGGCTGACATAATGTTGGCAATTCCCATGCAAATAGCAGATTTGGGAACATCATCAATATTATCAAAGAACCGAGAATTTGCTTTGATTGTGTTAGCAGTCAATTTTACTTCATGAGTAATTGAATCAAATGGGGTTCCAGGTTCATTAAAAGCAATGTGACCGTTTTGACCAATTCCTAAAAGTTGGATGTCGATTGGGTTTTCGGCAATGATCTTATTGTAATCAGCTGCAGCACCTTCTGGGTCATCAATAGCCTTAATGCCGTCAGGAAGATAAGTCGTTTTAAATGGCTTTTTGTCAAAGAGATGTTTTTGCATGAAGTAGTGGTAACTTTGGTCGTTATCAGGAGTTAGGCCGACATATTCGTCCAAGTTGATACTGATTAAGTTACTGGTATCAAGGCTACTTGCTGTCAGTTCCTGGTATAAAGTTACTGGAGTAGAACCAGTAGCAAGACCTAGAACTTTAGCACCATTTGCAATTTCATCTTTAAAAATTTTGAAAGCTTCAACACTGCCTTGGATAGTGTCTTTTGTTGTAATTATTTTCATAGTTGCTCCTCCTATACTGATAAACTAATTATAAATTGGTATATGCCAATTCGTCAATGTAAAAAGGAGCAAAAATTAATTTATTTTTCTGAATTAAGCCAATAATTACTGCCATCATCTGTTCGCTCTAACAAATGTGCTTCAACCAAATCACGTCTGCGAGTGACATAGTCGTCGACATATTTGCGAAGAATTAGATTGACGTCTGGTTCTGAATATTTATGATTAATTTCAAATTTGCTAGCCAGGTATTTCAAAATTAGCTGGCGTTTATTGGCTTTTCCGGGCCAAGTTTTAACGAAACCATTTTGATCTAAATAACGTTGTAGTTGTGCTTTTTCTTGTTCGTTCATTGTTTTCACCTGTTAGTTAAAATTGTCTAGCAAAAAAGCTCTGCTCAATGTTACACATGAAACAGAACTTTAAATTGCTAAAATTATTCACTTCTTAATGCAATTGCGGCATCTTTCTTAGCTGCCATTCGTGCAGGGAGATGACCACCAAGTAAAGTCAAAATTGTTGAAATAATGATTAGGATTAATGCATGCATTGGATTAAGCTGTGCCACATTTGTTAAGTCGGTAATGTTGTAAAGGATGCTGTTAATTGGAATGGTCAGTAGGTAGGCAATCGCAATTCCCAAGACTCCTGAGAAAATTCCTAAAATAAATGTTTCGGCATCAAATACACGTGTAATATCCTTCTTACGGGCTCCTAAAGCCTTAAGAACACCAATTTCTTTAGTTCGCTCAAGAACGGAAGTGTAAGTTAAAATTCCGATCATAATCATTGAAGTGACTAGTGAAATTGCGGCAAAGGCGACAAGAACCGTGGTAATTCCGCTGAGCAGACCACCAGTCATTGAGGTAACGGCACTAGACATATCAGTGTAAATGATCTTATTCTTCTTGCTCTTACCCTTATTCCACTTGTCTAGATAATCTAAAACCTTATCTTTGGAATCAAAGTTATTTGGATAAATCATGATACCCATTGGCAAAGTTGAGCCACCGATTGTTTGCATCATTTGCTTCTTTTCAGTTGAGCTCATGTTTTGTCCAGTCATCACGTTTTGGTTAGATTTCTTTTGGGCCTTAACAATGGCAGAATTTTCATTTGCCTTGATAATGTCTTGGGTTAACTGGTCACTGTAAGTAATTCCAGGAGAAAGCAGGGACAGTGAGTCCTTGTTTTTCGGCCGGATAATCCCGACAACCCGCAATGTTGTTTTACTCTTGTTGTACATTGAAGCGTCAGCTTTTTGCGGAATGAACATTCCTGTTGGCAACTTTTGGTAGTAATCATCGTTGTTAATAATTTTGTACTTTTTTCCAATCAGCTTCTTAAATGGCAATTTGTCACCATTTTTAATTTTGAAGCCCAAGTTCTTAAAGACGTTAATGTTGACGGTGTCTTTATTATCGGTTACTAGGATTAGGTCAGTTGCCTTCTTTGGCCAAGAACCATTAAGTAATTGGTAGTTGTCCTTCAAGAATGAGGTCTTACCAGATTTAAGAGTTGTTGGGAAGACTGCAGAGCCGAAGCCGCTGCTTTCCTGAACTTCTGCCAAGGCAGTTTCTTGTGCGCTGGTGGCGCTAGTTGCAATCGTAGAGAACTTAACGCGTTTGATTTTACTGCCGTCTTTAGCTAATAAATTCAGATTAACGCCGCGTTGGTAAGAAATATTATTGGCGTAGTCTGGATTTATTTTTTTGACATAGTCAATATATTGAGGCGTGATCTTGTTTTGGTGTGTGGACGATTGCAGTTCACTTTCTTTGGCAGTAATATAGCCGCGATTCTTGACGTTTTTATCAGAATCGTCGTCTTTAGTGCTTGAGGCATTAGTTGCCGTTTGACTAATTGAAACAGGATATTTAGCCAGTGCCTTACTCATTGTAGTGTCGATTTGCTTTTGAAAACCATTCGACAGTGCCAAAACAATCGCGATTGAAATGATACCGATACTTGAAGCAAAGGCGGTTAATGTAGTCCGACCTTTTTTGGTCATAATATTGGTAAAACTCAATTTAATTGCGTTCCAATAAGACATTTTGGTGCGTTTAAGCTTGAAAGTGTCCTGCTCATCTTTAGGCTCATAAGGATCAGAGTCGTCAAGAATCTTACCGTCTTGGAAATTAACAATTCTGGAAGCATATTCTTTAGCCAGTTCTGGGTTGTGAGTAACCATGATAACTAGCCGGTCTTTGGAAACGCGCTTAATTAACTGCATGATTTGCTCAGAAGTTTCGGTATCGAGAGCTCCAGTTGGCTCGTCACAGAGCAAAATATCGGGATCGTTGGCTAAGGCCCGGGCAATTGCTACACGTTGCATTTGCCCGCCGGATAATTGGTTAGGCTTCTTATTAATATGTTCCTTCAGACCAACTTCTGTTAAAGCTTCAATTGCCCGCTTGTGGCGTTCGGTAGTTGGCACACCTGATAAATTCATGCCCAGTTCAACGTTGGCAATAATTGATAAGTGTGAGATTAAATTATAATTTTGAAAAACGAACCCAACAGAGTTGTTCCGGTATGCATCCCAGTCTGTTTCTTTAAAATTCTTGGTTGACTTGCCGTTGATAATCAGGTCGCCGGAGTCATAGCGGTCAAGCCCGCCGATGACGTTTAACATGGTTGTTTTACCAGAACCACTTGGACCTAAAATGGCGACAAATTCTTGATCGCGAAATGAAATCGAAACATCGTCAAGTGCATGTGTGACAGTATCACCTACATGGTAGGATTTACGTAAATCTTTTAATTGCAGCATACTACTATCCTTTTCTTAAATAAAGTAATAATAAAAACTAGTGTAACATTGATAAAAAAATGAATCTAGGCTAAAAGCTTGGGGTTAATATATATATTAAAAATAATCAGTAATAAATATTACTCGTCAATTTAAATTTTAACAAGTCCCATGGCAGTAAGAAGTGCTAGTAGAATAAATACTGCCAAAATTAACGCGATCATAATTAAGTGTCGCTTTTTATTCATTACTAGTATCCCGGCAAATTCACGAACAATAGCATTAGGCAAGAAGTAAAATCTAGTGTATGAGCCCACGCCGTTGGCATTCAGCCCTGCGGCCCGAGCAAAAAGAGAAGCACGAAAAATATGGTAATTGTTACTGAAAAATTTAGCCTGATAATCGTTACTGCCATAATCCTTAGCCGCTACTTTGGCTGAAAAGAGCATGTTCTGATAGGTGTTTTTGGATTTATCCTCACAGAGAATGTCGCTTGGCGCAATTCCGCGGGCAAGGGCATATTCTTTCATCGCCTGAGCTTCAGAAATTTTTTCATCTTTGCCTTGGCCACCAGACATAATCAGTTTGGGCATTTTGTGTCCCTTGGCGACCTGCTTTTGTGCAAATTGAATAGCTCGGTTAATGCGACTGGCAAGCAGTGGGCTAACTGTTTCGCCATTATATAATCCCGCGCCTAAAACGATGAGATAGTCTTGGTTATATTGCCGTGGTACCAGCTGATAAAGGGCTAGATTAACTAGAAAATTGTAAGCAACCAGTAGGAGATACAACACAACGGCAGGTGTGGCATATAGCAAGGCTTTTAGCCAATTCGGCGCGGCTTTAAATGGTCCCAGCAGAACAACTCCCCAAACGATAATTAAGGCAAGACCAATAAAAAGGGTCAGCAGATTAGGTAGGGTATGGCTTTCACGCTGCCAAACAAAGTAAGCATTCCATAAAAAGAAAAGCCAAGAAAAGGCGGCCATTAAAACAATGACGGTTACCAAAAGTGCCAGCACAACAATATAAATATTAATTAGAATTTGTAAATTCGTTGCGAGGATTAGCACGGTGAACCAAATTCCAAGCATTAAAATGAAGATGGTAAATAAAATACCATTAAAGAGCCGCCGCGGTTCTTTAAGCCATGCTGTTAAAAAGACGATCAATGTGAATAGCAATAGAATTGTTAAGTAGGTAAATGGCTGATTTGAACTGAAAATTTGAAAAAAGTGCATCATATTTCTCCATTTTAGATTTTATGAGTTAAATCTATTATAATGAATACATTTAGAAAAGTCATAGAGAATAAAGGCTGATGATTATGAAAAAATTGTTTAATTGGTTGGGCAATATTGCCGGTATTATTTTGGCATTTGCTAGTTACCAAATCTTGGAGTGCTTTTACTTTTTACCACACCAATTAGAAAAAATGTTGCATATTAATTATGCAATACTCATTGTTTTGACAGTAATTGCAACTGTTTTGGTAGTAGCTTTTATTTTTTATTTGTACCAAAGTCAGTTGAAAACAGCGAATGAGTGGCAGTTTAATCAGTCGCCGCATTGGGATGTTCGGCGTCTGTTAATTATGTTAGTAGGCCTAATTTTAATTGTGGTGTGCGCGTATTCATTACAAATTTTATTAGGAATGACGAAAAGTACGTCAGCTAATCAGGCGACGCTAGACAAAATTTCACTGCAAGCAGGAGGATTATTCATCCCGATGGTTTGCATAATTGCGCCAATTTGTGAGGAAACAATTTTTCGGGGTCTGTTTTTCAATACCTTTTTTATGAAAGAAACTAAGGTAAATAAGTGGCTGGGAATTGTTTGCAGCGGCTTTGTCTTTGCCTACATGCACGACCCGAGCATTACCAAATTTATTATTATCTATTGGGTCTTGGGCTGCATTTTAGCCTGGGTTTACATGACAACTAGGGATTTGCGGTATTCGATTCTAACGCATATGTTGTATAATTCGCTGCCTTATCTGTTAAACAGTGTTTCACTTTTAATGAAGTGATTTAAAATAAATGGCGATAAAATTGTAGTGATAACAACTGCGATAATTAGGCTGGAATAAATATTCTGCGGAAACAGATGGCTGCTCTGACCAAGCTGGGCAACAATTAAGGCTACTTCACCCCGGGAAATCATACCTGCACCTATAATATTGCCTTCATTTTTATTGAAGCCAAAAAGTTCACTGCTGTATTTTCCCGCCCAAAATTTAGAAATAATTGCCAAAATAGTTAGCACACAGATGAAGCCTAAGTCCTGCTTAAAACTGCTAAAGGTGATTGCTAAGCCAATATTGGCAAAAAAGACAGGAATAAAAACGGCGTAACCAATGGTATCAATAGAGTGTTCGATTTTTTGGTGTTGTGGAGTTTGTCTAAGAGCAAGGCCGCCAAAGAAAGCACCGATAAAATCTGATAACCCCACATAATTAGCGCTCCAAGCTAGGGTTAAAACAAGAATTAGTGCGGCAATGTCGCTTGCATGATTAACTGTCATCTTGCTTGCAAGCTGCATTAATTTTGGTGTTAGCCGATAGATTAGCCAGATAAAGCCAAAGTAGCCAATTTCCAAGGCAAAATTTAAGAAAAGATTAGTAGTCGGACCGCTGTTTTTTCCTGAATGACTGAATGCTGTGAAAATGCTAAGCACAATTACGGCTAAGATATCGTCGACAATGGCAGCACCCAGAATTGCTGTTCCAGCACGGCTGTGCAACTGACCTTGTTCTTGCAAGACGACCACAGAAATCGAGACACTAGTTGCAGAAAAAACAATGCCAATAAAAATTGCTTCCAGTATTGACATGCCGAATAAATAGCTAGCCAGTCCAATAAATGTAATCGGCAAAATTACGCCAATTGCAGCAATGGTAAAACTTAGTTTGAAATATTTTTTAAGCAGGCCAAGATCACTTTCTAATCCAGCTAAGAACATTAATAAAATTATCCCGAATTGTGAAAAAAGACTGATTAAATCACTTGGCTTGACCCAGTTAAGTAGGGCGGGTCCAAGTAAAATTCCCGAAATCAGCTGTCCGATAACTGTTGGCATCTTTAACCGTGTAAATATTTGTCCGAGGATGATTGAACTAAATAAGATTAAAATTAATTCTCCTAAAAAAGTCATAGTATCCCTTTCTTTAGAATAAACAAAAAAACTTTCAAGCAGCTCTTTGACCCAAAAGAGCAAATCTTGAAAGTTTTTATTTTGGTAATAAAACTCCAACCACTAAAAGTATTTAATTAAACAAGAGTGTAACTTAAAATTTATTTATCTGCAACTAAACCTGTTTGTTTAGGATTTTTCGGTTTGGTTTTGGCCAGCAATGCCAAACTAATAGAAATCATGTCGACGCATTCCTGCAGGATAGCTCCCCAGAATGCAGGTATTACACCTGTGAAGGCGATTAATTCAATAATGATAACAATACTGATGGCCGTCAAAACATCAACGTTTGCTACTTTCATTGTATGTTTAGAAATGGCAACAGCATCGTTAACCTTGGATAAATCGTTGACCATAATAACTGCATCGGCACTTTCGCTGGCAGCTGATGCACCTTTAGCACCCATGGCAATACCGACATCGGCAGCGGTTAGACTAGGGGCATCATTAACACCATCACCGGTCATTACAACTGGGCGATTTTCTTCTGGGACTTCTTTGATTGCCTGGATTTTTTGTGCTGGCAAAAGCTCAGAGCGAATGTCATCAACGCCTACTTCATTACCGATCTTATCGGCAACGTCTTTATGGTCACCGGTTAACATCATGATATGTTCACCGCCTTGCCGCTTTAAGCGGGCAACTGTTGCGGCACTTTCTGGTCGTAACTGATCCTTGAAAGTAATGTAGCCAGCATATTGGTTATCAATTGAAACATAAACAGCAGTAGAGTTAACAGCGTTAATTTTTTCATTAGGGGCAACATAACTTAATTTACCGACTTTAATGTTGTGCTTTTCAACTTCGCCGCTGATTCCTTCACCGGTTGTTTCTTTAATATTAGTAGCAGGCTTCAAAAGCCGCTTGTTTGTGACGTCAACCAAAGAATTAGCAATAATATGACTTGATTGTTGTTCGACACTAGCAGCATAGCTTTGAAGAGTTTCCTTATCAAGTTTGCTATCGGGAGAAGGAACGATTGCGTCAATAACCAATTGGTTTTCTGTTAAAGTACCAGTTTTGTCGAAGGCAAAAGTCTTAGCCGTAGCCAATTTTTCGAGAGTTGGACCTGACTTAACAATAATATGATTCTTGGACATTGAACTCATGCCGGAAACTAGGGCAACTGGCGCCGCGATTAATAATGGACAAGGAGAAGCAACAACCATAACTTCGGCGAAGTTAACTGGATTGCCTGAGTGAACCCAAGCTGCAATTCCGATAATTAAGGAGATGACAGTAAATGGCACGGCATAACGATCTGCCATTTTAACAAATTTTGCTGGTTGGGCCTGTGAAGATTTAACTAAGGAGACGATTGTTTGGTATTCGGAATCGCTGGCCTTTTTGGTAACAATCATTTCGACAGCGTCACTACCATTGATTGATCCTGACATTAGTTCGTCTCCGGGCTGTTTATCAACTGGAACAGATTCACCAGTTAATGAAGATTGGTCAAAACTGGATGTTCCTTTGATTACCTTACCATCAACAGGAACTTGTTCACCGGGTTTAATTAACACGTGGTCATCAAGTTTTAACTGGTCAACATCAATTGAAACAAGTTTGTCATTGACAATTTTATTAGCAATACTTGGGGAATTACTTAATAGGGAACGTAGTTCCTTATCTGCTTGACCAGTGGCATAATCTTCAAGGGTTTCACCACCAGTCATCATCACTAAAATCATCCATTCGGCCCATTGGTCACCAATTAAAATGGTTGAAACAACGGCAATTACAGCGAGAATATCGACACCATAACGACCAGTCTGGAAGTCGTTAACAATTTCCTTTAATAAGAAAATTGCCATCATAATTCCAATAATATCGATTAAAATTGTTTGAATAGGAAATTGTAAAGTGCCGATTTGAAATAAACTTTTTGTTTTTAAAACGAATTGGCAGATAAGACCAATTACACCAGCAACAAGTACAAGGATAAATTTCCATTGTCGTTTTAAATTCATTAATATAATGCCTCCACTAATAAAATGTTTGTATGAGCTTTATTCTAACACTAATTAAAACGTCACTATAGCTAGTCAAAGATTTAAAAAATATTTCCCGGGAAATAAAAAAGCAAGAGAAGTTATCTCTTGCCTAATCTAATAGTCACTTAATCTGATAATTTTATTACTTTGCTGCTTTTTATTAGTAGATTTTGAAGCACAATGAGTATGTGTCTCTTGGGTGCACTGGGATATTTGAGAAGTAGATTTTAAGTATCCTAATTTTGCCCGTCTGATTGCATCAATTACGTCGAGTGAAGACATTGTAATATAATCAGAATTATCACCATAATCATTTGTTTCGGCAAAATAATGATTAATTTTTTTAACGCCTTCAGCTGAGAAATGTTCCTGCTTAGCCAAATCCAGCAAAAGGGCATGGAGTCTAGTAGCTGAAACTACTTCATGTTGCAACATTTCAAAAATTAAGGAAGAATTAACATCAAGTGACTTTAACCGCCGGGCAATTCTATCTTTATAAAAGGCATTGATGATTCGCAAAATTTCATCAAAGTTATCGGAAGTATTGTTTAATCTCTTAAGCTTGAAAATTAATGCTTCTCTTTCCTGTACTGATAATTCAGCGCCGCGAGGATATGAATTTTCCCTAATAATTGCATTGATTAAACTAGTTAGGTTGTTTGTGTCCGTTTTATTTGGCATCGTAAACATCATCCTATTCTGTTTTTACACTAGTTGTTATTTAATTAGTGATCTTTTCTCTTCCACCGATCAAATGCAACTTATTATATCTAAAAATAACAGTTATATATTATTAATCAATTAACAGAAAATTAATTAAAACGGCTTATACACGGCAAAAATACAAATTTATCTTGCTTAAATTTATTATAGTACAATTTATTAAAAAGTGAATATAAAAAGTAAATATCCTTAAAATAATTCGAATTATTTTAAGGATATTAGTTAGAATTAGCAATTTATTTTTGGAGTTACAGTATATTTTTCGTCGAAATTGTGAACAATGTAATTAAATGCTTTAATCCATTCACGCCTTGTTAACAGCCCTTGAAAAACGTCATGATCGTCAACAACGGGCAAGAATGCATTATCAACTAATAAATGCAGCTGCACTTCTAGGGTAGTTTGTGTAAAGTTGATTTTGTCAAAATCCGTTTGCATTACGTCGCGAACTTTTAATTCTGATAGTGGCTCAAGCGATATTTCATCGGTCTTCATCATTTTATCGGTAATCATTGCTAAACTGAGAAGACCAACAACGTGATTCTGACTATCTAAAACAGGAATTTTGGAATATTTGACTCGTGTTAAAATTAAAAATGCATGGTAGAGCGGATTATCATCTAAAACAAAGGCAACTCTTGATGCAGGAATAAGAAATGCACCAGATTTTTCTTGAATTAAATGCTTGATTGCGGGTGAGAACATAAATAGGCCTTTCGTCTATATAAGGGAAAAGGCTCGCAAATTGCGAGCCTGTTAGTTTTCATCTACTTTGAAGGAGTAAGAATGAATGAAATAAAAAAGTGGGAGTATGTAACAAGCTTTCTTACTTGCTTGCTACAGTTTAAATAATAAACATAAATTATGAAGTTAGCGTGGCAAAAATCTTATGAAATAGTAAAGAATTCCTTTAGAACTTTTAAAGGCAAAAGAAAAACTCACGCAACACACGTGAGTCGAAAGGGATAGATATGAAATTGACTTATAAGTCATTTCGGTTTGTTCATTATTTATACTTGGAGGAGTATGAATGAAAAACAAAAAAGTTGAGTTGTAATATACGAGGCTTTTAATCCTTGTTTATTACTCTTTTAGTATAACTGGTAAATATGAAAAAAGTGTGACGAATTTAAAAAATAGAACATTTTTTTAATTATTAAAAAATTGTTTGCCAGCTTGATGCTTGTTATAATTAGACTGATTTTGATGTTAGATTACTGCCTGATAGGCAATTAAGGAAAGAAATGGAACAAAAAAATTATCATAAAAAAATCATTTTTTGGTTACGCTTTGCGGGGTGGTTATGCTTACTGCCGGCTTCAGCGTGGCTGTATCTATGGCAGCTTGCCAGTAATTTTGGCTTAGGAAGTTATACCGGCCTAATTTTAGCAGAATTAATTATTACTGTTGTGTTTGCGATATTTCTTTTAACAACTGCAAACAGCGCAAAATGGGGAAAATTACGCAATATGGTATTTTTACTGGTATTTGCTCTGATATTTATTTCGTTAATCATCCTGATTCCACTGTGTTTTGCTTACCGAAACTGCCGCAAGTTGAATGAGTGATTGGTATACGGCGAAAAATATTTAAATTTAGTAAAATCTACTAGGCTAAGATGGGGTTGACTACCAAATGTAGTAATATGGTTGTTAGTATATTTATTGTTATTGAGGGAGATATATGGATAAAAAAGAGAAAATTGATTCTCGGGGCAAACGAATAGGGAAGTTTGTTCTGACAACAATTATTTACTGCGCTATTTTATTGGCGCTAATCTATTTGTATCAATATAGCGGCCTTACTTCGGTTCACTTTATTTACGACGAATTTTAAGGTGGTGTTACTAATATGATTAAAGACATAATTAAGAAAATTGACGAGATTGCAGCAGCTGATCCAGACCGGATTGCTTACGATTATCTCGGTCAAACTAATACCTATGGCGATCTGATGCGGCGCTCCAATGCGTGGGCGCACAAAATTGCGAGCTTGAATATCCCAGAACATAGTCCAATTATGATCTGGGGTGGACAAACATTTGAAATGGTTGCCAGCTTTTTAGGCTGTGTTAAGTCAGGACATGCTTATATTCCAATTGCCAGTTATTCTAATGCGGAACGATTAGTGATGATTCAGGAAGTATCAGAAGCACAAGTTGTCTTGGCAATTGATGATTTGCCGACAATTGATCTAGCTCAATTACAAGTTATTCATCCAAGCGATGTTGAAGATGGCGAGTTTGCTGTTGATCCGGCTAACTTTGTTGAAGGTGATGATAATTTCTACATTATCTTTACTTCTGGAACTAGTGGTAAACCAAAGGGAGTTCAAATTAGTCATGATAACTTGTTGAGCTTTGTTAATTGGGAAATGAATGACTTTGCGTTGCCTGAACATCCAAGCTTTTTGGTTCAAGCACCATACTCATTTGATCTTTCTGTCATGAGTCTGTATCCAGCACTTGTTGGTGCAGGTAAACTGGTTGTTTTGCCGCATGATGTAACCCAAAACTTTGCCCAATTATTTGTGACAATGCCTAAGTTGCAATTTAACGTTTGGGTATCAACTCCTTCGTTTGCGCAAATGTGTTTCTTAGACAAGACATTTGATGGCGCGCACCATCCAGATTTAACGCACTTCCTATTTTGCGGCGAGGAATTGCCACATACTGAAGTAGCAATGCTGCGTCAGAAATTTCCGAATAGTAAAATTTTCAACACTTATGGTCCAACTGAAGCAACAGTTGCCGTTACGCAAGTTGAAATTACTGACGATGTGCTGGCTAAGTATGATCGCTTGCCAATTGGTAAGGTTAAGGAAGATACGCGGATTACGATTGATAAGTCTAAGGGCGATGAACCGGATGAAGGCGAAATTGTCATCGAAGGGCCGAGTGTTTCCAAGGGATATATGAATAATCCTGAAAAAACGGCTAAGGGTTTCTTCAAGGATCCTGCTGATAAGTACATGAGTCACCGTTCTGGAGATGAAGGTTTCTTTGATGGGGACATGCTGTTTTACCGTGGCCGAATTGATTTTCAAATTAAGTTTAACGGCTACAGAATTGAGCTTGAAGAAATTAACCACTATCTTGGTAAAAATAAGTTCGTTGACCACGGTGTTGCTGCACCAAAATACAATAAGGATCACACGGTTAAGCAGATTGTTGCCGAAATCGAGTTAAAAGATGGCGTTAAAGAGCAATATTCAGAAGCAGAAATTACCAAGGCAATTAGAGATGATTTAGCTGCTGGCTTAATGCCATATATGATTCCCCAACGTTTTGTTTACCGGGAAAAATTGCCAGTTTCACAAAACGGTAAGGTAGACATTAAAGCTGTAATTAAGGAGGTTAATGAGTAGTGAACTTCATTAACTTACAGCCTTATGGGAATCCGCAGTACTTTATTTATTTGATTATTGGTTTATTACCGATGATTATCAGCTTGTATTATGGTCACCGACTGAAGACTTATGAGGTTATTTTCTCGTTAGTTTTTCTGTTCCTGATTTTTGATGGTACTAAGTGGCAACAAGGTGTTAGCCTGCTAATCTATCTTGCATTTGAATTGCTGCTGACCTACGGTTATTTGCATTATCGTAAGGTTGGTAAAAATAAGACGTGGGTCTTTTATCTAGCAGTAATTCTAGCAATTGTTCCACTAGCACTAGTGAAAATCCAAACGGCGTTTCCAAAGGCTAAAATTCCGGGTGTGCTTGCGTTCTTAGGGATTTCTTACATTACCTTTAAGACCGTGCAAGTCATTATGGAAATTCGTGATGGTGCAATTAAAGATGTAAAACTCGGGACATACCTGCGTTTTCTATTGTTCTTCCCGACGATTTCGTCAGGACCAATTGATCGTTACCGCAGGTTTGCTAAAGAATGTGATATTGCACCAAAGCGTGAGCAATATGTCGATGATTTAGCACATGCTGTCCGCTATTTGTTCCAAGGATTTCTTTACAAGTTTGTTTTAGGCTGGTTTTTCGGGACGTATTGGCTGCCGATTATCAGTAAATCGGCGTTAATTGCCGGTAATGCTGCTGGTGGGTTAAAGCTTTCCTGGTGGCTTGTTGCTTATATGTACTGCTACAGTATGTATTTGTTCTTCGACTTTGCCGGGTACTCATTGTTTGCTGTAGCGATTTCCTACTTTATGGGAATTCATACACCAATGAACTTTAATAAGCCGTTTATTTCGCAAAATATCAAGGAATTCTGGAATCGCTGGCACATGACGCTGTCGTTTTGGTTCCGTGATTACATTTATATGCGGTTTACCTTCTTTGCAATGAAGAAGAAGCTGTTTAAAAATCGTATTAGACTGTCACAAGTGTCATACTTCCTATTATTCTTAATTATGGGCTTTTGGCACGGCTTAACGTGGTATTACATCGTTTATGGTGCATTCCACGCAACGGCAATTATTATTAACGATTATTGGATTAGATTTAAAAAGAAACATAAAGGACAAATTCCGTCGAATAAATTTACAAAATGGTTTGCAATTTTTCTAACATTTAACGTTGTTTGTTTTAGTTTCTTGATTTTCTCCGGCTTTCTTAGTCAATTATGGTTTGGCTGGAAGTAACGGATAGTTTTGTTTAAGGGGTATAAAAATGGATACTACAAAAGAAGTTTTAGCAATTTTACAAGATTTAACTGGTGAAGATTTGTCAGATAGAATGGACGAAGACATTTTTTCTAATGGCTTGATGGATTCAATGGCCAGCGTACAAATGCTACTCAGTCTGCAAGAAAAGTTTGATATTGATGTTCCTGTTTCAGAATTTGATAGAACTGAATGGGATACACCAGCTAAGATTGTGGCAAAGGTGGAAAATTTAGAAAATGAATAACAAACGCCGACTGTGGCAGATTTTTGGCCCGGTTCTCTGCGCTATAATCTTGCTTTTGGTGATTTTGTTACTGCCATGGGAACGGACTTTTTCAAAAGGTTCGATTTATCAGGCAGCTAATTCACAGACGACAACCATTTTTAAAGGCTCGCGAATGAAGCAAAATGCCTTTGATGAGGGTTATGTGCCGTTTTACGGTTCAAGTGAATTGTCACGAATGGACCCGCTGCACCCAAGTGTTTTAGCTGAAAAGTATCACCGTAATTACCGGCCGTTCCTACTTGGTGGACCTGGTAGTCAATCTTTGGCCCAATTTTTAGGGATGCAGGGAACAGCGGAGCAATTAAAGAATAAGAAGGCGGTGGTGATTATCTCGCCGCAATGGTTTACGAAAAAGGGTCAAGACCCAAATGCGTTTACCTTATATTATTCACCGCTGCAAGCTTGCAATTTCTTATTGGGAGTAAAGAAAAATACCGTTGCCAATCGGTATGCGGCTAAACGATTTTTGCAGATGCCGGAAGTAAAAGGCGAAATTAAGTCGGGGATGCGTAAGGTTGCTCAAGGTCAGCAATTAAGTGGAACCCAGCGGTTTATTTTGGAAAATCAACGGCGCATGTTAAATACGGAAGACAAGTTCTTCAGTACATTCCAACTGCGTGATCGCATCCAAAAAATTAACGAACGTGCTAAATTGTTGCCTGACCAATATTCAGTTGCTGGGCTTGAACGAGTTGCTGATGAGCAAGCAGCAGCACATACCAATTCCAATCCGTTTGGGATTAATAACAGCTTCTTTAGAGCACGTTTAGATAAGAAGAATTTGCGTAAGCTGAAGAACAGTCAACGTAAATTTGATTATACTAAATCAGCTGAATACAGCGATTTCGAATTGATGCTGCAGCAGTTTGCTAAACAACATACCAACGTGTTGTTTATCATACCGCCAATTAATCATAAGTGGTCAAGCTATACTGGTCTATCGCAAAAGATGTACCAGAAGTCAGTGTCGAAGATTGAGTACCAACTTGCCAGTCAGGGCTTTGCTAATGTTGAAGATTTATCAAAACGCGGCGGGCAAAAGTACTTTATGGAAGATACGATTCACCTTGGCTGGCGCGGCTGGGTTGCAGTCGATCAAGCAGTTCAGCCGTTCATGGCGAAAGCTAACTTGCCTTATAACTATAATATTCATAACTATTTTTACACCAAAAAATGGCAAAACAAGCCATATGCGATTAGTGTAACGAATAGAACGCCTCTAGATACAAGTCAGAAGGAAAGTTTAAAAGACAATTAGTGCGCCAGAAAATTGATGCTCTGGGAATAAAAGGCTCTGTTTTAGTAATTAAAAATGGTAAAACTTTGCTGGACTATGCTACAGAAAACACGACTGACACTAGTTATTTAATTAATTCTGTCCAAAAGTCGATGACCGCGGCAATGGTAATGCACGAGGTGCAAAAGGGTAACTTAAGTTTACACGATCATCTTAGTAAGTTTTATCCGGAAATTCCGGGAGCCAAAAAGATAACAATCAAAAATCTGCTGTCAATGACGGCTGGTCTTGACCTGCAGCCTGGGGCCAAGCTGGGACAAAAACATTTTGTTTCTGATAACAGTAATATCAATCATGATGCTGCTAAAACAATGTTTACCGCAAATATGTTAGGTAAATGGCATTATAGCTCGCTTAACTATATTTATTTATGCGGTATTATGACGCAGATTACTGGCAAAAGTTATGAGCAATTGTTCCGGGAAAGCTACATTAAGCCGCTGCAGTTAAAGCATACGGCATTCTTGTGGTCGAAGTCAGAAAAAATTATTACTAGTGGTTTGGTACCAGGGATGGTTTATCGCGATGGGCGCTACCTTGTGGTTAAACACAAAACAGCTTTGCGTGATGCCCGTAATGAACTCGGTGCTGGGTCTGTTGTAATGTCAAACGAAGATATTGCTAAAGTAATGCATTATATTTTGGCTGGGAACATTTTAACAAACAAGAGTCGGAAACAGTTGTATGCGGCTGGACCGCCAGTATATTATAATGGCGGGCTGTATAATAACGTTAAGTACAATCTTAAAACTGCTAATGGTGCTGGTGAGGGCTATTATACCTTTGTGCGCAGCACCGATAATGGCAAAACGATGATGATTATTCAGTCTAACCGAACTAATAGTGGTCAGTTTGCCATTTTGAAAGCAGAAATCAATCAAATCATGGCACAGTTGATTGGTTTGAAGTCTGGTAGTGAAAATATAACAGGTTAAACCTTGTCTTTTGCCAGATTGCATGCTAAAATCTTGTTGTGTCGTTATAGGAAAGTATTCATTTTCTCCGGTAGCGAAAATGCTAACTTCTATATGTGGTCAGTAATAGCGACACAAAACTGTGTGAGCTTAGTTCTAATGTTGGTGGAACTAGGCTTTTTTGATACCTAAAATTAATTCTGCCGTCTTGCTAATGAATAGTGTATAATGTGCTTATATTAATAAAAGGAGCACAATTATGACCAGAGCAGAATTAAAAGCAGAGGCAAAAAAGAAATTGCATGGTAATTGGCGCTGGGCAGTTGCCGTAGTCTTGATTATCTCATTGATTAACGTAATTGTTTCTAGTCCCAGTTATATGCAATTTGCTGTGCGGGGTAATCTTGCGGGACTGGATTATAAGTTTCAAATGCACTGGCTGCTAGAAATCTGTTTATCAATTTTTATTGGCTTTTTTGCATTAAGTTATGCCGTAACTTTTTTAAATTTATGTGATGGTCGTAGGGAAAATGCTGTTAAGTCAGCTTTCTCAGCCTTTTATGATAATCTTTTTATCCCAGAATTCTTGAATTATCTGCTGCAAAATATTTTTGAACTTTTGTGGGGCTTATTGCTGATTATCCCCGGTCTAATTAAGAGCTATTCTTACGCGATGACGCCGTATATTGTTAAGGACATGGTGGATAGCGGTCAACATGTTGGCTTTACTACTGGTGTTACTGCTAGCAAACGTTTGATGGCAGGGCATAAGTGGGAATTATTTGTTCTTGATTTAAGTTTTGTGGGCTGGTATGTGCTTCTTTGTGGAATAGGAATTTTGCTAGGTGTTGGTTTTTCTTTCTTGGTTAAGGCAACAGGACTTTTTCAAATTTTTGCTAGTACAGTAACAGTTGGCTTATGTGTTAGCCTTGGCTTGTTAGTGTTGACGCCGTATGTTCAAACAACTAGGGCAGAATTTTACCGTAATTTGGCGGGTAATCAATTTAAATAATAAAAAAGCAGGAGGTAAACTCCTGCTTTTTAGTTATTCAATTTTTAAAATCTGTTTAAGTCGTCGATGCTATTTTGGAATAAGTGTTCAGAATATTTAGTACTTGCTCCGCTGACGCCGTCGATTTCTTGTAAAGCTTCCTTAACTTGGCTGGCACTAAGATGATTAACAAGAAAAGACTCCAGCGCCTTATTGGTCAATTCATTAATATCAGATTCGTTAATATCAAGATATTTTTCTACCAATTTTTCTGTTTTTTCGTTTAACTCAATTCTCTTTTTACTCATTTTTTCACCTTTCACAATCACGTTTATTATAGCATTTTTTAAAATTAACTGTTAAAAAACCACATATTGGCTGAAGCTGGTAAACTTAGAATGGATAGATATTTAAGTGCTAGTTTATTCTGGTTAGTATAAAAGTAAAGGCGTAAATGATGATTGATTTTTCTGCAAAAATTGTGGCATGGCTGCGGGAGCGTTCCTTTTTCCAAGCAGCACAAAAAACGTTGGTAATGTTAATGCCGATTGCTGTTTTGGGTTCATATTTTCAACTGCTGTTTGATCTTGTGTTTTCGCCGAATGGATTAATTTACAATATTTTTGGCTTGGATAAAATTTTAACAGATCATTTATGGTATGCCGGATCTTTTGTAACTCGCGGCATGGTGCAGATAACTTTTGGCGTCTTTGGGGTTTATGCCGCTTATTTTATGGCCCGTTATACGGCGCAAATTTATCATCGTGATTCAACAATGTCTGGACTAGCAGCCGTGTTAGTTATTTTGTTTTGCTCGTATGCTTCAAGCAGCGGGCGAGATAATCGCATGCCGTTTACGACTGGCTTATTGCAAGTGGACGGTGTTTTTATTGCGCTAATTGTTGGCTATTGTGTGGGCCAAGTGTTTCATCTTTTAGGTAGACAGTGTTTGTCTGTTAAAAGTGAAAATACCGCGGGAATTCGGCACCGGGCATGGATAAGTATGCTGCCAATGGCTGTGTCATTGATGTTAGGTATTGTTTTTGGTGTCATTATTTATGAACTGCAGCTAAAAACGTTAAATTCTGCTAGCTTTAATGAACTTATCAGCCGGGTGCAAACAACTAATAATTTGGCTGAGGTCATGCTGCTATCGGTAGTAATTACGCTGTTAAGCTGGCTGGGCATTGGCTATCCGCTGCGTTCGATTTCGGGGACGATTAATAATGCTTATACGGCAGAGAATCTGACCTACGCGCTTCATCATGGTAATTCATGGAATGTGCCGTATAAGTTCTTGGGCAGCTCACTGATTAATAGCTATGGGGCGATGGGTGGTGCCAGTATTGTGCTGGCAATTATTGTGGTCATTCTTCTTAGACGGAAAAATCGTGAGATTGAGACACTGGCCTTGTTTAGTTTGTTGCCAGCAGCCTTTAGCTCCACATTGGGTTTTGCCATCGGCATGCCGCTGATTCTAAATCCGTTATTTATTTTGCCGGAATTACTATTGCCGCTGATTAATATGCTGCTTGCTGCCGGTGCAATCAGCCTTCATATTTTGCCGGTGTGCGTTTATCCAATCTTGAAGGGCACACCAGGGATTTTGATTCCGTTTTTTGGAACCAACGGTGATTGGGTCGCGTTAATTTTTCCAATAATTTTATTTATATTGGATGTCTGTTTACTGCTTCCGGTAATTAAGATTGGTGAAAAAATCGAGCGACAGCTAAATCTTGAGCAGGAAGGTGCGATTAATGCGCAAAAATAAGAATCTTAAATGGTTATTTTTATTGGTAGTCATCTTAATTTTACTGGCGATTCCAGGATATAGCTGGATGAAAAAGTCCAACAATGCCCGCGCCGAGCGGAGTAAGTCGTTATTGTCACCGGTTATTATGGTGCCAGGATCAAGTGCGACGACCGAACGGTTTAACCAGTTGATTGATCAATTAAATAAAACAACGCTGCATCGTCATAGTGTCTTAAAAGTTAATGTTTCACGTCAAGGAAAATTGTCTTACAGCGGTTCAATTAATAAAAATGACCTGGAGCCGTTCATTATCATTGGTTTTGATAATAACAAGGACGGTTACGCTAATATTAAAAAGCAAACAAAGTGGCTGGACATTGCCTTTGACTCGCTAATGAGCAATTATAAGTTCAACAATTTTAAGGCGTTTGGTCATTCTAATGGTGGGTTAATCTGGACGTATTGGTTAGAACATTATTATGCTGATTATTCCGGTGAGACAAAGATGAGCTGCTTAATGACTTTGGGAACGCCGTATAATTTTACGGAAAACAATATCGATAATCATACACAAATGCTGGCTGATTTTATTAAGAGTCGGTCAAAATTACCTAAGAACTTGCGGGTATATTCATTATCCGGCGGCAAAAATTATGAGTCTGACGGGATTGTCCCTGAATCGAGTGTTGCGGCCGCCAAGTTTATTTTTCAAAATCAGGTTAAATCTTATACGGCAATGACGGTTACGGGTAAAGAAGCTGACCATTCGGATTTGCCCCAGAATAAGCAGGTTGTTCAACTAATTAGACAATATTTGTTAAAGACAGAACGCCAGCCAAGACCAAATAAGTAAAGGAGAATGATATGAAGTACCAACAGCAGCCAACTCAAATTGAGGTGCGTGGAGGACGCGTGAACAATTTGAAGAATATTGATGTCAATATTCCGTTGCATCAGTTCGTCGCAATTTCGGGCCTTAGTGGGTCGGGAAAATCAAGTTTGGCAATGGGAATTTTGTATTCTGAGGGTGCAAGACGCTATCTTGATTCCCTTGCAACCTATACCAGACGCCGGATTAGCCAAGTGGGACGAGCTGCTGTTGATGAAGTAAAGCATATTCCGTCAGCTTTGGCGTTAAGACAGCGGCCAACAGTTCCAGGCGTGCGGTCAACTGTTGGGACGGTAACCGAAATTTTTAATATTTTACGGCTGATTTTTTCACGGCTGGGCTCACCAGTCTGCCCTAATGGGCACCGAGTGGCACCAACAATTAAAATTGCCCAGGCGATGGACTTAACTGGAGAAGAGATGGGCCAGATAATCTGTCCAACTTGCGGCGTTAAATTTTATGCTTTTAGCGCCGAAGACTTCGCCTTTAACTCAGATGGTGCCTGTAAGCAATGTCAGGGGCTAGGAACGGTTGAACAGATTGATGACAGTAAGATTATCGCTGATGAAAATTTATCGCTAGAACAAGGCGCTGTGGCGACATGGCAAATTCCGGGACGTAATTGGATGTGGCGGATTGCGCGTGAACTTGGTGTTCGAACAGATATTCCATATCGAGAATTAACTACTGAAGAAAAGGAAATTGTCCTACATGGCGAGGAACGTAAAATTCCAATTGATGTTCCGACTTCGACTGGACGAGTGTACCACTTGGATGCTTTGTATGAGAATGCCTATAATGCTGTTGCGAATTCGCGCAAAACAACTAAGTCAGAACGCGGCTTAGAGCGGATTAATGCTTTTTATCGCTTTAGTACCTGTCCACGATGTCACGGCTCGCGGATTGATCCCAGCCGCTGGACACAACTAGTTGCTGGTAAAAATATTGTGGCGGCAGAACAATTAACTTTAGGTCAGCTAAGTGGCTATATGCAGGAAATTTTGGCTGAATTGCCAGAAGATATGCAGGAATTGGCAAAGAACTTAACTGGTGAATTGCTGCATCAGGTTAGACCACTGTTAAAATTGGGGCTGGACTATTTAAGTTTGTCGCGGCAGGCCAGTACCTTATCAACGGGCGAATTGCAGCGAATTCAGTTAGGCCGAACGTTAAGAACGGAAACAACGGGAGTACTGTATGTTTTAGATGAACCGTCGGTTGGTCTGCATCCTGATAATGTGGCGGGTTTGATCGATGTTTTTCACGAATTGGTTAATCAGGGCAATTCTCTAGTAGTTGTTGACCATGAAACTTCAATTATTAATGCTGCTGATTGGATTGTTGAAATTGGTCCAGGTTCTGGTAGTCAGGGCGGCCAGATTATTGCTCAGGGTACGCCGGAGCAGATTAAGCAGGATGAAAATTCGCATATTGGTCCTTACTTAACGGGAAATGCACCTTTAGAAGTTAGACCACAGGCTCGAGCAGCCACCTTGTTTGCCAAAGGCAAGATTACGTTTACGGTTACTGACCGGTTTAATTTGCATGACGTTCACGCACAGATTCCGGTGGGGCGGCTGACTTCAATTACCGGCTTTTCTGGTGCCGGCAAGACAACAATGATTCTTGATTCACTGTTACCGGCACTTAAGGCGCAAAAAAACCATGAGGCGATACCAGCTTGGGTTAAAGACCTGTCAGCTAGTGGTATTACCAATGTGGTTAGCGTCGATTCTGCCCCGGTTGGTAAAAATCAGCGGTCGACGGTTGCGACCTATACCGACATCATGACGAATTTACGCAAATTATTCGCTAAGCAGCCATTGGCAAAAAAGTTGAATTACAAGGTGACGCATTTTTCTTACAATAATAAAGAAGGCGCGTGTCCAGCTTGTGGTGGTACGGGGGTAATTGCACTTGATATTCAGTATTTACCCGATATGGTCGAAACTTGTTCTGTCTGTGGTGGGCGTCGGTATAATTCCAAGGTCTTACAGGTTAAATGGCAGGGCTTGAGTATTGCGGATGTTCTAGCACTTTCGGTTGATGATGCGCTCAAAGACGGATTGTTTGCGGAAGTGCCGGCGATTGAACAAACAGTCACCACTTTACATGATATGGGTCTAGGTTACCTGCATTTAGGTGAGTCAACCCCAGCCTTGTCTGGTGGTGAGGCGCAGCGGCTTAAATTAACTAGTCACTTACACCGCAAGCAAAAGGGCAGCTTATTTGTCTTTGATGAACCAACTGTGGGTTTGCATCCGTATGATGTGCGGACGCTATTAAATATTTTGCAAAAATTGTTAGCCCAACAGGCAACAATTATTACAATTACACATGACCTAGATGTGATTGCGAATAGTGATTATATGATTGACATGGGACCTCGTGGCGGTCAGCAAGGAGGCAAGATTGTTATTAGCGGCCGACCTGTGGATATTTCTCAAACAGGGACCAGTCTGACTGCCAAATATTTGCGTAAGCATTATGCTTTGTATCAAAATAAAAATAATTAAGCTATAAAAAATGCTGGTTTATCAGCATTTTTTTGTTTTAGCAAAGTAAAGATTAAGGAATTTAGTGATTTGTGGAAAAAGTGAGCTAAATAATTTGCTATTTGTGGATAACCTGTTATACTTTGGGATGTAAAGAAATTAGCACTCGAATGTTTAGAGTGCTAATTAAGATTGAAAACTACAATAAGGGGTGTTAATAAATGGCATACTTTGATAATGATTTTGATAAGTTATTTAACGAATTAAATGATTCTTTCTTTGGTAATCTGAATGATTCAAATAGTGGTTCAATTCCGATCCATTATTCAGGCAACATGAATCTGTCACCACAGAATTTAAACGGTCAGGGACAGGCAGCAGGTCCAGAACAAAAGCAGGAGAAGCCAATTGGCGTTGACTTGGTTGAACAAGCTAAGGAACATAAATACGATCCAGTAATTGGTCGTGATGAGCAGATTAAAGAAGTAATTGAAATTTTAAGCCGGCGGAAAAAGAATAATCCGGTATTGGTCGGTCCTGCTGGTGTTGGTAAGACAGCGATTGTTGAAGGTCTGGCCCAAAAGATTGCGAGCGGCGATGTTCCGGACAAGATGAAGGATAAGCATATTATTGATGTTAACATTAATGATATGGTTGCCGGCTCTAGCCTGCGGGGCAGCTTTGAAGAGCGCTTGAAGAAGGTCATCGATCAAGCTAAGAAGGATCCAAATATTATCTTGTTCATTGATGAACTGCACAACATTGTTGGTGCTGGTTCAACTGACTCCGAAAACAATAGCGGGGATGCCGCAAACATCTTAAAGCCAGCTTTGGCAAGTGGCGACTTGAACTTAATTGGAGCCACAACCACCGGTGAATACCGTAGAATTGAAAATGATGCGGCTTTGGCACGCCGGTTCCAACCAGTACAGGTACCAGAACCGTCGGCTGATGTGACCGTTAAAATTTTGGAAGGCTTAAAGAAGAAGTATGAAGATTATCACCATGTTAAGTATGATGACAGTGCTTTGCGCCTAGCTGTTGAATTGTCGCAGCGTTATATTCAAGGTCGGCATTTGCCAGATAAGGCAATCGACTTAATGGATGAAGCTGGTGCTAAGAAGGGCTTAGATACAGTTCCAGAAGATGAAGCTAGTCTGCAGGAGCGGATTGAGCGCCTTGAACACGAAAAGAAAGAGGCCGCTGAAAAGGAAGATTACGCTAAGGCTAGTGATTTGAAGAAGCAAATTCAAGAATTGACCGATAAAAAGGATCACGTTCATGATGTTGCAACTCCAAGGGTTACGGATCAAGATATCTATGCTTTAATTGAAGCAAGAACCAAGATTCCGATGAGCGAATTGCATGCAAGTGAGGGTCAACATAATCTTGACTTAGCTAAACGCCTGAAGAAAGCCGTCATCGACCAAGATAATGCCATTGATATTATTACTGATGCGATTGCACGTAAGCAAGTATTTAAGGATAATGATCGTCCGACTGGTTCGTTCTTACTGACTGGACCAACTGGTGTCGGTAAGACAGAATTAGCTAAACAACTAGCAATTCAGTTGTTTGGTGGTGAAAATCACTTAATTAGACTTGATATGTCAGAATATCAAGATCAAATGGCAGTTAATAAGCTGATCGGTTCTGCTCCGGGTTATGTTGGTTATGGTGAAGGCGGTCAATTAACTGAAAAAGTTCGCCATCAACCATACAGTTTGATTTTGTTTGATGAAATCGAAAAGGCTAATCCACAAGTCTTTAACGCACTTTTGCAGATTATGGACGATGGTCGCTTAACGGATGCACAAGGAAGAACGGTTTCCTTTAAGGATACAATCTTGATTATGACTTCTAATGCTGGCTTCTCCGATAATCTGCTTAAAGACGGCAAGGTTGACCATGATAAGATGATTAAGGCATTAGAAGCCTACTTTAGACCAGAATTTTTGAACCGGCTTGATGCAATTGTGCCATTTAACTCTCTTAGTGAAGAAGATATGACTAAGATTATCGACATTTACCTCAAGAAGATGGACAAGGTTCTTGCTAAGAGAAAAATCACGGTTGATGTTTCACATGAAACGAAAGCTTATCTTGCAGAGAAGGGCTATGACAAGAAGTTCGGTGCACGGCCATTGCGTCGGGTAGTTGAACAGGATTTGGAAACACCAATTGCCAAATTATTGATGAAGGAACCGGACACCAAGGAAGTTAAGTTTACTGCTGATGATCAGCACGTATACTTGAACGGCGAGGCAATATTGGATATTAATCCTAAAGTAGAAGCCGAAGCTGAAAAAGTCGAAAAAGAAGAGAAATAATTTAATGTGGAAAACGTCACTTTTTTGGAAGTGACGTTTTTTTAGTATATATGTAGTAAAGCTTCGATCTACTATTGACATCTGTATCTTTATGGTTTAAATTAGGTAACAATTAAATAATTATGAAAATAATTTGGTTTGAGTTTTCATATCTATCCCAAGGATTAAAAAATTGGAGGCACTTTGATGAAACAAAAGATAGAAGATCTTGATTGGAATAATCTCGGCTTTGAATATCGCGATCTGCCATATCGCTATGAAGCTAAGTATAAAGATGGTGAATGGCAAGAAGGTAAGTTAGTTGAAGATTCGACTGTGACCCTTTCTGAAGGTGCAGAAGTCTTGCACTATGGTCAGGAAATTTTTGAAGGACTAAAGGCTTATCGGAGAAAAGATGGCAAAATTAATCTCTTTCGTCCAGACCAAAATGCCCATCGGTTTGCTTTGTCAGCTGAACGGTTAGCAATGCCTCCTTATCCCGAAGACAAGTTCGTTGAGGCTGTTAAGCAAGTTGTTTTGGCTAATAAAGAATACGTTCCACCATATGATAGTGGTGCAACACTTTATGTTCGGCCATTTATGATTGGAACTTCGCAGGCTTTGGGAGTTGCAGCAGCAACAGAATATACTTTGCGGATTTTTGCAACACCAGTAGGTGCATATATTAAGGGCTTGAATCCAGCAGCTTATAAAGTTAGTCCATACGATCGTGCTGCTTATGCTGGTACCGGTCAAGCTAAGACATCAGGTAATTATGCCAGCAGCCTGCTGCCATCAGTTGAGGCACATAAGGAAGGCTTTGCTGATTGCTTGTATCTTGACCCACGTGAACACAAGTATGTTGATGAGTTCGGTGGTGCCAACTTCTTCGGTATTACTCAAGAAGGTCAGTTTGTAACACCAAAATCTGAATCAATTTTGATTTCTATTACTAAAAAATCGCTGCTTGAAGTTGCTAAACGTCAAGGCTTGAATCCTGTTGAACGGCAAATTACTTTGGAAGAAGCCTTTAACATGAAAGAAGCTGGTGCAATGGGCACGGCAGCTGTAATTTCGCCGGTTGGTTCGATTACCTATAACGATCAAAAGCACGTCATTTACAGTGAAGACAAGACTGGCCCAGTTACGACCAAGTTGTACAATGAACTGATTGCTATTCAATATGGTGATAAGACTGGTCCTGAAGGCTGGGTACAAACAATCGATTAAAGATTTGATAATTAATAAAAGGGCACGGAAGTTTCCGTGCCCTTTTTGAATAATTTGATTTTCAAGTACCTCAAGCTAAAAGCTTGAGGTGCTTTTTATTGGGGAGATTTAGACCTGCCTTAGCTATTTGACAATATACAATATGGAGTTTGTCACAATTATTTCATATAATAGTATAGCTATTTAATTTTACAAACCACGTATGGAAGATGGGTTAGAAATGAAAAATAAAAAAGCAGGCGATAAATTAGGCTTTAGTGCCATGGTTTTTCTTGCAATTAATATGATGATTGGCTCCGGAATTTTTTTAACACCTGGAAGTGTAGTTAAGCAGGCTGGAAGTAAAACTCTATTGGTTTACCTTGCGGCAGCTTTAGTTGCCACAGTTTTGGCAATGTCATTTGCGGCGGCAGCTAAATATGTTAATAAGGCTGGGGCATCCTATGCGTACTCAAAGGCCGCGTTTGGTCCTAAGTTCGGCTTCTATATTGGCACGACGTGTTATTTTGCGACAAGTGCTGTTTGGGGTGTAGCCTCTGTTGGAATTACTAAATCTACGATTTCGATTTGTGGTGGAGACCCCAACAATGTAGGTAATGTTACGTTAGGATTGCTGGCCTTATTACTATTAGTGACGATTGTTAACTTATTTGGCCAAAAAATCATTAAGCGGGTAATGAATTTGGCAACAATTGGTAAATTGTTAACGCTGGTCCTAATAATTGCTGCGGGTGTTGTTGTATTATTGGTAACAGGGGTGTCGCACCGGTTAAGTGCTGTGGATCAAGTTACTGTTCATGGTCGTACTGTAATTCCAACTTTGACAACAAGCGGCATGGTCATGGCGGTGGTTTCCGCATTTTATGCCTTTACTGGCTTTGAATCTGTTGCTTCTGGTGCAGAAGACATGGAGAATCCTGAAAAAAATCTTCCGCGGGCAATTCCGTTAGCAATCTTGGCAGTTGCCGTAGTTTATATTGGCGTCTTGACAGTTGCTTTGAAATTAAATCCTACCGCGCTGATTAAGACTAACCAAGTGATAGCCTTAGCGGCAATTTTTAATAATGAAATTTTGTGCGATATAATCTTGGTAGGTGCATTGATTTCGATGTTGGGACTCAACTTTGCCTATAGCTTTAGCACACCGCGAATTTTGGAAGCAATGGCACGGGAACATCAGGTTTCGCCAAAGTTAACGCAGCGGACTAAAAGGAACTTTCCCGTCAGAACGTATTCTATTTCTGCTGTGTTGGCAGTTTTAATTCCTTTGGCTTTTCAGTACAATATGACAAATTTGATTACGTTGAGCGCAATTGTCCGCTTTTTGGAATTTACAGTTGTGCCGCTATCTGTTATTCGGTTTTATTATGGTAAAAGCAAGGAGCAGATTTTGGCTGCCAATAAAAATGTGTGGACTGATCTAATTATTCCGGTGATTGCGGTGTTATTGGTCATCTTTTTATTAGCCGAGTATAATTGGCGCGAGCAATTTGGAATCGTAGTTAATAGCCGCGTGATTGGTATTAATTGGCTGGCGATCGTTGCCATGATTTTTGGCTTTTGTATTTTGCCGCTGATGATGTATTTGATTTCACGGCCACGTCAGCAATAAATATTTCTTAGAATTGAGTGGATGCTCAATTCTTTTTTAATACGTAAATCCAGTTAATTATTTTCGTTGTATAATATTGTGAAAATAACGAATTGGATTTTTTGTGTGAATGAAAGCTGTGGTTTAATCATGAGTACTAAAAAAGCAGCAGCTGACTTATTGGCTAAAGTTAATTCTAGTTTGGCTAGTAATTTGAGCATGGATGAATATGAGATTATTTCACTTGCTAAAAAACGGTTAGAAAGACAAGAATATTTACCTAGTATTGCTGCTAGTATGAAGAGTAGTTTAACGCCGCTTGCTATTAAGCAGCAATTATCACCAGCCGACCGTAAATTGTATCGGGAATTATTGGCACCAGAATTGAGCGATCATCAATTAGGCATCGGTATTACACGGATTTTTCATTAGGGGATTGTTAATGTTGATAGATGATCTCATCATTTTAGTAATCGCTTTCAAAATAAGTGGTATTATATATCTATAAATATTTTTGAGTGAGGGTACCAAAATGAAAAAAGCATTTAAACTAATATTGACTGCATTGTTAATGACGACTACCTTATCAGTTGCTAATCTAACAAGTAAAAGCCAAGTATCGGCACAGTTAGTATCGAATAGTAGTTTATCTAGTAAAGCTTGGACTAAAAAATTAGCTAAGGCTGGGTATGTTTTTGAATTACCGAATAGCAATAAGGGCGCACTTTATAAAAATACGGCAGCTAAAGGTGGCAAGCCTTATACTAGAAAGGTACTTGAAAAAATTCTAAATCAACATACATTGTTTAAAGTAAAAAAATTAACAAAGGTTAAAAACGGAATATCAGTTGATTTGGTTTCCAAGAATGGTAAATACAAGGGTTATACAACTTATATAAACGGAATTTATAATAAAAATTTATCTAATAAGGATTTGCAGCCGCTAATTAATGCTGAACTAAGTGCAATGGATGCTAAAGACAATAATAAGCCTACGTCAGCTTTATTAGAGCAAGTCCAGACACTGGCTAGTGGATTAACTGGCAAGAATAAGCAAATAGCTGATACTTCAATTAAGCAATTAAAACAGTTTTTAAAGCATGATGATTTATCTGAAACACCAGTACTTCT
Organism: Lactobacillus sp. ESL0703; assembly: GCF_029433435.1. NCBI lineage: Bacteria > Bacillati > Bacillota > Bacilli > Lactobacillales > Lactobacillaceae > Lactobacillus > Lactobacillus sp. ESL0703. The sequence continues at coordinate 91,593 of NZ_JAQTIB010000002.1, forward strand.
AATTGGTAAATATCCGAGTAACTTATTAGCAAATTAAATAAAGGGTGAGTAATTATTTTTACTCACTTTTTTTGTGTTGTAAGTATACAATTAGCCCTAAGAATTAAACAGTTTTAGTTAAGTAACGGTACGGCATTGCCATCAAGTAGCAGCATAACCGCAACTATAATAAATTGATTAGATAATTCATGTAAAAGTTTAGAATACTTATTTTTAGTATTAGTAAGCTTAAATACGCATGCTAATATTAGTAGGATTATGGCCAAGATGACATCATATAAACTATTGTTAAGCAGAAAAGGTTTATCAAAAAATATTATAAATATAAATTGAGTAATAAGAAGTATGGTTAATAACGCATAAGTTAAATATTCTGCATATTTTATATAATTATTATCAGGCATGTGTTTTCGATATACAGAAATTGTTACCCCGATAATTAATAATATATAAAAAATAGAACTGTTCATAAATATTTCTCCAAGATAGTTTATATGATATTAATATTATTTTTAATGGGTGCTGCTAGCTTAGCAATTGATAATTCCAATAAAGTAAATACAAATAGTATAAAAACTATATCTTACCATTCTTATTAAAAAATAAAACTACACAGTATCAAAGGATATAGAAAACTGGGATACTCACATTTATTTAAAAAGTTATCGCACTTATTTGTTAAATCAAAGCTTTGGATTAAAATGTTTAAACGTAAAAACTATAAAATAATTATTATTTTAGCTTAAGCCTTTATTTAGATTGCAAAAGTTATAGTAGCTAGATAGATGTGGTTGAAGTGAAAAATAGAAGTCTATTGGGCTTCTATTTTTGTGTTGTTTTGTATTTAGTAATATTAAGTAAGTACTTATCGTTATACCTACATTTTTATCTTATTAATGATGAAAAAATCAGAATACAAAAAAAGCAGTCTATAAAGACTGCTCCAGGCGCCTTGCAAGTGGTCAAACTTGCATGCACGCATTGCTTCGTACAGGACGATGCAACATTCATCTAAAATAAGTGTACCACGAAAATAAATTTTGGTAAAATGATACTGCACGCCTTGCGCGCATCCTGAGAAGTCTAGTCAGCTTCTCTTAAGGAGGTGATTATCGTGCAGGATATGTTAACATTCATCATGTTTTACCTTGTCTTAACTAAGACAGAGCAGATATTAAGTGACATTATTGTCATACTTGATAAATTGCTCAAGTAAAACAGCAAAGCAGCTCAAGATTTTCTTGGGCTGTTTTTGTATAAAATTTCAAAACAAAAAAGCGATCCTATTAGGATCGCTATTATATGTTGCAAGTGACCAAACTTGCGGCACGTGATGTGAACGTACAGAACATATCACTTTAGTAAGTTAAGTATACTTAATTTGGCAAAACAAAAATTTAGTTGACGGGCATGGTACCTTCAACACGTCCATTGACAGGTTTTGTAGCATTTAATAAAGCCTGCTGTTGCGTAGTTAAATACCAAACAGCTTCTTTAACCTCACTAATGCTTACTGAAGTCGAAGAATTGACAGCTTTAGCCTGTTTTAAAGCTTCATCATATTGAGCTTTATAGGTATTTACGTAGTCTTCATTTTTGTAGTTAGAACTAGCTGTAATTGTTTTTTCTTGATCAATTAATTTTTGTAGATCTTGTTTGTCAGCTGCTGTTGCAATTTTAGCGTCTGCTTGAGCTTCTTCCGGAGTATTGGCTGGTGTTAATTGTGGACCTGATAAGTAAATCGCATCAGCTGCTTTAACATAAAACAGTTGATTTTGAATTGCATTTTCGTAATTAATAGATTCTTCAGGAGAGTAATAATTTAAGCGATAAAATAATTCAGCTTTATTGTCCTTAGGTACCCAAACATAAATTTTTCTAATTACGGGAAGATTTTCATTTTTGGCAAGTATAACGTTTTTATTAGTAATTTTCGGTTTAAGGATCGATGAAATACTATAGGCATTACTATTTTGTTTTAAGCCGACATAAGTATCGATGGTGTAAATAGCTAACTTTTGTCTAGGCTTATTTTTAACAAATTTTGTAATAACAAAGGTATCAGTCGTACCAGCTATTCGATAAGCAACTGATGTTGAATTTCCGGTAGGAATTGTACTAGTACGATCAACTGTAATTTTTTGACCTGTTTTAATAAGAATACGATCAGATCCTGATCCAACATATAGTCCTTTTTTAGGAAAGTTATCGTATTTATTTTTATCGTGAATTGTAACGGTAGTACTTGCTACATAAAGCGGTTGCCCGTTAATTTCATTGACATTAGCTGCATTGATGTAACCACCGTGACCAATGTTGTAATAATATTTACCTTTAATTTTTTTATAGGGCAACCACGATTGATTGTAGTTGTCATCATTTAGTAAGTAGTATTGTTTGCTGTCTTTTTCAATAGGTTGGATAGTTCCAGCATACTTAACGTTAGCGTTTTTGCGTAGGTAGGTTTTAGCTTGGCTGCCACGGTATTTAGCAAGACGCTGACCCTTTTTATTATAAACATAGGCTCCATGGGCTAATTTTAGCGTATTAGTATTTGTAGTCGTAGCTGCAGCTACGGGGGAAATGTTCTGGTTAGACAAAGGTATTCCAGTACCTAAGGCAAGGATACCAGCAAGCGAACCAACAATAATTTTTTTACTTAATTTCATATATTTAACCTCAAAGTAATTAATAAAGATAATTGTAATACAAATATTTAATATATGAAAATTAATTATTATAAATATATATTTATATTTGGTATGCGATCATTATTAAAAATAAAAAAGTATTTGCTTTGGGATTGGTTTCATAATTTATAATATTAATATGCAAATTTAACGTTTAACGAATTTAGCATCAATGTTAATATGCTCAGGATTTTTCTTAATAAAATGTTGAAATATTTCTTCACCATATTTTTCTGGATAAGTATCAATTGAAGGAAAATTCATAATTTTACTAATGAGGGTATTGTCTTGACCAACAACTAAAGGTGGTTGAAGTCCTTCCTTTTGATAAGCGTGAATAATTCCAGCATCAATTTCATCACCATTGGCAAAGATACCATCAATTTCCGGAAAATTCATAAAATATTTTCCGGCATTAATGCCGTCTTGGTAGGTCGCGCAATTTTCAAAAACATGGCTTAATTTGAAGGCTGGAAAATCTTGTTTGGCGATTTGAAATAATAGCTTAGTAGAACTGCTCTTGTGTTGATTTTGTGCACTAGTTAGACCAAGATGTCTAAGTCCTTTTTGAGTAAAATATTTAAATAATTTTTTGAAAGCGTGGCTGCGATCAATGTAGATACAAGAAATATTATTAAAATCAATTTTTTCGCAAAAAATCACGGAGCCATACCTAATGTAAGGCAAGATATCGCTCATCTCATTAGCTTTGGAAGTAACAATTAGGCCATCATACAATTTTGAAGCAAATTCTTCGAAATAATTCATTTCGATTTTACGATCGTAGTAAGTTGGCAAGATGGATATTTTGTAATTATGCTTGATAGCATCTCGACAAATTCCGGCTGTTACTTTTTCAAAATAGGGTTCATCAAGATAGGGAACAATCACACCTAAACTGTTTGTTTTTTTCTTGTTTAGATCTTGAGCTATTCGATTAGGATGATAACCCGTTTTTTGAATCACGGCTTGAATTTTTTGTCGTTTATCTAAAGAGACATAGGGATGATGATTAAGTACCCGGGATACTGTTGAAACATAGCATCCAGATAATTCGGCTATTTCTTTAATGGTTGTCATTACTTTTCCTTTTATTTTGTGATTTTAACTAAATAATACTATATGGGATCGATACCAGGTCAAAAGAATTTATTAAATAGAAAGAAATCAGTTTTCGAATGAATACGGAAAAACAGATAGATAAACTCCTTGCGGAGGCAAAAGACTGTTATTTACACGGTAATGCACTAGAGAAAAATGAAAAAACTTTCTTCAAGGGTGTAAGTATCAATGGCGATCAAGATACTTTAGAAGCAATTTTTAAAGAATTGTGTCGACTTGATCCTACTAATATAGATTATCAACTTGATCTTGCCGCAACTTTAATTACTAATAATAAACTTGAACAATCGCTAGGATTATTGCAAAATAGATTATCAACTTGATCTTGCCGCAACTTTAATTACTAATAATAAACTTGAACAATCGCTAGGATTATTGCAAAATATATTATCAACTTGATCTTGCCGCAACTTTAATTACTAATAATAAACTTGAACAATCGCTAGGATTATTGCAAAATAGATTATCAACTTGATCTTGCCGCAACTTTAATTACTAATAATAAACTTGAACAATCGCTAGGATTATTGCAAAATATCACGCAAAAAGCAGCGAATAATTATAATACATTGATGATCTGTTATGTCTATTTAGGACTAGTTACAGGCGACTTTTCTGCTGATCTTCTTAACAAATTAACGTCTTTAGATAAAAAGCGCACAGAAAAGTTTATACAAGACTTTGTTAATTTAGAAAAAATAAGGCAGAAAAAAGTAACTACTGAAATTAAAAATTATGAGAAGGGGCATCTATTTGTCTTACTTGGTTATGATTTGCAAAAAGATGGCAGTATTCCCATAATATTGCAACAACGGCTGGAGTTAGCATTACAATTGCTAATTAAAAATCCATATTCTGATATTATTGTTTCAGGCGGTATTCCCGAAAATTATCGAACGGAAGCCGACATGATGGAGAAATGGTTAATTAATCGGGGCATAGCTCCTGAGCGAATTTTTAAGGAAAACAAATCAATTAATACGATTGAAAATGCCTTATTTTCGGTGCAACGAGCTCGTAAAATATCTTTTAGCAAAAAGGTAACGTTGATTAGTTCGGTTAGCCATCTTCGCAGAGCGCAAATCTTGTTTATGATTGCAGATAGAATAATTAATACCGAAGATAAAATAAAAATGATTGATCTTGTTGGAACTTTAGATGTTCCTGAACTAGTAAACCATTCTAGTAAAGAAGAGCAGATAGTGATGTATCGCGATGTTTTACGAATAAATGGTCTATGGCTGTATCCAAATTTAATAAGATAGGTAAAATTGGTGCTTTGAATCACATCAAGAGAAATATATAGAGCAACAAAAAAGCTAGAAATTACGTAAAACGTCGTAACTTCTAGCTTTTTTAATTGAATTATATTTTATGCGCCCTGAAGGATTTGAACCTTCAACCTTCTGATTCGTAGTCAGACACTCTATCCAGTTGCGCTAAGGGCGCGACAACTTCCTAAGTATAGCATAGATATGTCATTATTGGGAAATAAAAAATCTCAGCACTGACTACCTAACAGTGCTGAGACAACTACCATTTTATCGGAAATAGTAGTCTATTGCTACTTTAAATTGTTGTTTCACTTAGAAAGTTGATTGATCGACTATTTGTCACCACTTAAGATCGAACTTTTAACAATTACGTAGTCAACTAACTTGATAGAATTGAGCGTTTTGCCGCCGGCATAAGAAATTGCAGATTGCAAATCTTCCTGCATCTCGGTTAAGGTATCGGCAATTGAACCGCGGAATGGTACCAGCATTTGCTTGCCTTCAACGTTGCGGTAGGCTCCTTTTTGAACTTCCGAAGCTGATCCCCAATATTGTTTGTAGGTCTTGTCATTAATTTTAATAACATTGCCTGGAGACTCTTGGTGGCCGGCTAGCATTGACCCAATCATTACCATACTTGCCCCGAAGCGAACAGATTTAGCAATGTCGCCATTATGACGAATACCACCATCGGCAATAATCGGCTTGCTGGCAACTTTACTGCACATTCTCAGAGCTGCCAATTGCCAGCCGCCAGTACCAAAGCCGGTTTTAAGCTTAGTGATACATGCACGGCCGGGACCAACACCGACTTTGGTTGCATCGGCGCCGGCATTTTCTAATTCGCGAACAGCTTCAGGAGTGGCAATATTACCAGCTGTCAAAAAAGCATCCGGCATTTTATCTTTAATGTACTTAATCATCTTGATGACATATATGGAGTGCCCATGAGCAACATCAATTGTGATGTATTCGGGAATAACATTTTCTTTAACGAGTAAATCGATAAAAGCATACTCACTATCTTTAATGCCAACAGAAATTGAGGCAAAAAGTCCTTGTTCATGCATCATTTTGATGAAATCCAGTCTTTTCTCAGGCTGAAAGCGGTGCATGACATAGTAATAGCCATTTTTAGCAAGCCAAATAGCCATTTTTTCATTAATTACGCTTTCCATGTTAGCGGGAACGACTGGTATCTTAAATGTTCGGTTTCCGAACTTAACGCTGGTGTCAGCGTCGTGACGGCTTTTAATAATTCCCTTGTTAGGTACAAGCTGAATGTCATCATAGTCAAAGGCTTCCATGCTAAAGTAGTTGCTCATAATTCAATCGACTCCTAATTCATTATCTGTCTGAACGAGAGTAACTATAATCAATTTATTGAAATTTGTCAACATAAAAATCGAACTATTAAATTTAAATCAGTAAAAATAATTCGTATTTAAATTTGACTGATAGCGTATAAATTGTTAGAATAATTTTTGTGATATTTGTATATTTTTTATGAGGTGAACAAAATGACAGCAGTGGCAGTTGTTGGTAGTCAATGGGGCGACGAAGGTAAAGGCAAAATTACGGATTTTTTGAGTAAAGAAGCTGCGTATGCAGTCCGCTCAAATGGTGGCAATAATGCTGGTCATACGATTGAAATTGATGGTCAAACATTCAAGATGCGGCTAATTCCATCCGGTATTTTTGCGGCAGACAAGGCTGCTGTAATTGGTAACGGTACGGTAATTAATCCCGAAGTTCTGTTAGAAGAATTAGATAATTTGGAAAAAAATGGGATTGATACCAGCAAATTACGGATTTCCAACCGGGCCCACATCATCATGCCGTACAATATCAAGCAAGATGAATATCAAGAAGAGGTTAAGGGTGCCAATAAGATTGGTACCACCAAGAACGGAATAGGCCCAACTTACATGGATAAGGCTTCTAGAATTGGAATTCGTGTGTGTGATTTACTCGAAAAAGATACCTTTGAAGAAAAATTGCGCGCCAATTTAGCAGAAAAGAATACTCTGTTTACCAAGGTTTATGGTAAGCCAGCTCTTAAATTCGAAGACATTTTTACTAAATATTACGAATATGGTCAAAAGATCAAAAAGTACGTTACTGATACATCAGTCTTGGTTAACGATGCACTTGATAATCAGGAAAAGGTGCTTTTTGAAGGTGCTCAGGGTGTAATGCTCGACATTGATGAGGGAACTTATCCATTTGTCACTTCATCTAATACGATTTCCGGCGGGCTTGCTAGTGGCATCGGGATGGGTGCTAACCGGCTGCACACGGTGATTGGTGTCTGCAAGGCCTATACTACACGAGTTGGTGCTGGACCATTTCCAACGGAATTGCTTGATGCAACTGGTGACCGCATTCGTGATACTGCTCATGAATACGGCACAGTTACTGGTCGGCCGCGGCGTGTTGGCTGGTTCGACTCTGTTGCTTTGCGTCATGCTAAGCGTGTTTCTGGGATTAACGCTTTAAGTCTGAACTTGCTTGATATTTTCAGTGGGTTTGACACCGTTAAAATTGCCACTGCTTATGAATTAGACGGCAAGAAGATCGATTATTACCCAGCCAGTCTCAAGGAACTTTACCGCTGCAAGCCAGTTTATGAAGAATTACCGGCTTGGCAGGAGGATATTACTAAGGCGAAGACTTGGTCAGATTTGCCAGAAAACGCACAAAAATTCTTGAAGCGGATTGAGGAAATTGTGGGTATTCCGTTAGTGACGGTTTCTGTTGGTCCCGATCGTGAACAAACAATTATTTTGCAAAATCCATGGGAAATATAAATGATGCTTGAACGCTACACTCGCCCAGAAATGGGCAAAATATGGACAGATGAAAATAAATATGCCGCATGGCTAAAGGTCGAAGTTGCGGCAACTAATGCTTGGAGTGAAGAGGGAGAAGTTCCCACGGCTGATGCGGCTAAAATTGCTAAAAATGCCAGTTTTACACCAGAGCGCGTTGCTGAACTTGAACAAGTAACCCACCATGATGTCGTGGCTTTTACTAGGGCCGTTTCTGAGAGTCTTGGCCCTGAGAAAAAGTGGGTTCACTTTGGTTTAACTTCAACCGATGTAGTTGACACAGCTCAAGGTTACTTGCTAAAGCAGGCAGATACGATTATTCGTCAAGATTTGCTTACGTTAAAAGAAACCATTGCAGCTAAGGCTCGTAAATATAAAAATACGGTTGAGATGGGACGGACACATGGTGTACAAGCCGAGCCGACAACTTTTGGCTTAAAACTTGCCCGCTGGTATGCCGAAATTAACCGGGATATTGATCGCTTTGAACATGCAGCTAAAGGCGTTGAGTCCGGTAAAATTTCTGGTGCTGTTGGTACTTTTGCCAACGTGCCGCCGGCAATTGAAGTTAGTGTCATGAAGCAATTGAGCTTAACGCGCCAGCCGATAACTAGTCAAATTTTGCCGCGTGACCTGCATGCGGAGTACATTGCTACTTTGGCATTGATTGCAACAAGCATTGAAAATTGGGCAACGGAAATCCGCGGTCTGCAACGTTCGGAAATTCATGAGGTTGAGGAACATTTTCGTGCCGGTCAAAAGGGTTCGTCGGCAATGCCGCATAAACGTAATCCGATTGGCTGTGAAAATCTCTGTGGGATGGCGCGCGTTTTACGCGGTAATGTTGTGACAGCTTATGAAGATGTTACTCTCTGGCACGAGCGTGATATTTCACATTCAAGTGCTGAGCGGGTAATTTTGCCTGATACAACGATTGTGATTGATTACATGCTTGACCGTTTTAATCGAATTTTGTCTAACCTAGATGTTTTTCCAGAAACAATGCTCAAGAATATGGACAAGACCTATGGTCTAATCTATTCACAAAGGTTGCTGTTGAAATTAATTGATGAGGCAGGCTTATCACGCGAAGCAGCTTATGATATGGTACAAAAGTTGACAACCAAATCATGGCAAGACGGTATTTCTTTTAGAAAGTTAGTTGAAGACAGCCAGATTATGACTTATTTGTCAGAAGCTGATGTAGCTGATGCCTTCGATTATCACTATCATTTGCGCCATGTTGATGAAATCTTTCATCAAGTAGGACTTGAATAATAAAAAAGCAGACTTAAACAAGTCTGCTTTTTTAATTGAGTTAGCTGCAATTGCCACTTGCGCATATTAAACGACCACTTGGTTAAAGAGGGTAGATTTTCTTTTTAAATTAGCGTTTAATAAGAATTATGAAAGGCAGGTGAGAATCGTGAAAGTGAAAATTGATCTTGATCCTAAGTTAACTGAACCAATAGTAACAATTCAGGCAAATGAATTATCGCCAGAGGTTGAACGGATTTATCGGCAGCTGCAAGAAGGGAGTGATAATCCTGACCAGCTTGAATGTTACAAGGACGATGTTTCGTATTACCTAGATTTAGCCGACATTTTATTTTTTGAAACAGAAGATCGGCAGGTGATTGCACATACGAGCCGCGATTCGTTCAGTGTTAATTATAAGTTATATGAATTAGAAAATTTGTTGGGCAGTCAGTTTATGCGGGTGTCCAAGTCCACAATTTTGAATTTAAAACAGGTATATTCATTGACGCGGTCAATTACTAATTGTCAGGTGCACTTTCATGATACTTACAAAACTGTCTACGTGTCACGCCATTATTACCACAGCTTGAGTGATCGATTAAACGAGAGAAGGTCATTATAATGAAAAAACAAAAGATTAAAGAACTATTCTGGGGAATTGCACTATTAGGGGCAGCAATCTTTTTAATCATGAACCAGTTAAATTTGTTTTCATTTCGACTAAATTTTTGGACGATTTTTTGGACAATTGTTTTTGGCGCATGCTTAATTGAAGGTCTAGCTAATCGCAGTATTGGCGGCACAATTTTTTCAATTGCCTTCTTATTAATTGTGTATGCGCAGCCGCTTAAAATCACTAAGATTGTACCATGGACAGTCTTACTTGCGGCATGTCTAATTACGGGGGGATTGCACATGATTTTTTACAAAGGTACACACAACACGCATGTTTATATCAATGGTCACAAGGTCGATGGTAATTGGTCAAAGTTGGGACCAGAAAAGTCATTTCATGCCGATCATGTTTTTGGTAGCAGCAGTAAAAATGTTGACGAAGAAGATATTGTGGTTAATCAAAAATTGTCTGATGTTTCGCGGTACGTTCGTTCACAAAGTTTGCGCAGTGTGACGATTAATTCACTAATGGGGGATGCCAAGGTCTATCTTGATGCGGCTAAAGCAGCTTCTGATACGGTAATTGTAGATATTAATTCATCAATGAGTGATGTTTCGCTGTATATTCCGTTGTCGTGGCAGGTTGATGACCAAATGTCGTCAACTTTTGGCGATGTTGAGATTAATGGCACTTCTAATGGCGGTGGCCCAACTTTAGTATTGACTGGCAGCAGCAAGTTTGGCGATATCAAGATTAATTATGTTTAAATCACGAATTACAACTACTAGTTTTATTAAATATATTTTGAAAATTGTTACCAAATAATAACCAGAAGTCAAACTATGTAAAGCTCTAATTATTTTAATTAGAGCTTTTTTGTTTTGTGGATTTATATTTAATTAGTAGTCCTGAAAAATATTTCTCAAAGTGAAACACGTAATTCAAGTCCTGGAATGCTTATTCACTTTCTAAGAAAGCGGATACAAATTATAAAAATAATGATATAAATATAATTGTAAGCTAGCTTAGAAGAATGAATAGCTCAAATTGAGCGATAAACTGTTAAGGAGAAAATAATGTCTGAAAATCATAAACGATATTCCGTTGTAATTGCTGGTGGTGGTAGTACTTTTACCCCAGGTTTTGTATTGAGTTTGATTGCTAATCAAGATCGTTTTCCGATTAGAAAATTAAAGTTTTACGATAACGATGCAGAGCGACAAAAGAAAATTGGCGATGCATGTGCCATTATTATGAAGGAACGCGCTCCAGAAATTGAATTCTCATATACAACTGATCCAGAAGAAGCTTTTACAGATGTTGACTTTGTCATGGGATCAATTCGAGTTGGTAAGTATCATATGCGTGATCTTGATGAAAAAATCCCATTAAGATATGGCGTTAATGGTCAAGAAACAACAGGACCTGGAGGAATGGCTTATGGTATGCGTTCCATTCCTGCAATCATTGAAATCATTGACTATATGGAAAAATATTCGCCAGATGCATGGATGATTAATTACTCTAATACAATTGCAATTGTTGCAGAAGCTTGCCGTAGATTTAGACCTAACTCTAAGGTAATCAATATTTGTGATATGCCAATTGAAATTATGACTAGAATGGCACGTATTTGCGGCTTAAATGACTACCATGATCTTGATGTTAATTACTATGGACTTAATCACTTTGGCTGGTGGAAAGAAGTTCGTGATAAAAACACAGGTAAAGATTTATTGCCGCAACTTAAAGAACATGCTGCTAAAGAAGGTTATTGGATTGGCGGCGACTTCGACAAGGATTTGGAAAAGAGTTGGGCTGAAACCTTTAAGAAGGCCAAGGATTGCTATGAATTAGATCCAGAAACTTTGCCAAACACTTACATGCAATATTACTATTTCCCACAATATGAAGTTGCTAATGCAGATCCTAAGCATACTAGAACTGACGAAATTCGTGAATATCGGCAAAAGATTGTCTTTGATGAATGTGCAAGAATTGTTAAGGCAGGAACTGCTAAAGGAAATATTTGGGAAGCAAACGCTGAACACTCGAATTATATTGTTGATATTTGTCATGCAATTGCCTTTAATACGCATGAAAAATTCTTTGCCAATACTGCAAATAATGGCGCAATTTCAAATATGGATCCAGATTCAATTGTTGAAGTTCCATGTTTATTTGGTGCTGATGGTATTCAACCAATGGCAACAGGTGAAGCTGGTAGATTCCAACGCGGCATGATGATGGAACAGCAAACCTGTGAAAAATTAGTTGTCGATGCTTATGAACAACACTCTTACACAAAGATGCTACAAGCCTTTACTCTAAATAAGACAGTTCCTGATGCATCAGTTGCTAAAAAGATTCTTGATGACATGATCCCTGTAAATAAACCATATTGGCCAGAACTGAAATAAGTGTTAGGGGATGATTGCTTATGATGCAGAAGTTTCAAAAATTTGGTGCAGCAATGTTTGTGCCAGTGCTTTTATTCTCTTTTGCTGGAATAGTTGTTGCAATAGGTAGTTTGTTTACTAACCAAGCAGTTTTTGGTTCCTTAGCAAATCCGGGGACAACCTGGAATTCTATTTGGGATACGATTACTGCTGGTGGTTGGACAGTCTTTAAGCAAGAAGCATTGTTATTTGTTGTTGGTTTACCAATCGGACTTGCTAATAAGTCTAAGGGTAGAGCCGCAATGGAAGCTTTGATTACTTATATGACTTATAACTATTTTATTGGCGCTATTTTGACACACTGGGGTGCAAGCTTTGGTATTCCTAATTTTGCTAATATTCAAATAATTGATAATTCTACTAATCATGGATTGACTGAAATTGCCGGAATTAAGACGTTAGACACCAGTATGATTGGTGCGTTAGTTGTCGCTGGAATTGTAATTTGGCTTCATAATCGTTATTTTGATAAAAAATTGCCAGAATGGTTAGGTACTTTTCAAGGTTCCACATTCGTTTACATACTTGGCTTTTTTGCAATGATACCTTTGGCATTTTTAACTTGCTGGGGCTGGCCTAAAGTCCAATTAGGGATTAGTGGACTGCAAAAATTCATTCTTAATAGTGGTGTAATTGGCGTCTGGATTTATAACTTCTTGAATCGAGTTTTAATTCCTACAGGACTACATCATTTAGTTTATATTCCATTTCAATATGGACCTGCAGTAGTTGCAGGGGGACTTCAACCATTTTGGTTAAAACACTTAACACAATTTGCTTTAAGTACTCATCCGCTAAAACAGTTGGCGCCACAAATGGGCTTCCAACTATGGGGTAATGAAAAGATTTTCCTTGCACCAATTATTTGTTTGGCCTTTTATGCAACAGCTAAAAAGAGTAAGAAAAAGCAAACTTCAGCATTATTAATACCAGCTGCACTTACTTCTTTCTTTGCTGGTATTACTGAACCAATTGATTTTACTTACTTGTTTGCTGCACCTGTTCTTTGGATTGTTTATTCCGTTCTTGCAGCAACAATGAATACTGTAATGTTTAGTTTAGGTGTTGTTGGTAACTTTACACTAGGTGGTATTGACATGGCGGCTGAAAATTGGATTCCGCTATGGCGTAATCACTGGCAAACTTATATGGTACAGTTTGCAGTCGGAATTGTCTTTGCGATTATTACTTTCTTTGTCTTTAAATTTATGATTGAAAAGTTTAATTATGCAACACCAGGTCGTGAAGCAGATGATGAAGATGTTCATTTATTAAATAAGAAAGAATATGAAGCTAAAAAGACTAGTCAAGATCAACAAGTAAATAATAATTCTGTTGAAACTGATCCATATATTACTAGAGCAACTGCTTTTCTCGACTTACTCGGTGGTAGTTCGAATATTAAGGAATTAAGTTCTTGTGCAACTAGGTTGCGTGTTTCAGTTGAGGATCCTGATAAATTAGGAACAGATGCGCAATTTAAGGCCGCTAAGGCAATCAATGTAGTTCATCATGGCAAGGCTATCCAAGTTATCGTTGGACTAGATGTTGCTCAGGTTCTTGAAGCAATGCAGGAATTAAGGAAAGATGATATTAATGAAGGTTAGTTGTTAATCGGATAATTTAAATAAAACGCTTTTATGCATTGAAATAAAGTTATAATGTATAAGTAACTATTTAATATGGAGCGTAATATTTATTAATGTCAAAACTAAAATCTTTAATTTATCAAAAAAGTAGCAAATTGAATGATTCTGAAATAAGGATCATTCAATTTGTTCTCAATAATGCCAAATTATGTAAAAATTTGAGCTTATCTGAACTAGCAAGTAAATTATATGTTTCTAAATCTGCAATCTTTCGTTTGTGCAAACATTTAGGATTAAGCGGCTATAGTGAACTTAAATTTTATTTAAATGAAGTTTCTCTAGAACAGGAGCAAGCTGCAAACTATGACAATTCTAAGAATAATTTTGACTCTGATTTAGCAAAGGAAACAGAAAATCTAAGTAAATATTTCAAGTCCCTTGATTTAGATAAATTTTATACCGATTTGAGTAATGCTAATAATATTTATATTTATTCAACGGGTTGGATTCAGCAAATTTTATCAAATTATCTTTCTCATGAATTATTACTTTTTGGTATTTCATCAATTGTATTACCTGCTGCTTTAAGTGAATTGGAAATGGTGGGTAAGATTGCCGAAAAAGGCGATCTATTATTTATTATTTCCTATACTGGTGATAATCGAGAGATTAATGATGAATTAAGCAAATTTGAGTTGGTTAACAACAAGTTTCGTTATGTTTCTTTTACTGATTTAAAACAAAGTAAGTTAGCTTCCTTGTCAGATTATAATTTTTACTATCCAACAGTTAAGTTTACCAATAATGATAACAGTGTATCTTTTATCTTAGCTTATTCGTTAGTAGATCTTTTAATTAATAAGTTTGGTATTTGGGTTGATAAACAAGATGAGAAGAAAGATGAGCAAAATAAATAATTGGGTAACTAAGTTTTTAGATAAAGCACATTTAAATACTAGTAGGATTTTAATTACATATATTTGTGCGTTATTACTAATACCACTATTTTTTTGCTTCTTTATGGTTTTGGAAGTAGCAATTACCAAGAGTGATGTAATGACAATAATGAAGTCACCGTTTGTTGCAGTAGATGTAATAATTATCATTACTGATTTTATTTTGGGCTACTACTTATGGCTGAAAAAGGATGATTTTTTATATAAAAACCATAATTATCGCTTTTTTATGACTTGTCAGTTTATTGGTCAGTTGCTAGTTGGTAATCTGTTTTGTTCAATTTTGGCATTATTCGGATTAATTAGTTTACGCTCGGTTAAAAAAGGCTGGCAAGAAAATAGTGAATGGTTAATTAAAGCTATTTCAATTGCATTTGTATTTTTATTTAGTATCTGTTCAGCAATAATTATATTGTTGAAAGTCAAGAATAGTAGGTAATGAGAATGTTTAAATTATTTAAAAAGAAGGGCATTTCTGTTAATGCAGTGGTTGATGGTCAATTAATTCCTATTACCGCTGTTAAAGATGACGTCTTTTCTGAAAAAATGTTAGGTGACGGGTATGCTATTGAGCCAAAAAACGGCGAAATTTATGCTCCAGTAGCAGGAACGATTACAACCGTTTTTCCGACTAAGCATGCAATTGGGATTACGACAAAAGATAATTTGGAAATTTTAATTCATCTGGGATTAGATACGGTTAATTTAGAGGGAAAACCGTTTAAATTAATGGTTAAGGAAGGCGATACTGTTCAACAAGGTATGCAGCTTGCTGATATGGATCTTGAAATGGTTAAGGCAGCTGGTTATGACGATACAATAATTGTTGTTTATACTAATATGGATTTAGTCAAAGATGTTTCTGAAATTGTCACGGGGAATGTAATACATAATAGTGAAGTACAAACAATTAAGTTAAATGACTAAATTTTCGCTTATAAATAATTGAATTTAAGATGCACAGCTTTATTTTTATAAAGCTGTGCATTTTTTATTTATGATTGATTTTTATCAGTAAAAGAATTAATATGAAGCTAGCTTCATATGAAGTAAGCTTCATATCGATAATTGAATGTAGAGATGAAAATAATGCCAAATTTAGTAAAAAAGTTACGACTAGAACATAAATTAACTCAGGAAGAATTGGCTGGTAAAGTTTGTGTGACCCAACGAACAATTATTTCTGTAGAAAAAGGCAAATACAAGCCATCATTGTTATTAGCATATAAATTGGCATGCTTTTTTGGCATAAGTATTGAAGATTTATTTTGCTTAAAAGAATATTTGGAGAATTGATAATGAAGAAAAAATTACTGCGCACTGCTATTTATGGTTTGGTCTTTTTAGTAATGGGTATACTTGAAGTAGTGATAGTATTTCACGATAAAGATGCGGCATATAGAGTGAAGCACATTATTTGGGCAATATTGTTACTACTTTGTGCTTCAGGGTACCTTTTTAATTGGCAGGATATTAAAAAGGGTAAGAGAGATATGTTAGATGATGACGAACGCGACAGTTATATTGAACATGCTGCTGGTGCACGAGTAGCTAAATGGATGGAATGGTTAGTATTAGGTACCGGCTTAATTTTTTTGTGTTTGTACGGTGTCTTTCAGCAGGATGTTTTGGGAATAATCGCGGGTATTTCAATATTTTATTGGAATATTAGTTTAATTCTAGGAATAATCTTTACGATTATTGAAGAACGAAAGAATTAAAAAAATCACGCACTATGGCGTGATTTTAAACATGTATTTAGAAAATAAGTTAATTTTGCCACGGTGCATCAAGCATTGCTTTAACAGTATTCTTGATGTCACTACTTTGGGCAATCATTGAGATTACAGATGCACCAGCAGCGCCAGTCTTGGCGATATTAGGTAAGTCTGTTACTGTGATACCGCCAATTGCGACGATTGGCCGTTTACTGCTAGTTACTAAATTGGCAAGGCCAGCTAGCCCAATTTCAGGGTCAGCGTCATCTTTGGATTGAGTTGTGAAGATTGGTCCGCTGCCGTAATAATCAATACCAGCAAGTTGATCGCCAGTTTCAATTTCAGCTAGAGTTGAGCAGGAATAACCCACAATCATTTGGCTGCCAACTTCATTAATAACTTGTTGAATAGCTTCATCACTTTGGCCAACATGGATTCCTTCGGCATTAACTGCCTTGGCTAAGGCAACATCATCGTCAATAAAGAAGGGCACCTGATATTGTTGGCAGAGTTTGTGCAGCCTTTGAGCCATGGGCAATCGCTCACCAGAACTTAAAGTTGAGCCAGCTCCCTTATCACGAAATTGAAAGGCGGTAATTCCGGCTTTTAGTGCTTCTTCGACGATTTCTGGCAAGGTCTTACCAGCTGGTAAATCCTGAGTACCGCAAATGAAGTAAGCACGAAGCATGTTTGCATTAAACTTTTGCATTATTTTTCCTATCTATTTGGCCCAGTGGTTGAGTGGTCCGTGACCATGTCCCACTTGGATTGTCTGCTCGATTGTTTTGGTAACGTATTTTTTGGCAAGTTTAATTGCATCGGTTAGATTATGACCGAGAGCAAGCTGGGCAGTAATTGCAGCGGCTAGAGTGTCACCAGTACCATGTGTGCGTTTGGTATGGGTTCGCGGACTGCTGACCCAGAAGCTAGAGCCGTCTTCAAGTAGGGCAAAGTCGCTTACTTCTTCAGCACTTGAATGGCCACCCTTAATTAGTACGTTCTTAACGCCCATGTCTTGCAGTGAACGGGCAAGATCGGGATATTGCTTTTCAGAAGTAACGGTCATTCCGGTTAATACTTGTGCTTCTGGTAAATTGGGCGTTACTAGGTTAGCTAGTGGTAACAACTCATTTCTGACAGTGGCAACTGCATCTTCACTTAGTAAGTGAGCGCCACCTTTGGCTACCATGACGGGATCGACAGTCACGGGACCAAAGTCATATTTCTGTAAGTTTAGAGCAACTTGGTGAACATGAGCAGCATCGCCGAGCATTCCAGTTTTTGTCGCGCGGATTTTAAAGTCGGCGGCTAAAGATGCACATTGTGCATCAATCATTTCCAGTGGAAGCAAGTGTGATGATTGAACGCCCAGTGTGTTTTGCGCAGTAACGGCAACTACAACTGCCGTGCCGAAGACTTTTTGCATTTGAAAAGTCTTCATATCGGCCATAATGCCGGCGCCACCGCCGGAATCTGTACCTGCGATTGTCAGAACTTGAGGGAATGAATTAATTTCTTCTGCCATAAAATACTTCCTTAATCATAATCAGCAATTTTTTCAATATCAGCAATCTGCACTTTTGCTAAATAGTCCATGAGATACATGCCAAAACTGCCAGGGCCAACATCGGGATGATCTTGAACGACCAGTTGTCCAATTGAACCGAAAACAAGCGTTGCAGCTTGAGCGGCCTCGAAGCGACTGTCGGTCACTGCACAAAAGGCAGCGACGATACTTGTTAACATATCGCCAGAACCTACATGGGCTTGGAATAGCGGTGTACCATTATGAACATGAACAACATTAGTGCCATCACTAATTGTATCAGTTGCACCACTGGCAATGACAGTGCAGTGGTACTTTTTGGCTACTTCCTTGGTAATCTCATCAAGGTTGCCTGCTCCTGATCCAGCATCAATACCTTTAGATTGCCAGTCAAATTCACCTAATGCGGCAATTTCACCAGCGTTACCACGAATAACGCCAACGTGGAAGTTCCATAATAGGTCTTGAGCAATATTAAGGCGGTAATCTACAGCACCAACTGCAACAGGGTCCAGCACAATCGGCTTATGATATTCTCGAGCCAAATCACCCATTTTTTTCATGTGTGCAATTTGCAGCTTAGTTAAGCTGCCCATATTAATAGCAACGGCTGAAGCCATGTTGACCATTTCGTCGGTTTCATCAATTTCGCTGCTCATGATGGGCGAAGCTCCAATTGCGTTTAAGCCGTTGGCAACGTCTTGAACAGTAACGAAATTAGCGGCGTTGAGAACAACAGGGTTCTCTTGGCGCAACTTGTCTAATAATTCTAACTGCATAATCTTCCTCCTAAAAATTATTGAAGAAGTCCTCCGAACCACGACTTTAAACTAATAAAAAAGCTTTGACACATAATTGTGTCAAAGCAATAGGTAGTTGACACGTTCCTCGCGCAAGTATTAGCTTACAGGTTCAAAGGGTCTGAAACGGTGTTTCATCTCAGCCTAAAAGGCCCCCCTCGTGTTATCGCTTCCAATTATAACGGCTTTTAATGAATAATACAATGCTAAAGTCAATGTTGTGTTATTTTTAGCAGTAAAAAAGTCCAGCTGTGTTATCAGAGCTGGGCTTTTTGTAAGTCTTTTAAGTAAGTATTTTTAATTATTAGATAAATTGTAAAATCGTCATCAAAATCGGAACGACGATAATGAAGAGAATTGTACTTTCAACCACAATATTAGTTGCGTATTTAACGTCGCCGTGTGATTCGTTGGCTAAAATTGGTAAAACAGCTAACATTGGCGTTGCTGCTTGGACAACTAAAGTTTGGCGCATCAAGCTCGGTAAATTAAAGCCGGCATTTGTTCCGATTTTAATTAAAATAATCAAAATGATTGGTGAAACAATAAAGCGACCAATTAATGCTAAGATTGAATCACGGTCAAACTTAACGTTCTTAATTCCGGCATCGTGTAGGACAATTCCGATATAGATCAGTGACAGTGGGGTTACCAAGTTACCAACGTAAGTTAACGTTGAGTTTAAGAAGTTAGGTACAGGAATCCCTAATAGCATCCAGACCAAAGCAACAATAAACCCAACAAGTGGCATTGGCAATAGCTTTTTCCAGTTAATCTTGTGGTTAGTCTTCTTATCTTTAGCAGTCGGGTCGTCGTTTTGGATTAAGAAAACGCCAAATGCCCAAGTAGAAACGGTATTGATAATGTAGTATACCAAAAAGTAAGACATGGCTTTGTCGCCAAACAGTGCCATGTTCAGGGGCATCCCAATAAAGATGGTGTTGGCGTTAACCACGGCATTCATAAAAATTCCTCGGCGGCCAGGACGGATTTTGAAGACCTTAATGCTTAGCCAAGCAATAAGATAACCGATAATCACACCCAAAGCTGGGAATAATAATTCGGTTGATAATTGCAGCAGGCTGCCGCGGCTAAGGTTCTTCATAACAGCAGTGAAGATTGAAGCTGGCAGGGCAATCTTAGTGATAATACTAGAGATTTCACTACCAAACTTATCGTCAATCCAATTAAATTGTTTTAGTAAAAAGCCGAGGGCCATGATTAAGATAATCACAACTACGCTTGATACAGATGTCAAAAAGACTTGCATAAAAAGTTTCCTCTTTCTGTAGGTAATTAATATTTGGGCATCCACGTTGTTTCTTGAATGGCTCTTTTGGCGTCAGTTATCTTTCACCGGCTAAACCTTAATCAATTACAGTTTGATGGTAATTATGGCTGAGGAACTAGTGGCAAAAATATAGCACTAGCAATTTCACTTATCCATTAGTAAGCTCGGGGGTATCATCAAATAACGAACCTTGTTTGTTAACAAGATTCGTTATTTGCGAGCTACTTTTGGATTTAAGACTATTTGGCAATGTAAATACTGGTAGTCTTACTAAGATAAGTTGCGCGCATGTTTCTTTAGCCAAACTAGTTTCCTCATGCCGTAATTGCCCTTCAGATATAATACAATAAGTATTTTTAATAGCAACAATTTTACACTTTAACCGTGTAATAAATTTATTGTTAGCCTTATAATAAAATAAATTATTGAGTTAGTGACGGCAAAATATTAAAAGCAAACTAGTAGTTAAGGAGATAATCATGACAGAATTTACGGACCAGTTACACCAAGCAGCGAGCAGTCTATGGCAGAAGAGTATGAAGCATCCATTTGTGCAGGAATTGCAAAGTGGGGAATTACCGCTGGCCAAATTTCGCTTTTATTTATTACAAGATCGGTATTATTTAAATCAATTTAGTGAATTTCACCGTGCGATTGCAGCAAAAACGGATGGCCAACAGACTGAGCAGTTTTTACTTGAGATGGCGCAGGACTTGAAGGATAGCGAGATGGCAGTGCGCGAGAATTTTTTTAAGCAATTGCAGATTATGCCAGCTGAAATTGCGCAAACGCCAGTTGCGCCGACTGCGTATGCATACGTTAATCACTTGCAGATGACATTGGCGCGGGATGGTATCGCTCCGGCTGTTGCTGCACTTGTGCCTTGCTATTGGCTGTATCAAGAAATTGGGCAAAAATTAGCAACTGGCGGCTCGCCTGTTTCGTATTATCAAGAGTGGATTGATACCTATGATGGCGAGTGGTATGCAGCTAATGTGCAGCGAATTTTACAGTTGACGAATACATTAGCTGATTCTGGTTCTGCAGATGAGCGGGAAAAAATGCAGCAGGCTTTTGTTCGCAGCAGCTATTATGAATTGCAATTTTGGCAGATGGCGTATGAGCAGCAAGAATGGGCTTAAAAATGGTAAGCAAAAAGAAGCATGAGTAGACATGCTTCTTTTTTAGTTAGTTCAGCTTGCAAGAATTTTTTGATATTATAGGGAAGTTATAATAAAAAAGGAGAGTTAGAAATGGTAACAGCTAAGAAGAGACATTTATGGGCCTTTCTTGCGGGCTTAGCCTGTGTTATGTGGGGAATTTCAGGTCTATTTGCCAAGTCGTTATTTAATTTAAGTCCGGAAATTACGCCGATTTGGCTTACGCAGGTGCGAATGGTAGTCTCAGGTGTGATTTTATTAATAGTTGCTGCGATTGTCGGACAAAAGCCGGTAGCAACTATGAAAAATAAGCACGACGCCTGGATAATTATTGCGTACGGTATTTTCGGCTTACTGCCAGTGCAACTGTTTTATTTTATTACTGTGCAAAAGGCCAATCCAGCAATAGCTACAATTCTGCAGTTTATCGGACCATTCTTTGTGATGGCGTATTTAATTCTGCGCCACCAACAAACCTTGCGTGTGTTGGATATGCTCGCTGCAGTTACCGCATTTATTGGTGTTATTTTGCTTGCAACTCATGGCGATTTTAGCCATTTTGCCTTGACGCCGGAAGTACTGATGTGGGGGTTATTGGCGGCAATTGGTGTGGCAACTAACACGTTAATTCCGATTAGTGTGCTGCATCGTGTTTCCAGCCTGGTAGTTACAGGGTGGGGACTGCTTTCTGCTGGAATTTGTTTAACGATTATTCATCCTGTATGGCCACATGTGCATCTAACTGGACAAGTTTGGTTGGCTGTTGGCGTAGTAATCGTAATTGGCACGCTGATTCCGTTTCAGTTGATGACCAATTCGCTGCGGTTTATTAAGGCATCAACGGCTAGTTTGCTTGATGCCTTTGAGCCGCTGTCTGCAACAATTGGGTCGGTTTTGTGCTTTGGTTTGATTATGACGCCGCTTGATTGGCTTGGTGCACTATTAGTGGTTGCCGCTGCGATGGCGCTAAATATTACGCCAAAGAAGAAGCATAAAAATTTATAGTAAGTAATCATAAATTGAAATTTACAAACTAATGAAAAAAGTATATTCTTCTTTTTGAGGATGCTGCTATGACTGGGATCTTTTACTGTATTCCCCACGTGTGTGGGGGTGCTCCTTTATCGCCATCAATTTTTCCGTAAGTTTCTGAGTATTCCCCACGTGTGTGGGGGTGCTCCTTTGGACTTATGGAAAAAGGCACAAAAATTTGCGTATTCCCCACGTGTGTGGGGGTGCTCCTTTTAGCGACTTTATTAGCTCCAGAAACGTGTTGTATTCCCCACGTGTGTGGGGGTGCTCCTATCACATCAGAAGCTACAAGCACGCAAGAAACGTATTCCCCACGTGTGTGGGGGTGCTCCTCATGTTATTGTCAACGTGAGCGTTCTGGGCAGGTATTCCCCACGTGTGTGGGGGTGCTCCTATATGTGAATTTTTCTTCATCATTTTTACCCCAGTATTCCCCACGTGTGTGGGGGTGCTCCTGACGATGATGACGGCGAAGGTGGGACGTGGGAGTATTCCCCACGTGTGTGGGGGTGCTCCTATCAGTATCTAAGCTTGTAGCAAAGTTTTGTAGTATTCCCCACGTGTGTGGGGGTGCTCCTAAGTAATTTACAGGGGCAAATTACAGCGATTAGTATTCCCCACGTGTGTGGGGGTGCTCCTCCAATCTTAGTAACTTTGGTCATTCAATTGACGTATTCCCCACGTGTGTGGGGGTGCTCCTGTATCAATCAGGCAGGTTCTTTGCCTTAACTGGTATTCCCCACGTGTGTGGGGGTGCTCCTGGTAAGTCAGTGTTCCTGAATACGATCCAATAGTATTCCCCACGTGTGTGGGGGTGCTCCTAGTTAGTGATGAGGACGACAGCGATGAGTGAAGTATTCCCCACGTGTGTGGGGGTGCTCCTTCCCCGGCTCTCTGCTCTCAGCTTGCTTTCAAGTATTCCCCACGTGTGTGGGGGTGCTCCTGCTTCATGGCATGGCAATTTACCTGATGCTAAGTATTCCCCACGTGTGTGGGGGTGCTCCTGCAAGTCATTGGTTAGATGAATTGGAAGAAAAGTATTCCCCACGTGTGTGGGGGTGCTCCTATCACATCAGAAGCTACAAGCACGCAAGAAACGTATTCCCCACGTGTGTGGGGGTGCTCCCGTAGTCAGCAATGTCTTCTTTGATAGCTGCAAGTATTCCCCACGTGTGTGGGGGTGCTCCTTCTTTCGGCTGTAGCTCACTGGATATGGGCAAGTATTCCCCACGTGTGTGGGGGTGATCCTCTTTGGCTATCTGAACCCAAAATTTTGGATCAGTATTCCCCACGTGTGTGGGGGTGATCCTGCTAATACGGCAAAACACAGCTACAATGTTGGGTATTCCCCACGTATGTGGGGGTGATCCTGCAAGATTGGGGAAGAATGTGATTACGAAACCGTATTCCCCACGTATGTTGGGGTGATCCCTCATGCTCTTGCAAGTCATATCCGACAAGCGTTGTATTCCCCACATGCGTGGGGGTGATCCTTGACTACGCAAACGCAAAAGACATGACAGAAGGTATTCCCCACACAGGTGGGGTGATCTTTTTGTCTAAGGATAAAAATCTCAAGGACTTGTGTATTCCCCACATACGTGAGGGTGATCCTCGGTTCGCATCATAGAAAGCAAACTCGATAATAGTATTCTCCACGTGTATGGGGGAGTGAAACTACACTATATTTATAATATTAAACAAGTGAGGTTGTTTATTTATGAGAACTAGCAAAGAAATTATTGATTATATAGATCAGCTTAGACAAGAACAAAATGTATCTATTGCAGAATTAGCTAGACGTGTAAACATGTCTAAATCCGCGGTTTCACGATATTTCAGTAAAACCCGTGAATTTTCAGTTAATCGTGCTCCTAAATTTGCTACTGCTTTGCATACGAGTGTTAATGATCTTTTGGGTGTGAACGAAAATATAGTGGGTTTAAAATCATCACAAAAAAATATAGTTAAAACAATTCTATTAAAAAGTGAAAATTTGGTTAGTCCCATTCTAAGTACAAATAATGTAATTGGTCATGTTTCAACTTATCTAGAAGAAATTCCTAATGGAACTTTATTTTCTGCTAAAAATAGTAATGACCAAATGGAACCGCGTATTCCTAACGGTGCAACTATCATGATTCATGAGCAAGAACAAGTTGATAGTAATGAAGTTGCAGCTATTTTAGTTGACCAAGATATTAAATTTAGACGAATTGAAAAAATAGCAGGTACAACATGGCTTATTCCTGAAAATAGTAAATACAAGCCTCAAATTCTAGGAGAAAATCAAATTATTGGTAAAGCGATTAATTATGTTGGAACTTTATAAAAGAAAAAAGCCACTTATTACTTTAAAGTAGTAAGTGGCTTTTGAATGACCTATGCAGGCTCTAAGAACAGGGTACGCTATAATTGATCTTGTGTTTCTGCTTGGAAAAAATAACCGCTCTAGTTTACGACACTAGCGGGTATTAGTTTAACCATTAACAGGTCACTGCTCTTTACGCGGAAGCTTGCGCTTGCAAAAATTCAAGATGTGTATACTTAATGATATCAAATATACCATTGACAAACTGTGTTAGTAGCTCAGCTGTTAAAAAGCTCATAATCTTTTCTACAATGCTCCTCGTTCTATTGATACAGTCTTAATTTTTTACATTATTTAAATGTGTTATAATTATAAATGTATTCCTTATATGTATGAGGGTCATCCGTTAATGACAAATAAAAATATGGTATTCCCCACGTATGTGGGGGTGATTTAGGCTATGATGTAATGTTATAGCCTATTTTTTAAAAGCACTTGCAATAAATCATTTTATATTATATAGTAAACTTAATAACAAATAAATATATAAAAATTTGAAGGAGGTAAATATGTTAATTTATCAAAATGAAATTTTGGTTTTATGGGTGAAGAAAAAAACTGAAAATGATGAATGACTATGGTTAATCAAGTTTAGTAAATAATTTTATCCACATGTGCGTGGGATTGATTTTGATATTTCTTCTGTAAACAAAAAAGGCGGTCGCTATAACCGCCCCAGGCGCCTTGCAAGTAGTCGATTTGCATGCACGCTAAGTATCTCGTGCTGAGATATTAATTTGATTGTACTTTAAGTATATCACAGCTATATAATTTGGTAAAATAGAATAGCACACTAAGTGCACATTCTAGGCAAGTCTAGTCAACTTGCTCAAAGGAGGTGAGACTCGTGCGTGATTTATTTAATTTGATTGTGCTGTATCTTGTCTTTGCAAAAATTCAAGATGTACTCGATGATGTCAAAGACATTATTGACAAACTGCGTAAGTAGTTCAGCTGTTAAAAGCTCAGGTTTTCCTGGGTTTTTTTAAATTGGTCTAGTTTGTGAAATATTCGAAAGCTCATAATTTTTTATAACAATATAAGATCCGATTTGATAATGTTTTTATGCAAATGTTCCTTGTTTTGTTGAGACAGTCTTAACTTTTTACATTATTTAAAGATGTTATAATTAAAGATGTATTCCTTATATGTATGAGGGTCATCCGTCAATAATACTTATAAATATGGTATTCCCTACATAAGTGGGGGTGATATAGGCTATGGCATAATGTCATAGCCTATTTATTTAAATTTATTCTGAAAAAGCGTTTGCATTTATATTTTATTGGGTATATATTTTAATAAATTTAATAATGCTTATTAAAATAAAATTGAGGAGGAACGTAAAGTATGCCAGCATTATCAAAAAAAACTCTAGCCCTGTGGGCTAAGAAAAACACCGAAAACGGTCAACAGCGTTGGTTACCATTAATTGCTCATTTAACTGATACTAAAAAGGTAATTAATTTCTTATATAATCATTGGTTATCCAATAATCAGCGTCAATTTTTAAAGGGCAATTTATCTGATGATGAAATTCATAAATTAATTAAGTTTTTGGGCTTTATCCATGATGTTGGAAAGGCCACGCCAGCTTTTCAAACTAAAGAATCATATGCCAATGATAAAAATCTAGATTCTGAATTAATTGAAAAGTTAATAAGGCAGGGGTTTTCTGGTCTTGATGATTTGCAATTACCTTTGCAAAAAGAGTCTCCTCATAATCGAGCTGGAGAAGCATTGCTATTAAAATTTGGCGTGCCTGAAAATGTTGCTGCATTAATTGGCGGCCATCATGGTAAGCCAGAAGCAGATGCCCCGTATAATGAAATTGGAAACCAAAAAGCTAATTATTACCAAAGCGATCAAAATAAAGCTCTGCAAAGGCCTTGGCAGCAGGTTCAAAAAGAATTATTTGACTATGGTTTAGCAACAGCTGGTTATGAAAGTGCCACCGATATACCGAACATTACTCAGCCACAAGCCGTGATATTGGAAGGCTTAATTATTATGGCAGATTGGCTGGCTTCAAGCGAACACACCAATAATGGTGAAGACCTCTTTCCATTAATTAGTTTAGATCAAACTTGGTATGATTTAAATATGGAAGAACGTTTTGAAAAGGCAATGCATAATTGGTACCTTAGCGAAGAATGGGAGCCGCAAAAAGTTTCTGAAGCAACTGATCCGTATGAAAAGAGATGGGGCTTTGAAGCAAGACCTGTTCAAAGAACAATAACTAAAGCAATTGGTGAAACAACTGATCCAGGAATGGTTATTGTGGAAGCACCTATGGGGCTGGGCAAAACCGAGATAGCCTTGGTTGCTGTTGAACAGCTCGCGTACATTACCGGTGCAGATGGTTTATTTATGGGCTTGCCGACGCAGGCAACTAGTAATGCAATGTTTAGCCGAGTTGAACATTGGCTGCAAAAATTATCTGATGAACAAAAAGGCGACTTTTCAATTGATTTAATGCACAGCAGAAAAGCATTTGACGATGAATATAAGAAGTTACCTGATGCCGAAAATGTGGTAGACGATACAGATAAAGGAGCAATCACAGTTAATAGTTGGTTTTCTGGGAAGAAGTCGATTTTAACTAAGTTTACAATTGGCACGATTGATAACCTTCTTTCAATGGGATTAAAGCAGAAACATCTTTTCTTAAAGCATTTAGGATTGAGTGGGAAAGTAGTCGTGATTGATGAAGTTCATGCTTATGATGCCTACATGAGTCAATATTTGTATAAGGCAATTAGATGGTTAGGTACGTATCATGTTCCGATTGTTATTCTTTCAGCAACATTACCAACAGAAAAAAGAAAGTTATTGATCCAATCATATTTAATTGGCAAGTATGGCTGGCAATTTGCTTTAAAATTTAAGGCACCAGCTGATTGGGAAAACAATCAAGCATATCCATTAGTAAGCATTCTTGATGGCTGTCAATTAAAACAAATTTCAGAATTTCCCGGTCAAAGCGACCAAAAAACACAAAAGCTGCAAGTTAGCAGAATTAATTTGCCTGATGAGGAATTGGTAGCCGACATTTTAGACAAGATAAAAGCAGGCGGAGTAGCTGGTGTTATTGTTAATACGGTTAAACGCGCGCAATCATTGGCTAAACTAGTTGCGCAAGAAGATGTCGAATTAATGGTCTTACATTCTGCTTTTTTAGCGCCAGAGCGAACAAAGCAGGAAACAAAATTGCAAGATGCAATTGGTAAAATTGATAAAAAAAGTAAGCGACCAGAAAAATTGGTTGTAATTGGGACTCAAGTTTTAGAACAATCATTGGATATTGATTTTGATGTCCTTTATACGGATATTGCACCAATTGATTTGATTTTGCAGCGTGCGGGCCGGCTGCATCGACATGAAATTGCTAGACCTAAAGGTTTAGAGCAGCCGCAACTCTATGTAATGGGAATTAATGACTTTGGTGATTATGGTCCAGCTAATGAAAGCATTTATCACAAATATTTATTGATGAAGACGGATCACTTTTTGCCAGAGCAGATTACTTTACCTGATGATATTTCTAATCTTGTCCAACAAGTTTATAATCCTAAAACTGATTCTGAAATTAATGGAATTGAAAAAGCAAAAAAAGAATTTAACCTTTATATTGAAAAAGAGGAACAAAAAGCCAGTGATTTTCAAATTGATGATCCTGATCCTGAAGAATCAATTCATGGCTGGTTGAATTATGACCAATTAGATGTAGATAAGGATGAACAAAAGGCTAGTGCGTCTGTCCGTGATATTCAGGAAACAATTGAAGTTATCTTAATTAAGCATACAACTAAGGGTAATTTCTTAATTAATGGTCAAAATTTGGCTCAGGTCTCAGATTATGATATTTCAGAGCAAATAATTAGGCTGCCAACTGCAATTACCCAGTATGCTAATGAAATTGAAGCGGTAATTAAACGCTTAGAAGAGCTTACTAATGAATACTGTGCCGATTGGCAAAATAGTGTTTGGCTTAAGGGTGCTTTAGCCTTGCCATTAGATGAGAATTTAACAACTACTCTTGGTAAGTGGACATTGCAGTATTCTGAGCAGTTTGGTTTAAGTTATACAAAGGATGATGATGATGATTGAAAAAGACTTTAATCTAGTTACAGATTCTTGGCTTAAAGTAATCGATCAACAAACCGGTCGAGAGCAAAAAGTGTCTTTAATTGAATTATTTGAAAATGCCCAAAATTACCGGCAATTAGCTGGTGAAATGCGAGCACAAGATTTGGCAGTTATGCGACTGTTATTAGCAATTTTAACAACGGTGTATTCGCGTTTTGATGCAGATGGCCAACCTTACGAGTGGCTAGAAAATGGTACCGAGAAATTTTTGTCAGATGCTACGATAATTAAATTTTATCCTAAGAGTCGTATTAAACAGACAGTAGTAAAAACTTGGCAAAAGTTATACCAAAAAGGTCAATTTACAGATATTGTCATTAAGTATTTAGAGCATTATTCTGATAAATTTGCTTTCTTTGGGGAACATCCTTTTTATCAGGTGACCAAAGCTGAATATGACGAATTGGTGCCAGCCAATAAGGTAGTTGCTAAAGGTACGGGAACAGTAGCAGTTAAGCAAATTAATCGCCGGATTTCTGAAAGTAACAATACTCCTGCACTTTTTGCACCAAAAGCTGGTGAAAGTAAAAACCAAATTGCAGTTGATGAATTGGCTAGATGGCTGATTACGTACCAGAATTTTACGGGTGTAACTGATAAAACCAAGATTAAGGCTGATGATAAATTTTCAGTTTCACCTGGATGGCTGTATAAGTTAAACCCGGTTTTTGCTCAAGGTAAGACGCTCTTTGAAACTTTGATGTTGAACCTAGTCTTATTTGGTCAAGAAGAACCAGCACCTCAAAGACCGGTCTGGGAATATTCAAGTGCAAAAGAATATATTACTGAACGCAAGAAAAATCTTTTACCAAATAACATTGCAGAATTGTATACAAGTTGGTCACGAATTTTGCATATCGAATGGAATGAAGATGGCGTGCCAACCATCTTTAGTGCAGGATTACCAAAAATCGTCAGTGATAACGCAATGATTGAACCAATGACTGTCTGGAAATATGATAAAAAGACAGCAGCTTATCGGCCAGCAGTTAGAGGATTGCAGTCATTAGGTAAGGCAATGTGGCGTAACTTTGGTAATTACGTTAATGCTAACAAGGCTCATAATAACAGTGAGCCAGGAGTTGTCGTTTGGCTGCGTTTACTTAAAGGGCAGACAGCAATTCCACGTGATAAATTATTGACACTGGCATCAGTGGACTTAATTGATGATGGTAATGCGACATCGCAGTCACCAGTCGCTGAAGTTGTTGATGATATGAGTATTAATGCCGATGTTCTTTTTGATGAAGATAGTGAAAATTGTTGGCCAGCACAAATTGAAGCAATGATTGAAGAGACCCAGACAGTTGGCACATACTTTCGGCAGTTTGCTTGGGATATTGGTGAAATTCGCGGATTTAAGGATAATTCACTTAAGGAGTTTGCTAATCGCTTAAGTTCCAAGTTCTATTATGGGTTAAATCAGCCGTTTAAAGATTGGCTTGCAGGATTAACTAATCAAGATGAGCATGGGGAAAAGCTTCTTCTTTGGGAGAAACAGCTCAGAAAGCATGCTTTTACTGAAGCCCAAAAGGTTATGGATACCAGTTCATCACGTGACCAAAAAGGAATTTTTACCGATAAGGGTCTGAGAAATATCTTTACGATTGATGATTACTTTAGATATCGGGTTAATACAATGTTCAAAAAGGAGTGATGACTTACATGGAATATGATTATGCAATAAGAAAAGTAACAGCTAAAATTATCGACGAACTTTATGATGATGGTAATTTGGACAGGGCTGCTTTAGCAAGCTTACGAAGTGCCGCAACGATTACAAGTCAACGGGCACAGAATGTTTTGCCATTATTAATGAAACATTTACCAGAACAATTTTTGAGTAAAAATGGTGAGCCAACAAATGGTGAAATTGCGGTTTTTGCTGCGGTACGCTTTTATGCGATTCATCAGCAAGGCAGGGATGAATCAGTTTATGGTGATTCGAGAAAAAAGATTGTAGAAATTGATAGTGTAAACTTAGTTGATGCTATAACTAGGTTGAGAGTGAATGAAAATATTAGAAAACCTATTGATCGACGCATTAAGTTAGCACCAGCAACCGCTTCTGTTAGTGGTGTTATTGGTTCCTTAACAGATCTAATAAAAAAGTTGGAGACCGATAAAGAAAGTGCTGGAAAATTGGTTTCCGGTGATTCTGCAGAAAATAAGATTAAAAAAGCTGATGGTGTAAGCTTGTTTTCCGCACTTGCCAAATTAAGAGCGGATGAAGATGTTAAAGCAGCTTTGGATCGACGTATTCAACCATTATTAGCCACAAATAACATTAATAGCGTGATTAATTCGCTGACACATCTAGTAGAAATATTGAAGGCAACTAATCAAACATCTAAAATTGATTATCCTTTATTAGCTCAGGATTTATATGATTTTCAAAAAAATTATCATTCTGCTGGTAAAGTTCGCTTGTCATGGGGTGAACAATATTTTAAAGTAGCTAACTCAAATAAAGAAATTGAAGGAGAATAATTAAAATGACTAACAAAAATTTATATCTTGACTTGAATGTTTTACAAACAGTGCCGGCTTCTAACATTAACCGTGATGATACGGGTGCACCTAAGACGGCGATGTACGGTGGCGTTACGCGAGCACGTGTTTCTTCGCAAAGTTGGAAAAAGGCGATGCGTGATTATTTTAGAGACGAAAGTGATTCGGTTGGAACAAGAACTAAGGAAGTTGCCGAATTTTTAGCACAAAAATTGCAGAGCTTGGATAGTTCTTTGGCCAAAGACAAGGCAATGGATAAAGCAATCGCGATTTTAACTGCTGCAGGAATTAAAGTTAAAAAAGATAAGAAGACAGATAAGAATTTAACAGGTGCGCTCTTGCTAGTTAGTCCCGGTCAAATTGATAAACTAGCACAGTATGCACTAACTCATGATAAATTGGATGATAAAGATACTAAAAAAGAAATTAAGCAAATCTTGAAAGAAGATAATTCTTTAGATTTGGCTTTGTTTGGTCGCATGGTTGCGGATAATCCCGAATTAAATGTTGATGCAGCGGCTCAAGTTGCCCATGCAATTTCAACGCATGAAATTGTTCCAGAATATGACTACTTCACGGCGCTAGATGATTTGCAACCAGATGATACTAACGGTGCCGCAATGCTGGGAACGATTGAATATGATTCTGCAACTCTATATCGCTATGCAAATATTAATGTTAAGGAATTGGCTAAAAATTTGGGCGACCATGATGCTGTTCAAAGTATTATTGCGTTCGTTAAAGCTTTTGTCCTATCAATGCCAACGGGCAAGCAAAACACGTTTGCTAATAAGACAGTGCCTAACTATATTATGATTACCTTGCGTTCAGATACACCGGTTAATTTGGTGTCGGCTTTTGAAGAGCCAGTCATGACTAGAGGCGGCTTTGTTAAAAAATCAATTCAAAAATTAGAAGATGAATATCAGACCACTAATGACATTCTAGAAAAGCCACTACTAAATGTTGTCTTTTCACGAGAAGAAGGTGGGCAATTTGCAAAAGTTGCTGATTTTTCTGAATTATTAGATCAAGTATCTGCAGCTTTAACAAAGGCGATGCAAGATGAAGACACTAACGATTAGGCTGACTGCACCTTTGCAGTCTTACGGTAATGAAGCAACATTTGAGCGGCGGACGACAGGTGATTATCCGTCAAAAAGTGCGGTAATTGGGATGATTGCGGCAGCCTTAGGCTACAGTCGCGATGATAAGCGAATTGAGCAGTTGAATGATTTGAAATTTGCCGTTCGTATTGACCAGCGTGGGATAACTTTAACCGATTTTCAAACAGTTGAATGGAAAAAAGATACCCGAAAAATCACCTACCGCGACTACTTGCAAGATGCAGTTTTTGTTGCTGCTGTTGGCGGCGATGAAGCAACTATTGAGCAAATTCACTCAGCTTTAAAACATCCCCATTATGCCTTGTTCTTAGGACGGCGGGCCAACGTTCCCGCAGGTGCTTTACAGATGGAAATGATAGATGGCGACCCGGTTTCTGTATTAAGTAACCTGCCTTGGCAAGCTTCAAAATGGTATCAGCATCGGCAAAAAAATGGTGCTACATTTAGGGCAGAAATTATTGCCGATGCTGATTTGCTACCTGATGCTAATAAAACAGATACTTTGGTGAAGGATCGGGCAATCTCATTTGCTTCAAAATCGCGCCAATATGGTTTTCGCGAAGTTAAGACTACTACGGTTGAATTAGAAGTTAAACAGAATACTGAACATGATATTATGTCAGCTTTATAGAAAGGAGCGCAAATGTATTTATCAAGAGTTCAAATTGATGTAGATAATCGGCAAAAAATCAAAGATTTGACGCAACTTTCGGCCTTTCATAATTGGGTGGAACAAAGTTTTCCAGATGAAATCAGTGCTGGTGAGAGATTACGTCACTTGTGGCGGCTTGACCGCTTATCAGGGAATTTATACTTATTGGTCCTTAGTGAAAATCAGCCGGATAGGAATAAATTGTCACGCTATGGTGTGGCTGATACGGTTATTATTAAGGATTACGATAATTTTTTAAGTAAAATTGAGCAAGGACAGATGATGCAATTCAGGTTAACTGCTAATCCGTCGTACAGACCAAAAGATCAAAACAAAATATTCCCTCATGTTACCGTGGCTCAACAAACGAAATGGTTGGCTGACAGGGCAGAAAAGTCTGGCTTTCGAGTGAAGTATACTGCAGATGAGCAATCTTTTGACATTGTTAGTCGTGATTGGCCTTTATTGTCATATCGCGGCGGCCGCAGGGTACGCCTTAGTAGAGTTACGTTTGAAGGTACTTTGCAAGTTGTTGATGTTAAATTGTTTAAGAAGACTTTGATTAATGGACTTGGTCGCGAAAAGGCCTTTGGTATGGGACTAATGACGGTTATTCCGCGGGCAAAATAATGGTTAAAAATTTTGGTGCTAAGAAACCCGAACTATCAGAATTGGCGAGGGTTAGTGATCGAATAACGTTTCTTTATTTTGAACATGCTAAGTTAAACCGTCAAGATAGTGCCCTAATGGTTTCTGATAGTCGCGGTACCGTTTATGTTCCAGCGGCAATTGTTAGCGTATTAATGTTGGGACCGGGTGTTGATGTTACTCATCGAGCAATGGAATTAATTGGTGATGCTGGCATGAGTGTCGTTTGGGTAGGTGAGCGCGGCGTGCGTCATTATGCTCATGGTCGTTCACTCAATCATTCTTCGCAATTACTTGAGGCGCAAGCTAAATTAGTATCGAATAAACGTACCCGAGTAGCAGTTGCCCGAAAAATGTACCAGATGCGTTTTCCCGGTGAAGATGTTTCGCAATTATCAATGCAGGAATTGCGGGGCAAGGAAGGCAGTCGTGTTAGACGAATCTATCGTGAACAGTCTAAGATAACAGGTGTCCCTTGGACTAGGCGTGAATACAATCCCGATGATTTTGAATCCCAGACACCAATCAATAAGGCATTGACCGAAGCCCACCAAGCTTTATATGGTTTAAGCTATAGTGTTATTGTTGCAATGGGTGCTTCTGTAGGGTTAGGTTTTGTCCATACAGGCCATGATTTGGCATTTGTTTATGATTTTGCGGACTTGTATAAGGCAGAAATTTCGATTCCGCTTGCCTTTGAGATAACTGCCAAATACGGTAATGATAAGGATATTTCTACTAGGACACGGCTTGCTATGCGGGACATATTTGCCAGTGGCAAATTGTTAACGAGAATGGTAACTGATTTACAAGATTTATTGGGTGTAAAAGAAACCAAAGAGGCAAATGTTATCAATTTGTGGGATGACAAACTAGGTTTGCAAAAATTCGGCGTCCAATATCATGAAATTGAAGAGGATAATGACCAATGATTGTAGTTACTTTAACTAAAGTCCCACAATCGTTGCGAGGCGACCTTACCAAGTGGTATCAAGAAGTTCAAACAGGTGTCTATGTTGGCAACGTTAGTGCACGAATACGTGACTTGGTGTGGCAGCGAGTGGAAAAGAATATCGGTAACGGTGAAGCAACTATGGTCTATAGTACCAATACCGAGCTAGGCTATCAGATTAAAACAACACGGCGAAATTATGAAGTTGTTGATTATGATGGTATCCCGCTGGTAATGCGCCTTAATGTTGATGCTGTCCCTCAGACTACAAAATATGGTTTTAGTAATGCATCAAAATTTCATCGGGCAAGAATGATGGCGCATAAACAGAATAAGTCCCAAGCTAAGGCGTCGCAACCAGAAATTA
This sequence comes from Lactobacillus sp. ESL0703, assembly GCF_029433435.1. Taxonomy (NCBI): domain Bacteria; kingdom Bacillati; phylum Bacillota; class Bacilli; order Lactobacillales; family Lactobacillaceae; genus Lactobacillus; species Lactobacillus sp. ESL0703. Next base: position 126,714 of record NZ_JAQTIB010000002.1, read on the forward strand.
CGGTGCTAGACCTTGAAACAACAGGACTAAAAGCAAATCGTGACCAAATTATCGCAATTGGTGCCGTCAAAAGATTAAGAAATGGCAGCTATGAAAAATTTGACGAACTAATTAAATCGGATCAGAAAGTACCTAAGTCAATAACTGAATTAACAGGGATAACTGATAAGATGCTGGAAGATAAGGGAATACCTCTTGATTCCGCTCTTGTTAAGCTAAAGGATTTTATTAAATCTTCTATTTTAATGGGCTACAATTTTCATTTTGATGAGACGTTTTTATCTTCTGGGTTAATTGCCTGCAATTTACCGGAATTAAATAATAAAACCGTTGACTTAATGGCAGTAGTCAAGAAGGCTGAAAAGTTCCTTGATAATTACCAATTAGCAACGGTTCTGAAGTTTTATAATATTGAAAATTTGCGGCCACACAATGCGCTATCTGATGCTCAGGCGACAATGGAGTTAGCGAACAAACTAATGGAAAAAGGCAGTCCTAAATTTTAAAGATGCTGGTATCATAGGGATCTTTTACTGTATTCCCCACGTGAGTGGGGGTGATCCCTGCTTCTCTAATGCTTCTGATGAACCACAACCAGTATTCCCCACGTGAGTGGGGGTGATCCCAGCTGGTACGGCTTGATGTAGAAAGATGGATAGTATTCCCCATGTGAGTGGGGGTGATCCTAGTTACGCAATTGAATACTTACCCATAAAAGAGTATTCCCCACGTGAGTGGGGGTGATCCTTCCTGCCCTATTTTTTGCTTCACGATAGTTTTGTATTCCCCACGTGAGTGGGGGTGATCCCCATTGCGTATACTTGAAGCCGTGGCAAGTCTTGTGTTCCCCACATGCGTGGGGGTGATCCCAAGCAGCTCAAAATCCAGCAGGACGAACTGGCGTGTTCCCCACATGCGTGGGGGTGATCCTAAATATTGGAAGTTTGCTAGTCAGGTAAACAAGTGTTCCCCACATGCGTGGGGGTGATCCTGGCATCAAAGGGACAACGATCTATGCAGGTAAGTGTTCCCCACATGCGTGGGGGTGATCCCGCAGGTATGGAACAGTTTATGAAGTTATACGAGTGTTCCCCACATGCGTGGGGGTGATCCCTGGCGTAGCTTCCGCATTCTCACTGCGGCTAAGTGTTCCCCACATGCGTGGGGGTGATCCTAATAAAATTACTGCTGCAGTTAATAATGCTCAGTGTTCCCCACGAGTATGGGGGTGATCCTACCAGCATGAACGATGAACAGGCTGCCAATGTGTGTTCCCCATGAGTGTGGGGGTGATCCCGACATGGTCTTTACGGCAAGACAAGTAGAAGCGTGTTCCCCACGAGTGTGGGGGTGATCCCAGATGGCTAATGCAAATCACACTTCAGAAATGGTGTTCCCCACGAGTGTGGGGGTGATCCTATTGTGGATCACGTTGTACCGATTGAGTTTGAGTATTCCCCACGAGTGTGGGGTTGATCCTATGATTGCCGTTAATGAGATTGTTAATATGGTGTATTCCCTATATAGATGGGGTTGATCCTGGGGTTACCTATTACCATACAGCAGGCGGCTGGTATTCTCCACGTGAGTGGGGTTGATCCTCAAGATGCTACCTATATGTTTACAGTAAATGTGTATTCCTCATACACATGAGGGTGCTACTTTTGATTTGATAGAGGTATTATAAGGCAAAACAAAAAGCCAAGAGAAAAGAAATACAGGAAAATATTTCTTTCACAGTTGACTTGATTGCAGGTCTTGCGACTATCTTAAGTCTATTGCTTCATTTTTAGGTAAGTAGCAATAGACACCAGGGCAAGCTTAGGCTTGTCCTAGTGTCATAAGTATATCATAGAAAAGGTAGGATTACTTATTCATGGGAGTAATTTTAACCTCAGAAGTAGTACTGAATATCCAAAATAACATTTATAATCTGTGCTCCAGAAGCTGTGAGTAATAGATTTCCTATTTTAATATAGCTGGTTGAATATTAATGTTCGTATACTATATTTTACTTTGTAAAACACCTTGCAAAAAATATGGTTTTATTACATAATATGTAGTTATAAACAATGTGTTAACAAATAAATTTATGCTTATAATAATGACATGTATGTTTAAAAGTATTTTTAGTTAGTAATCAAGTTCTACCTAAACTAAATTTACTGGATGTACTAATTATTAGTGAATAAATATAGGAATACATGGATTAAGTAAAGTATAAAATACATGATTTGGCCAACAATACTTAAAAGGAGTAATTGGAATGAGTAATACAAATTTATATCTCGATCTGAACATCTTACAGAAAGTACCATCTTCTAACATTAACCAAGATGGTACAGGCGCACCTAAAACCGCATATTACGGCGGCGTTACTCGTGCACGTGTTTCTGCACAAAGCTGGCAAAAGGCTGTACGTGATTTCTTTAAAGCAGAAAATTCTGCAGTTGGTACAAAGACAAAAGAAATTGCAGAACTTTTGGCTCATGAATTGTCAGCTTTAGACGGTTCTTTAGACGAAAAAGCTGCAATGGACAAGGCCATTGCTACTTTGGGTGCAGCTGGTCTCAAATTTAACCGGGATTCTGATAGTGGCAAGATTTTAACGTCTACTTTTTTGACAGTTAGTCCTGTTCAATTAGAAAAATTAGCTCAATATGCTTTGACTCATGATAATTTGACCGATCAAACTGCCAAGAATGACGTTACGCGCATTTTGGAATCTGATAATTCTCTTGATTTGGCATTATTTGGCCGGATGGTTCCAGATAATTCTGTACTTAATGTTAATGCAGCAGCTCAAATGGCAAACGCAATTTCAACCCATGAAATCAAGCCAGAATACGATTACTTTACTGCAATTGAAGATTCACACCCAGAAGACTCAAGTAATGTTGATATGCTAGGTGCAGTTGAATATAATGCAGCAATTTTATATCGTTATGCAAATGTTAGTGTTGGTACTTTAGCTAATAACCTTAACAATGAAGATATTGTTAAGAACATTGTTGCTTTTGTTAAGGCCTTCATTCTTTCAATGCCAACTAGTTCGCAAATGACATTTGCTAACAAGACTTTGCCGAATTACATCATGATTACTTTGCGGGAAGATACACCAATTAACTTGGCTTCTGCCTTTGAAGAACCAATTCCTTCTAAGAAGGACTGTATTGCAAGATCAATTAAGAAGTTGGAAGACGAATATGTTGTAACTAAGAGATTCGTTGAAGAACCTTTGATGAATGTAATTCTTACTAATCATCCTTCAAAATTTAACAACCAAGCTGAAAATCTATCAGAATTGCTGGATAGGGTTACTGAAGCCTTAACAAAGGCAATGCAAGATTAATAGTTTTAATTAGCTTTATACAAGGTAATTGAAGGAGGGAAGCAGAAGTGTATCTATCAAGAGTTGAAATTGATGTTAACAATTGGCCGAAAGCTAAGGAATTAACGCAACTTTCTGCGTTTCACAATTGGGTAGAACAGAGTTTTCCTGATGAGGTCGAATCTGAAGATCAAGAGCCCCATTTATGGCGAATTGATCGTCTAATGGATAAAGAATATCTGATAATTGTTAGTCAAACTAAGCCAGATTCTAGTAGTCTCTTAGAGTATGGTGTTTCGGGTACGGTTGATATCGAAGATTATGACGAATTTTTAAGTAAAATTAAGTCAGATCAAGTCATGCAATTTAGGTTAGCTGCTGATCCATCATTTAAGTCAAGAGATGGTAAAGTAGAGCCTGCTGTTACTGTAAAAGATCAAGTACGGTGGCTGCTTGAACAAGCAGAGAAGAATGGCTTTCAAGTAAAAATTCCGGAATTACAGATTATTAGTCGTGATTGGCCAATAGCATTTCATCAAGATAGTCAAAGAGTGCGGCTCAGTAGTGTGAAGTTTGAGGGTAAGTTAGTTGTGAAAAATGTTAACTTATTTAAACGAGCTTTAACTAATGGTGTTGGACTGGAGAAGACTTTCGGTATGGGTCTCATGACAGTTATTCCTCAAGCTGAATAGTATTTTATAACGAAAAAAAGCGACCCAACAGGGATCGCTTTTTTTGTGCGTTTAAAAAATCAGGGTATTATATCTTGACTTACAAAAAGTAAGTGATATTATTTAGAAATGCTTACAAAAAGTAAGCCATGGAATGAATTCAAAGAATGGAGTTTTAATATGACAAAGATGATGGCAGGTCAAGCACTTGCAAAAGTATTAGAGAAGTGGAATATTGACCATGTTTACGGCATTACTGCTGATTCAATTAATAATACAGTTGATGGCTTATACCAAGAACGTGACCAAATTAAGTATATTCAAGTACGTCATGAGGAAGTTGGAGCTATGGCAGCAGCAGCTGATGCTAAGCTAACTGGTAAGATTGGGGTTGCCTTTGGTTCAGCTGGTCCTGGATCAGTCCATATGTTAAACGGACTTTACGATGCCAAGATGGATCATGTACCAGTATTAGCCTTAGTTGGTCAGACTTCAACGGCTTTTATGAATACTAATTTCTTCCAGGAATTAAATCAAGATCCGATTTACGCAGATGTTGCTCAATTTCATAAGTTAGCTGCTAATGCCGAGCAGATTCCTAGTCTAATTGATGAGGCAATCCGGTCAGCTTATGCAACTAAGTCAGTATCAGTTGTTGTATTGCCTGATGACCTTTCAGGACAAGAAATTGAGTACGTAGCAACCAAGACAGCTGCTCTAAGTACAACTAATAATGAAATTTTAGCAAAGGATGCTGATGTATTAGCTGTTTCTGACGCAATTAAGAATGCCAAGAAGCCAGTGATGTGGCTTGGTCAAGGTGCGCGCGGCAGTCGTGATGCCGCAGTTCTAGTTGCCGATAAGTTTGGCTTACCAGTCTTGACTACTGCACCAGCTGCAGATGTCTTTCCGACTAATCACCCTAACTACATGGGTGCGCGTGGACGCTTGGGAACTAAGCCTGCCTTTGATGTTTCTCAAGACAGCGACCTGATTTTGTATGTTGGTACTAATTATCCGTTTGCGCGCTTTTTGCCAAATGACAAGACAATTATTCAGGTTAACAACAATTTGGCTGATTTGGGTAAGCAATATGATGCTGATATTACTGTTTTGGCTGATGCGAAGGACTTTTTGGCAAAATTAGCCGCAGTAGATTATCAAGCAGAACCAACTGCATTTTTAAAGGCAGCTCAACAAGACCGCGTTTTGTGGGTAAACTGGCTTGAAAAGCTTGCTGCTGACGACCATGATGGCTTGCGTGCTGAAAGTGTAATTCAAGCAATTAAGGATAACTCATCAAAGGATGCCGTCTTTGGTCTTGATGTTGGTAATAACACAGAGTGGGCTTTACGGCAATTGCCATTCGATCATGAGCAAAAATACGCAATGTCTGCTTGGTACGGTACGATGGGCTTTGGTCTGCCAGCAGGTCTTGCAGCTAAGTTATCATTTACTGACCGCCAAGTTTGGACAATTTCTGGTGATGGTGGCTACGCAATGGTAATGCCGGACTTGTTAACGGAAGTTAAGTATCACTTACCTGTAGTTAACGTGGTTTTGGAGAACAAGTCATTTGGTTTTATCGGCCATGAAAAGTTGCAGGCAGGTCAGGCACCTTATGGTATTGACTTGGTTGGTGCAGATTGGGCCAAGGCAGCCGAGAGTATGGGTGCAATTGGTTTAACTGCCACTAATTTAGCGGAATTAAAAGAGGCAATAGCTAAGATTAAGCAGCTGCAAGATAGCGGCAATGAGTTGCCAATTGTTTTGGATGCTAAGATTTTAGATATTGATCCAATTGATACTAACGTTGTGATGACTGACGAAAATGTGTTTGGCGCAGAAGCTGTAGCTGATTACCGTAAGACTTACGAGTTAGATACAGCAGACCAACCAACATTTAGTGAATTGCTGGCTGATGCAAGCAAGTAATAAATTTAAATAAATAAAAACATCTTCAGATTAAACTGAAGATGTTTTTTGCTTTGGCATAATAATTAGTCAGTTACACGTTCTTGGTGCCAATCAAGAACCATCTTGACAATAGCATTGGCGACATTCAAGTTGCGCAAAATTGGTCCGTGAGAATAAGTCCCAATAAAGTTGTGGTAATGCAGGCCTTCAAGTCCATCTTGAGGATTGTTACCATAACCAGTAATCATTTTGCCCAATGGCCGCAAACTTTGGTCATCAAAATAAGTTTGACCTGAATGGTTTTCAAAAGCCTTAACTTCACCCCATTCGGTGTTGTAGTGAGTATCGCCAATCATGCGCTTGTCTGCTTTAAAGACGGTGTGAAATGGCAAAATGTCCAATCCTTTAATTGTGGCACCGCCAATTGTTTTGTAGTAAGTACCAACAAGCTGGTAACCACCGCAAACGCCAAGCATTGGGTGACCAGCATTAATATAATTAGTCAATGTTTCTTTATGCCGCGGTAAGTCTTTAGCAACAACGGTTTGCTCGAAGTCTTGTCCACCACCAAAAAAGACAAAGTCGTAATCAAAGGCATTGAATGGGTCCCCTAGGGAAACATTGTCAATTTGAGTGTTATAGTTTTGCTTCTTTAATAGGTAACGAATAATTTTAACGTCACCAGAATCACCATAGGTATTCATTAAATCTTCATATAAGTATGCAATTTTAATTGTCTTGTCTGCCATCGCGCCTCAACCTCGTATTTTTGTAATAAATTATAGCGTAAAAGGTTGGTATTAAGCAAAAGAAGATTCTAATTATGGGGTAAATTAACTGATTTTTAAGAACCGATAGATGAACTGGTGTCATGTGGAAATAACTGTAACAAGCTTGTTATAATATAACTATTGGTATTGTTTTATAATAATTGTTAAAGATTATATTATTTTAGATAAAAGGAGAATTTTAAATGAAGCATTCAATATTAACTTTACTTGCAGCGGCAACGCTTGCTAGTGCAGCTGGGGCAAGTACAACTGTCCAAGCACAAACTGTTAAACCAGTTAAGTCTGTTACCCAACAAGTTGCCAATACATATTCTTTCCCTAAGAAGTGGCGCGGCAAATGGTATAGTAGTAATATTTTAACGCCTAAACCATTAATTATTAAGTTAGGCAGTTATACATCACCTAAAACCGGCGAAACTGTTAAAATGACTAGCGTTGCCAGCGCCCCAACTACTGGTAAACTGACTTCAGAAATAGTCAGCGTTAGCCAGAATCAAGATCCTGCTAAGCTTGCGGCATTAGCTACAGGTACTAATAAAAAGATTAATCATGCTACTTGGTCGATTGTGACGCCAGCCGGTAAAGATGCCGAGAGTGCTGCTTATTCAATGAAGGTTGAAAAGGTTAACGGCAAGAAAGTTCAAGTATTATTTGAAGCTCAACCAGATACTGGAAAAGTTTATAACCAATATTTCAAGTCAAAGAAATTGGCTAAAAAATACGGTAATCATCATTTTAAAAATATTAGTTATACAGAATATAATTATCGTTAACAAAAAAAGAGTCCACGCGACTCTTTTTTTGTTGGTGTTATTTCACGTCTTGCTGGGCAGCAAAGTGATTGATTGGACCATATTTAGAACCCACAGCAATTGGATGGGCAATTGCTTCATAGGTGAAGTCCTTGGCAATCTTGACGCTATCGATAATTGATTTGCCTTTAGCCAGTTCAGCGGCAATTACGGCAGATAAGGTATCACCAGTACCGTTAATGCGGTCAGTATCAATAAATGGCTTAGTAAATTCATAAAAATTGCCGTCAGCTGTTAATAAGATATCTGTCACTGCTGATTGTTCATTATTATCGTGGCGGCCTTTCATTAAAACATTTTTAGCACCCATTTCTTGTAATTTACGGGCCCCCTGCTTAATTTCTTCCTTAGTAGTCAATGCAAGGCCGGTTAGCTTTTGTTGTTCATAAAAATTAGGCGTGATGATATCAGCCAGCGGCAATAATTCGTCCAAAAAGGCTTGATAAGCATCATCGTCAAGCAAAGTATTGCCATGTTTGGTCATGATAACGGGGTCGAGGACAATTTTGCCCATGTCGTATTTGCGCAGGTTAGTCGTAACACAATTAATGACCTCTTTGTTAGCTAGCATGCCAGTCTTTAATGCGTCAATTTTAAAATCTTCGTTTAAAACATCAAATTGCTTTTGAATAAAGGGTAGTGGCATGACTTCTTGGGCATAAATACCAGTGGTATTGCCAGCAACGGCTGCAGTGAGAAGTCCCATGCCGTATACTTTTCGTGCATAAAAGGAGTGTAAGTCAGCTGTCATACCTGCACTGCCGTCGCTATCATTGCCAGCAATTGTTAGAGCGATAATTTCTTTGTTCATAATTTTGCCTTCCTCTTTAAACCAAGCTTTAGTTTCAAGTATAACTTAAAATACTGACAATGATATAATTATTTCTTGTAAAAAAACATGCAGATAAGTAAAATTATATTAAAACCGCTTTCTTGAGAAAGGATATAATTATGTTAAAAAAGTACGTTATGGCGATTGACGAGGGTACGACTTCAACCCGGGCAATGATTATTGACCATCAAGGCAAGAAAGTTGCGTCATCGCAAAAAGAATTCCCCCAATATTTTCCTCAACCAGGTTGGGTTGAACACAAGGCTGAAGAAATTTGGCATGCTGTACAGACGACAATTGCTAATGCAATTATTAATTCGGGTTTGCGCCCAGACCAGATTGCCGGCATCGGGATTACTAACCAAAGAGAAACAACAGTTATCTGGGATAAGAAGACGGGTAAGCCAATTTATAATGCGATTGTGTGGCAGTCGCGGCAGACAACTGCTCTAGCTGAAGAACTAAAAAAAGCCGGCTACAGTGACATGATTCATAAAAAGACTGGTTTGATTATTGACCCGTACTTTAGTGCAACAAAAATCCGCTGGATTTTGGATCACGTTGAAGGTGCTCAGGAGAAGGCTGAAAACGGCGACTTACTGTTTGGGACGATTGATTCATGGCTATTATGGAAGTTAACTGATGGTGAGGTTCATGTGACCGACTATACCAACGCTTCAAGAACCATGCTTTTTAACATCCACGATTTAAAGTGGGATGATGATATTCTTAAGTTATTGAATATTCCTAAGAAAATGTTACCGGAAGTTAAGTCAAATTCGGAAGTTTATGGTTATACCAAGTCTTACACCTTTTTTGGTGGTAAAGTCCCAATTTGCGGGATGGCCGGGGACCAACAAGCCGCACTTGTAGGTCAACTTGCGCTAAAGAAGGGCATGGTTAAGAATACTTATGGTACTGGCTCATTTATCGTGATGAATACGGGCGAAGAACCAACTGAGTCTGATAATAACCTGTTGACCACGATTGCTTATGGAATTAACGGTAAGATTTCTTATGCACTTGAGGGTTCTGTCTTTGTTTCTGGGAGTGCGGTTCAATGGCTGCGCGATTCGATGAAAATGATTAAGTTGGCGGAAGAATCGGAAACAGCAGCACGCGCGTCTAAGTCGAAAAATGAAGTATATGTAGTACCAGCATTTACGGGTTTAGGTGCACCATATTGGGATTCTGAAGCTCGGGGTTCAGTCTTTGGCGTTACACGTGGAACAGACAAGAATGACTTTATTAAGGCAACGCTGCAGTCACTTGCTTACCAAACTCGAGACGTTGTTGACACAATGCAGATTGATTCTGGAATTGATATTCCAACGTTGCGCGTTGATGGTGGTGCCTCAAACAATGATTATCTGTTACAATTTCAAGCTGATATTTTAGGAATTAAGATTGATCGCTCAAAAACGCTTGAGACAACGGCAATGGGTGCTGCCTTTTTGGCTGGTCTTGCAGTTGGCTATTGGAAAGATGTTGATGAACTGAAAAACATTTTTGTTGTCGGTAAGACTTTTGATGCACAAATGCCTAAGGAAGAACGCGACCATTTGTATGCTGGTTGGAAGCGTGCGGTTAAGGCAACCCAAGTTTATGCCCACGGCGAATAGTAAAGTGATTTAAGGGAAAAGAAGTGAGAACTAATGGCACACAAGCGAATTGTGGCCTTTGATGGGCCATTAAATTTTAGGGATGTTGGCGGTTATCAAACCGAGAATGGTCAGACAGTTAAATGGAATAAAATTTATCGCTCGGATTCATTAAGTTCACTTACGCCTCATGACCAACAAAAACTGGCGGATCTACATGTTACAGTTGATTGTGATTTGCGTTCAGCGTATGAAAAAGAGACTTCTCCTGATAAGTCATGGTTTAAGCGTGAATTTGTCGATGTTCCCGTTTATTCCGAAGATATTGCGGATCAGCAAAATGACCGTAAGGTGTACCGTTTTTTGCATCATATTCCAGATATGAAGGATAACTTTATTGGGCGGATATACCAGCAGACACTTCTTAGTCCCCATAGTCAGGACATTTTTACCCGAATTTTTGCACAATTACTGGAATTACCAGAAGATGAGGCACTTGTCTATCATTGTAGTGCCGGTAAGGATAGGACGGGGATGGTGTCTGCTTTGATTTTAATGGCGTTGGGCGTTGATGACGACACAATTGCCCGTGATTATTTGTTAACTAATGAGTTATATGATTTCGCTATTTCGCGGCAGTTGCCGAGTAATGACGACATTTCTAAAATGGTTGCTAAGATGAATGTTACTAAAGGTGAAGGAATTGCCATTCGCGGCATTACGGAAACCATTCGCGGCGGTTGGGGTGACTTTGCTAATTTCTTTCAAAAACAGTTGGGTTTTACTGCAGATGATTTGATGCAATTAAGGCGGATGTATTTAGAATAATGTTAAAAATTGAAGTTATTAAAGGTGACATTACTAAGTTAAAAGTTGATGCAATTGTGAATGCAGCGAACGAGACTTTGCTTGGCGGTTTGGGAGTAGATGGTGCAATTCACAAGGCTGCTGGTCCAGAACTATTGGCTGAATGTCGAACGTTACATGGTTGTAAGACAGGTCAAGCTAAGATAACGCGGGGATACAGATTACCTGCTAAGTATGTCATTCATACTGTTGGGCCAATTTATTCTGGACGAGCAAGAGATGATTCATTTTTGCGGGCATGTTATGTTAGTTCACTTGACCTAGCTAAAGAAAACAACTTGCATAGTATTGCTTTTCCTGCAATTTCAACGGGAGCGTATGGTTTTCCGGCTGGTCGAGCAGCCTTAATTGCTTTCCAAACGGTTAAAAAATGGCTGCGAGAAAATGAAGCGGCTAAAATAGAAGTAATAATGTGTGCGTTTGATGATAAAACGGCAGCACTTTATCAAAAACAGGTATAAAAATAGGACCATAGAATTGTCATAATTCTATGGTCCTATTTAGTTAGCGAGATTAATTAAAGTCCCAATTGTTCCTTTAACTTAATGGCATCTGGATCATTGCCCAACTCGTTTAAGGCATCTGGCAAACCGTAAACAGGCTTGCCGTTACAGTTGATAAAGGTTTTACCGTGGGCTAATGAACTTAGAATGGCTTCATTAACGATATCAACGGTAATTCGGAAGTAGCGGTCAATCTTGTCATCAGTAATTGCTTGAATTGTGCTGAGCTCGTTTTCTGGGAAGTGGCTTACTCGATTAGCGGTTGAAAAGGCAAGGGTGATTTCGCCGCTGCCGTTACCAGCGAAGGAACCACTGCGAGTAATACCAACGCTTGAGCGGCGTGCAATTCGCTTCAATTGCCGTGAATTGAAAGGAATATCAGTAGCAATAATTGTGATAATACTACCTTTTTCTTTGTCCTTCTTCATTTGGGCAATCTTTTTACCAATATGTTCACCATAGATGTTTAAATCTTCGCCAAAGCCAAAGTTGGACATTACCAGTGCGCCCATTGTGAAGGTTTTGCCGTCGATCTCAACTTGCCGTGAAGCAGAGCCGATACCACCTTTGAGGTCGTAACAGCACATACCAGTACCGCCGCCAACAGGTCCTTCTTCAAAAGTAGTGTCAGCTGCTGCGAAAGCATCATTAACGTCATCTTCTGTAACGCCCAAATCACGAATATGGTTGATGTTGCTATCATTACATTCCATGACAATTGGATTGACACTACCGGTTGTAGTCCCAATTTCCGGATTTTCAGCGAGCATTCGCTTAACTAAGGCAGTGTAACCAGTACCGACACTTAGCGTGTTGGTTAGAACCAGCGGCGTTTCAATAGTTCCAAGTTCTTCAACTTGAACTAGACCGGTACTTTTGCCGAAGCCGTTAATTACTTGAACTGCAGCGGGCATTTTTTCTCTAAAAATATTGTCTTGGCAAGGCTTGATTGCCGTAACTCCAGTGTTTAGGCGGTCAGTCTTGACTGTCTTGTGTCCGACAGTAATTCCGGCAACATCGGTAATTAAATTTTTTGGTCCTCTCTTGGCATCGCTTAGTGCGTTTAAAAGTGGTTTGTTAAGTCCCATAATTTTTCTTCTTTCTAATATATACTACATGATTTCTATTGCCCATTGTCTAACATTATATGCTTGCATAAAAGCAGATTTTGTCAACCAATAATGACCGTCAATTGGGTCGGAAACATGGAACAAATCTTCACTGAAGCCATCTAATAAGACGGCGTGATTGTTTTTGTAAGTTTTGCCCCACGGATAAGTGTCCGGGTCTGGCGGGGTAAAATTGGTGGTGACATAAGTTAGAACTGGATTGCCACGCTTGATGGCGGCAATCAGCTCAGGTTCATTTGCGCCATTTAAGTCACGTAAAGTTGTGAATTTTTTGCCCCAAGTTAATAGCGCTGGTGGAAAAATCGCTTCAAAACGTCCAGTTACGTTCTCATAAGGTGAGCCGCCAAAGCCGTGATACGGATTATAATCTGGAGACAGTGGCATCTCATTAATGAAAGTTTGGTAATCCGTTGTTTTCAGTTTACCTTGGTAATGCAGACCCATTAGTAAAGCTGCGGCCTCGCAGCCGTTTTGAATTCCCCAAAACATTTGGTTAATGTTTTCGGTAATAAGTAGCTGCGACGATTGCGACTTTAATTGCTTGGGGTAATCGTGCAGGAGGCAGTCTGTTGTTGGAATAAAAGTGTCGGGTCCAATCTGCAGATATTCATTACCAAACTCGTCTTCTTTGACTGCCAAAACCGACAGCTGCTTGTCAGGTTTAATCAAGTCTAAGCTTTGCCCTAAATGATCGCGGGCAATTGAACCATGAGGATTGATAATTATGGTTTCTGTTTGGCTTAGATCATGAGACCGCGTAATTAGCGGCTCGCCATCAAGCCAAACATCACTTCTTTTGAGCCAAGTGCCATTGGAAGTCATTAACCAAGTTTGGTGAAATATGTCTTCTCCTTGACCGACAAGTTGCAGGCTGCTTGCCAAGGGCTGATGTGCGAGCAATTGGTGCTGGCTAGAATAGGTATTCGTACCACGCGGGTTTTTGATTTTTCCCCATTTAAGTTGGGTAAAAAGGTCAAGCTCACTAAAGTAATTTAATTTTTCAAAATATGCATCGTTAAATGATAATAAGCCTTGTGCAGTATTAAAGTAAATATTCTGCTGATTATCTTTGACTAAATTGTTAGCAGATAATTTTTGACCGATTTCGCAGGTGGCGCTGATTTGTAAATCATCATTAGTTAGGACAGCGGCTTGCCTACTGACAATAATTGTCTGGACATTATGAAAGTGATAAATGATTTCCATTCAAGACTCCTTCTAAATAATTAAATCTATCATAGCATATTATTTGCGGGTAAATTGTATTAAATTAAACAATAATTCAAGCAGTGTATTGACAAATAGTATGTTTTGCTTTAATCTTTTTTTAAATTAAATGGTAACGCAATCGAGATTACAGGACAATGTCTTAGAAGTCCTGGAATGCTTAGGGAGCGTTAGCTGATTTGTCTAAAATGATTAAATTTGGTCTCATTGTTTTGTTAAGACAATGGGGCTTTTGTTTGGAGCTAACTTGATTTTTAAGAGGTGTTATTTTGAAGGAAAAAAGTGAAGGAAACGCGCCGCAGCTGAAAAAGACGATTGGTGTGTTTGGCGGAAGTAATATTTTAATTGGGATTATGATTGGCTCAGGGATTTTTTATATTGGGTCATACGTTCTGCAGCGTTCGCAAATGTCAATGGGTTATGCACTACTTGCATGGCTGATTGGTGGGTTAGTTACCCTGATGGGGAGCTTGTGTTTTGCGGAACTAGGTGCCATGAATCCCGAGACTGGTGGGATTTATGTTTATCTGTCAGATGCTTATTCACCAGTAGTTGGTTATATGTTTACCTTTCAAAGTATGGTGATTGGCGGTCCTGGTTCAATTGCGGCAATTGCGATTGCGCTGCCGATGGCTTTGACAAGTTTCTTCCATTTTAATGATTTAACAGTAAAAATAATTGCAATTTTATTAATTGTTATTTTCACGATTGTCAATTACTTTGGTGTTAATATCGGTGAATGGGTACAAAACTTCTTCACGGTTCTGAAGGTTTTACCGCTAGTCTTAATTATTGGCTTGGGTGTTTTCTTTGGCCACTATACGCCTAACTTATCATTATCATTTCCTGCTGGTAAGGGTAATGTGATTGATATTATTCAAATGGTAGCCTTTGCAGTCATCGCCTCGCTGTGGGCATTTGAGGGCTGGACGAACCTCAATACCGTTGCTGGTGAAATGAAAAATCCGCAAAAGAATTTGCCTAAAGCATTAATCTTATCAGTTGGCTTTACAACAGTTGTTTATGTACTGTTCAACTTTGCGATTTATCGTTCACTGCCGGCTAAGGCAATCGCTAAGTCAATCAAGGCAGGACAATTGTACTTAGGTACGAATGTTGCGCAAACATTTATGGGCTATGCCGGTACAATTTTGGTTGCAGTTACAATGGTTTTGGCAATGATTAGTTCATTAAACGGCATGATTTTAGCCTTTTCACGTTACTATTATGCCGTTGCCAAAGACGGTTTATTATGGAAGACATTCGAACACATTCATCCAAAATACCGCACTCCAGATCACGGCTTAATTATGCAGATGATTATTTCAATTGCCTTAGTTTTGACGCGGGACTTAAATGAACTTACTTCTCTAGTTGTCTTCAGTGGTGCAATTTTTAACCTGTTGTCAATCTTAGCTGTACCTGTTTTGCGTTACCGCCAACCAGATGCTGCTAGACCATATAAAGTTTGGGCTTATCCATGGACAGTCATTATTGCCGTTGTTGCCTTTTTGATTATTCTAATCAATAACTTCTTTGATGACCCAGTAACTTCACTGTTAGGCCTGCTAATTCCAGCAATTTCCGTTGGTGTCTATTATTACTTTAGACACAAGTATCCAGTTAATGAATTGAATTAGGGAGCAAATAATGACTAAAGAAAAAATTATTGCGGCCGCTAAGGCAATCAAGCCAGACCCAGCATTTTTGAATATTCAGAAAGTTGACCCGTCAATTATCGTGGATTTGAAATATGCCACAATGGATAATTTTACAGATCATGTGATTTATGATTTTACAACGGCAATTGCCCGTGCTGGTACCGCTAAAAAGTTGGGCGTGGCAGCTAAATTATTAAAGGAGCAGGGTTACCGGATTAAAGTTTGGGATGCCTTTCGGCCAAGCACAGCTCAAATTAAAATGTACGAAGTTTATCCTCATGATGAATGGGTGGCTGCACCTAATCCTAATTATAGTCATGAAAAGGGTGTTACCTTTGATCTGACAATTACGGATATGGCAGGAAATGAACTCCTGATGCAAAGTGGTTTCGATGATTTTACTGGTAAAGCTTTGCGTTCATATCCGCGTACTGAGGAGCAGGAGCATAATTACCAAATTTTAGATGATGCGATGGCCAAAGCTGGCTTTCATGGTTATGAAAGCGAGTGGTGGGATTATCAAGATGATGATTCTGACTTATATGAGCCCGCACAAGCTGATCCCAATGATTATTAAATATATATGATTAGGATTTTGCTTAAATTAGCATGATGCAAGTTAATTATGTATATTAAGAATAATACTGATAAAAAATATTCAAATAACTATTGAAATCGCTTTAACACTGATTTATAATTTAAATGTAAATAAGCGTGTTACTGATTCGATCAGGCATTAACCTATAAATAAACAATAACTCATAATCTGCTATTGGTTATTTGTAGGTTTTTTTGTTAAAAAGAGGTTAGCAAAGTGAAATTTGTCAAGAATTTTAATAACAATGCTGCTTTGGTGTCTGATGAATCCGGCGTTGACTGGGTTGTAATTGGTAATGGGATCGGCTTTGGCAAAAAAGCTGGCGATGAGATTGATGAGAGTAAGATAAGCCGTCGGTTTGTCGCGGTTGAGAAGAATATTGAATTGGCCAATAGTATCGGTGATATTGATACGCGTACATTAGCACTGACAACTGAGATCATTCAACTTGCTTCACAAAAACTGCAAACTAAGTTTTCTGATTATCAGTATTTTTCGTTGGCCGATCATATTGATTTTGTGCTTAAACGAGCTGATGAGGGCATCGACTTGGGCCAAGAAACGGTCCGCTGGGAAATTCATAAGTTGTTCCCCAAAGAATACGATACCGCTCTAGCAGCGATTAAGCTGATTGAAGAGAAGACAAACTTGACCTTGCCGCGTAGTGAGGCCGTTTATCTGACGTATCACTTTATCAATGCTGGCTCCGATCAAACTAAGCTGCAGGACACAATTAAGATTACGAAGTTAATCCATGGTGTCATTGCCATTATTGAGTATCAATATGGGATGCAGCTTGACACGGAATCATTTAGTTTTAATCGTTTTATGACGCATTTACGAGCATTTATGGTTCGGCATATTTGCGGCATAAATGATGATAGTGGGAGTGAGCTAGACCGGTCTTTGCTGGAATTAATGAAGGCAAAGTATCGTACGGCTTATGACACGGTCTTAAAGATTGGTACTTATTTACAAAAGCAAGCTGGTTGGGAATTGCAGCCTGACGATCAGGTTTATCTGACTTTACATGTCTGGCGGGTAACGCGCAGGCAGAATAGTTCAGAGCCTGATAGTGATGAGCGCATAACAAGCGGCAAATAATATTGTTTATCTGGTGTGTTACTGGTAATGCAGGCATTAACCCGAGAACATAAGTAAGACCTCTGCTTAATAGCTGGGTAATACTTTTTATGTCCACGGGTTTTATTTTGTCTATTTTTAGGAGGAATTATGGCTTACGAAGATTTAAGTCAAAAGATTATCACCAATGTTGGTGGTAAGGACAACGTGGCCAGTGTTGTTCACTGTACAACACGGTTGCGCTTTAAGTTGAAGGATGAAAAAAAGGCCAACGATGATGCAATGAAATCAACTGATGGAGTTATTTCATTGGTTAAATCTGGTGGTCAGTATCAAGTAGTTATCGGTAATAATGTTGCCGATGTTTATGATACTTTAATCAAAGTTGGTGGCTTTTCCGACGGCGGCGAAGTTGCTGATGATTATGTAGATACCAGCAACATGAGTATTGCCGATCGCTTTATTGATTTGATTTCTGGTATTTTCAACCCAATCTTAGGGCCAATGTGTGCGGCCGGAATGATTAAAGGTTTCAATGCGATGTTCGTTGCATTGGGCTGGGAAGCACAAACTTCTGGTACTTACACAGTATTAAATGCCATTGGTGACAGTTTGTTCTACTTCTTGCCAGTTATCTTAGGTATTTCTGCAGCTAAGAAGTTTAAGCTTGATGGCTACCTTGGTGCGACAATTGGTGCTGCACTTTGTTACCCAACGATTGTTGCGATGACTAGCAGCAAGACAACTTTGTTTACCTTATTTAAGGGAACAATTTTCCAAGCTCCAATTCACATGACTTTCCTTGGAATTCCGGTAATTTCGATGAACTATACTTCATCAGTTATTCCGATTATCTTGGCGGTTTGGTTTGCTTCTAAAGTACATAAATTGGCACGAAAGATTATTCCTGACGTTGTTAAGACTTTCTTAGTACCATTTATGGTTCTGCTGATTACTATTCCAGTAACCTTTATCGTAATTGGACCAATTGCTACTTGGCTTGGTGATGCAATCGCTGCTGGTGTTAGTGCCGTTTACAACTTCAGCCCAATCTTAGCTGGTGTTCTGATGGGTGCATTCTGGCAAGTATTTGTTATCTTTGGTGTTCACTGGGGCTTTGTTGCCGTTATGATGACCAACATTGCAGCTATGGGTTATGACCCAATCTTAGGTTTATCACTTGCTGCATCATTTGCTCAAACTGGTGTTGTAGCTGCTATTATTTTCCAAACTAAGAACGAAAAGACTCGTAGTTTAGCTATTCCGGCGGTTGTTTCAGGAATCTTCGGTGTTACTGAGCCAGCTATTTATGGTGTTACTTTACCTCGTAAGAAGCCGTTCTACATTAGTTGTATCGCTTCCGCAATCGGTGGTGGCTTAATCGGAATGTTTGGTACCAAAGTTTACATTATGGCCGGAATGGGTATCTTCTCAATTCCAGACGCAATTAGTAAGAATGGTATCGACATGCGCGTTTATGGTTTGATTATTGCCATGGCAGTTGCTACTGTTTTAGGTTTTGGTTTACAAATGTTATTCGGTAAGAGCAGTGTTGATGCTCCACTTGATGGTGAAGCAGTTCCTGCTGGCGCAGCTGTTGCTGAAGGCAATGCTAACGCTGAAGTTGAAACTATTGCTAATGATGAAGCTGCTGATACTGCAGTTAAAGCTGAAGTAGTTGCTGCGCCATTAAACGGTACAGTTGTTGATTTAAAAGACGTTAAAGATAAAGTATTTTCAAGTGGTGCTATGGGCCAAGGTGCCGCAATTGAACCAAGTGAAGGCAAAGTCTATTCACCAATTAATGGTCAGATTGCTATGGTCTTCCCAACCGGACATGCGATTGGTTTAAGATCTGATAATGGTGCCGAAGTAATGATCCATATTGGAATGGACACAGTTGAGCTTGACGGTAAGGGCTTTAAGACCTTAGTTGAAAAGGATCAAGCTGTTAAAGTCGGCGATCCATTAATTGAATTTGACATTGATGCCATTAAAAAGGCAGGTTATGTTGTTACAACTCCAGTGATCGTAACTAATTCAAAGGACTATAATGATGTTAAGGTGCTGGCAGATGGTCAAGTTAAGGCCACTGACGCATTTATTGACTTAAAATAGTTACAGAAAGGTTAGATAAAGATGGATACAAGTAATTTTCCTAAAGACTTTTTATGGGGCGGCGCTACTGCTGCCAATCAATTAGAAGGAGCTTATCAAGAAGGCGGTAAGGGTCTATCACTACCTGATGTTTTGCCAGGTGGTAAGGAACGGATGACCGTTGTTAATGAACCTGACTTTGACTTCACGATTGATCCTAAGCGCTTCTATCCTAACCATATTGGGATTGACCACTATCACCACTTTAAAGAAGATATTGCACTGTTTGCAGAAATGGGCTTTAAGTGTTACCGCTTTTCAATTGCATGGTCCAGAATTTTTCCTAATGGTGATGAAACCGAACCAAATGAAGAAGGTTTGAAGTTTTACGATGCCTTAATTGATGAGTGTTTGAAATACAAGATTGAGCCTGTAATTACCATTTCACACTATGAATTACCATTGAACTTGGTTAAGAAGTATGGTGGCTGGAAGAACAAGCAATTAATCGACTTTTATGAGCGGTTTGCTCGGACAGTATTAACTCGTTACCATGATAAAGTTAAATACTGGATGACTTTCAACGAAATTAACAGTGCTGCGCACTTCCCAGTAATGGGTCAAGGCTTGGTTGCTTCTAATGGTGCTAACGATAAGAAGAATGTCTACCAAGCATGGCACAACCAATTTGTTGGTAGTAGTAAAGCAGTTAAGATTGGTCATGAATTAGATCCTGATTTAAAGATTGGCTGCATGATTTTGTATGCTACTACTTACAGTTATGATTGTGATCCTAAGAACCAATTAGCTGCACTGCAAGATAACCAAGCTAATAACTTCTTCTGTGCCGATGTTCAAGTACGTGGTCATTACCCAGCTTATACTAAGAGCTTACTAGCTCGTAACGGTGTTAAGTTGAGCGATCTTGACTACACTCAAGAGGAATTAGATTTATTAGCTAAATATCCTGTTGATTACATTGGCTTTAGTTATTACATGTCATCAGTTGTTGATGTTACTCATGAAAAGCAAGAAACAGTTAATGGTAACCTAATGGGCGGCGTTAAGAACCCATTCTTGAAGAGCAGTGATTGGGGCTGGCAAATTGACCCAACTGGATTAAGAATTGCCTTGAACCAATTATCTGACCGTTACCAAAAGCCTGTCTTTATTGTTGAAAATGGTCTTGGTGCAATTGATAAGCCAGATGAAAACCACTATGTTGTTGATGATTACCGCATTGACTACTTGCGTGAACATATCGAAGCAATTTCAGGCGCAATTGATGATGGTGTTGATGTTATGGGATACACACCATGGGGCTGTATTGACTTAGTCAGTGCATCAACTGGTGAAATGTCCAAACGTTACGGTTTTATTTATGTCGATGAAGACGATCATTGTGAAGGCAGCTTTAAGCGTTACAAGAAGAAGTCATTTGACTGGTATAAGAATGTAATTGCTACTAACGGTCAAGATTTGGGATAAACGGTAAACAATTATGAAAAAGTGGATGAAGACAGTTGTGTCATTCATTAGTGCATTTGCGCTCTTTTTGGTTGGAACAAACCAAGTGTCTGCTAAGAGCAGTAAGACAACTAAGCCAGTAGTTATTTATTTAACTCGTCATGGTGAAACTACTGCTAATGTAATGCACTTGGCTCAGGGCTGGAGCGATTATACTTTAACTGATAATGGTGTTAAGGGTGCCCAATATCTTGGAATGGGATTGAAGGGCACCAAGTTCAGGGCTGCATATTCTGGTGATTTAACTCGTCAGGAAAAGACAGCTCAAGGTGCTTTGGATTATTCTGGCAATAAGAAGGTCAAATTACAGATTGATTGGCGACTTCGTGAATGCAATTATGGCAGTTATGAAGGTCGTCCAGATATTGCCAAAAATGTTCCTGAAATTGCAGCTTATTATGGTTACAGCAGTACTGAAGACTTTCAAACTAAGACTGGTAAATTGTTCCAAAATAAGATGCAAGACGGCTACTATGCTCTAGATCAAGCTAATAAGCTAGATACTACTTTGCCGCAACAATATCGTGCAGAGCAATCAACCACGGTTCAAAAGCGGATGACAGAAGTATTAACTGCAATTGCTAAAAAGTATCAAAAGAAGGGCGGCAATGTCCTGGTAGTTAGCTCAGGAATGTCGATCAACATGTTTTTGTCAGCTCAAGACTATCCAGAATACCAAGGTGTTGGTATAGCTAATGATGCTGTTACTAAGTTGACCTATAAAGATGGTAAATTTAAGTTAGCAGGACCAATTGGCGATTTGAAATACTTCAATGCTGGTAAGGAAACAGCAGATAAGTAATCAACTTTTGCAAAACCCTTTCAAAAAATAAAAAGACTAGTCACAGATAATTGTGACTAGTCTTTTTTGATTGTTATTTACTTATGTTGTTTTTTCAAAGTGAAGAAAATAATCAGAATGAAATTGATTAATAAAGTAAAGCCAGTTGTCCAAAAGACTGTAGCGTAATTGAAGACGCCAGAGATAATTGATCCCATCATGGAACCGAAGACGGAACCAACGGCTTGGAACGACTGATTATAACTGAAAATCCGACCAAAGCTTTCTGTTGGTGTGTTGAGAGTTAAAACGGTTTGCGCTGCCGGCAGCATGGCTGCACTGGCAATTCCAAGCAAAAATCTTAATCCTGCCAGCATCCATGGTGAATGGGTGAGGGCCATCGGAACGAAAAGAACGGCGCCAACAATTAATCCTAAGCGTAAAATTTTCAGAGGCCCAATTTCGTCCATTTTGTGACCAACTTGAGAAGCGGCGAGCAGTGTTCCTAAGCCCGGAGTTGCGGCAACGATACCGGCGACGAAGGCAATGTTCTTGCTGTTGGGCATCATTGATTTGACATAAAGTGAAACGATTGGGTCAATTGACATGTTAGCTGCCTGAACGAGTAAGGTAGTAATAAACATGATGATGATTAACTTAATGTTAGGTAACTCGTGCATGATTTCGCCCATTGGTTTCATTTCTTCACGAGAAATCGGGGTAAATTCTTCGCTAACTAGGAAGGTAGAGCCAATGAAGACTAGTAACATTAAGAAACCAGTGATAAAGAAGGGAATTCGATAACCCCAAACGCCGCCGAGCCAATTACCAAAGAAACTGGACAAAACACCACCAAGCAGTGGGCCGACCAAGTTGCCGGCAGTTCCGGCAGTCATCATTTGGCTCATTACCCAACCGCTGCGTTGGTGCGGTGTTTCACCAGCGATTAATGCCGTGGCGTTATTGATGTATCCGGAAAACGCACCTTGAATGAACCGCATGACGATAATGTAAATAGCATTGGGTGCAAAACCAGTGGCAGTAATGGTTAAGGCCATTACGCCGGAAGCACGCATACACATCAATTTGCGTCCCTTGCGGTCAGCGAGGTTGCCCCAATAAGGCGAAACGATTGCTTGCGCAATAAATGTCATAGCAAAGGCTAGTCCGGAATATAGGTTGATTTGCAACTTACTGTAGTGACCAAGGTCCGCGATAAATAAAGAAATAAAGGGCATTGTCATTGAATAGCCCATACCTGTAATAAAGCAGCCAAGCCAGAGGGTATAAAACGATTTATGCCACCCAGCTGGTAACTTGTAAGATTTTGTCAAAATGATCCATCCTTCTATATTAATTAAAAAAATATTAATCCTTTTTATTTTAGCACATAAAAATTGCTAAAAATTTGCTAAAAACAAGAAATTTGCCTGTTAAACATGGTAGGATAGTGTTTCTGAAAGGATGAGTGCATTATGGGGAAAGATCCACGCATAACAAGGCGTGAATATCGCAAACGGTATGTTGAAAGTGAAACAGATAGAGAAAAAATTGTCCAACAAAGTGTTGAGACCAAGCACTATTCACTGCGCGTGCCGACACGTACGAATTACCGTCATTTAAAGCTGAATTTTTGGGAAATTTTTTCTGATCGACCGTATATTGCTGTTGCGATTATTGTCTTGGCAATTTTCTTCATTATGGCAAAATTGTGGTGGCTGTTGGTTTTGTTGTTAGTGCTGGTCGTAATTGGCATTTATCTTATTGGTCGCAGCCATCATCCTGATCGCGTTCTAAGTCTGGAATTTAAGTTAAAAGCATCGCGCAAACTTAGTATGCTGCGGGCATTGCAGTTTGGTGGGGCAATCATTATCTTCTTGGCTACATATATGAAAAAAGTGGTCAATGTTGACTTTTCATCGGCTGGATCAACTGACGGTTTTCAAATTGTGCAGGGACTATTATCTGATCGCGGCGGCGTGTATGGGCAACAAGGTTCATATTTTTTGAATTTGCTTAATACACTAACTGGCGGACAACTATGGGGAACATATCGTTACGCGACAAATAGCGCGCAAATGATGAACAGCAATGCAGGCCGCTGGATTGTGATTTGGGTATTGCTATTAATGATTGCCCCGGCATTTTGCGTGTTGGCGCAGTTCTTTAGAGAGCCATATTCGCGCAATACAATGTTAGTTGCGTCAGGCATAACTACGATTAGCTTTATCTTAACGCCGACCTTGATGCGGAAATGGATTGTGGCGTACGCAATGGAAAATCAGATGTCCCAGGCGCAGGCACAAGCTGCCGTGAGTGTTGGGCCAATGGCCTATGTGGCAATGGGCTGTGCCTTGATGGTGTTAATAATTTCAATTTACCGTGTGATTAAAAAAGATCGATTTGAATAAAATTGCCTTTTGCTCAGGAAACTATTAAAATAATATTATTTTAATAGTTAGGGAGTGGTCAATAATGGACTTTGACGAAATGGTAAATCTGGCATTAAAGCCAGACGGCAATTTAAAATTAATTCTAAAAGGCAAGGTTGAACAGGTAAATGATGAACCGCTAGGCGTTGTTGCGGTAGTTTATCTGACAAGTGATGCCCAATTGGCTAAAAAGAAATTTACCGAATTAAATGAAAATAAAAAAGCTGACGAATTTTATATGGTTTATAGTTGTCCGCAAGATACATATTTACCGACGTTAGGCCATTATCCATCGCTTGAAATTTCTAGAGCAGATTTGGGTATGTAAAAAGACGAGAATTTAAATTCTCGTCTTTTTTGTTTAGCCAATATTTGGTTCTACTTCTGGCGTTGTCTTTTGTGTCTTCTTCATTACGTAAAAGGCAACAATGAAGACAGCAACACTAACAACAATTAGGCTGGCTAGTGCGACATTAATGTTAATTGCACTGGCGATACTGGTAAAGATGGTAGTCATCAGGGGTCCAGCAACTTGTAAAATCGTGTTTAGCGCTCCAATTGATGATGATAAAATCGTGCGGTCAACTGCTGACACGAGCCATTGTGACATTTTGGGACTAGCAACGCCGGCAAAGAAACTGAGCAAGGCAATAAAAATCAAGGTGGCAATAATATTTTGCGCAATAACGGCAAGTGCGGTTCCAGCACTAACTACTGTATCAAGTAAAGTGATGGTAAATAGTGAGGCCTTCTTAAAAATCATGGTTCCAATGGCACTGCCTAGAGCAAGTCCAATTGAATTTATAGCACCAATTAAGGCAATGGTAAAACTGTAAGTACCAATTAGCATGGTTTTATTTCCAGCAACCACAATTGAAATCAGTGGTTCAAGTGCCATCAAAATGCCGTTTAACAAGGCAATAACAGAGATAACAGTTAATAGGCCGTTAGCCTTTTTGATTTGCATGAAGGATGACTTTAATGTGGTGAAGAAGCCTTGTTCGTTAACTTTAATTTCTTCTTTGGCGTGGTCTTGAAGGTAACTATGATTGATACTGACGTATAATAAACCAGCGGCTAAGAAGGTTAAAGCATTGATAATTGCCAAGTTAGAATATGAGAAAAATAATAGTAAACCAGAGCCAACGAATTGTGCAATTGTTGAAATGATTTCTGAAATACCGCTGGTAAAACCTTCAGCTTCAGATATTTCATTTGCGCCAACCAAATCAACAATTAGTGGCGTTGTTAAGCCGCTTGAATACATACCGGAGATGTCAGAGATGAAGTTGATGCCAATAACGATTAGAACCAGGTTCCAGCCGGCAATGTTAGTGACAAATAGTAACCCGACAATCAGATAAAGGACAAAGCGAATAATCGCTAACCAAACAATCATTTTTAACTTGTTCTTAGTTCTGTCGGCATAATAACCACTTAGACTTTGAATTAACCGCGGAATTGCTTCAGTAATTGAAATTAATGAGATTGCTAGCGTGTAATTATGTAATTTGCTGGCATAAGTCATTAATGCCAAGTAGAACAGAATGTCGCCAGCAGTTGATAACCAGCTGGCAAGTGTTAGTTTACGAAAGTTTTTGTTCTTTAAGAAAATGCCCATAATTGATAACTCCTTTTTTCATTTAACATATATTTAGTATATTTGAGTTAAAATAAATTAAAGAAGAAGTGGCGTATTTGACACAAACTTGCGTATTCGCAAGTTGATTAAATTAGGGAGCATTTAACAAGTGACAATTGGAGAACTATTAAAAAAGTACCGGCTGGAGAGCCTAAAAACGCAAAAAGAGTGGGTTGGCGACATTGTCAGTCCATCTTATTATTCTAAAGTCGAGAAGAATATTCATCGGATTACGGCAGAGGATTTATTACAGCTACTAAAATATAACAATGTTTCAGTGGCGGCGTTTTTTAAGCAGCTTAATCAGGAGCAGGAAACAGAGCAAGAACAAGAGGAACAGCTGTTTAATCTGGCACCGGAGGCTGTTTATAAAAATTCTGTCGAAGATTTACGTAAATTAAAACGAATTTTTAAAGAAAGTAATTTTGCGGATAAGGAAGAGCGGATTGTCTACATTGATGCAGAAATTGCGGAAATGACCGACCAAAAACTGCCAGCAGAAGAAGAGCAAACTTTGAAGCAGTTAATTTTTAAGGTTGCGGATTTTAATGAGGATAATTTACGGCTGTATTGCAATTATATGATGGTAATTTTTGATATTGACAGTAATTTGATTATTGCTAAAAGGGTAGTTAAGCAATTTATCAATTCTCCCAAATGGAAATTGCAAGCAATTATTTTAGCAATTATTGATAATATGATTATCCAGTGTATTGAAAACAAGCGCGAAGATGAAGCAAACTTTTTTATTGAAAGTGCCCAGCAGGTTACAGTTATCCCAGAAAACTTCTTTTATAAGAACATCTTGCAGTTTATGGCGAATATTATCAGGTATCATCAAACTGGCGATGAAAAATTATTAACGCAGTGTCAAACAGTGATTGATAATTTGGCTTTTACAGGGATGCCCGAATACAGTAAGCAGCTGCATAAATTTTATTTAGAAAATAAGTAAATTACTAGCTAAAGTCGGCTTTAAAACCGACAAATTGGTGACCTTGGTAAGTTTGCTTGGCTAATTTGCCCGTGATTTTCCGTTTATTTAAGACGAATGTAATCGACTTGCCGGCAAAAAGATGCTTGAGCTCGCGCTCATTAAAGGTGTGTTTGCCCCAAGTTTGGTTAATTGCGATTTCTTTGCCGCGCCAAGTTCCTGTAACTTTTGGCTTAGGCGTAAAGGCAGGCTTCTTAGTTGTTTGCAGTTTAGCTAGTTTAGGGTTTTTGCTCAAATTGGCGGCATTTTTTTGTTCAATTGCTAGGTCGTGTTTAACGATTTGATTAATCAAAAAGGGCACGTTGCGATAGTCAAACTTGCCTTGTTTGACCATTTTCATCGTGTCTTGTAATTGTTCGGTGACTTTGGGCGAGGCAATGTAGGTTTGGTCACACAAGATTGATTGGATTAAACCGGGAAAGGTCAGCGAATATTTTTCCTTGGTGTTTTTGATTAGGGCACTTTTGCCAGTTGAGATATTGGCTAATGTTTGCTCTTGAGTTGCTCCCGTTCCAATTTTGTCTTTTTTAAGAAAATCAATAATAAACCGGTGAGTTGGCGACTTAGGCTTGGGGTTATGTCCCTCATAGACGAAGGGCTGTGCGCTTGAGCCAAAAGGCAATACTTCTTGAGCATTTGTGTCGCTTAGGTCATTTTCGTCAAAAATCAGCTTGTAATTCAATTCGCGGGGTAAGTTAATTGTGCAGGTAAATTTGGGATAATCGGCAAGGTGGGCCTGTTCTTGGTCGTAAAGGTAATCCTCAGCTAAAATTGCCAAGAAACTTTTGGCGACAGCTTCATAAATTACTCGGCCACATTTGCCAAATTTTTGTTCAATTTCCGTTAGACTTCTTGGGACATTCAGACCGGGACGATTGGCACCGTGAGTGGCGTTGTTTGCTAAGAATTTCTTTCGAAGTGTTGTGTGCGTTAATAATTTGGGGTCAACGTGAGTGACATGGGCAATTTGTTTAGCTAGTGGCAGTAATTGAGCGTACTGCTCTTGCGTGATTTTAGTATCTTCTGTTCTTGGATATGATAAGATCCCCGCCTCGTACATTTTTTGGTAAGTTGTAAGCACTTCTTGAGAAGCGTAGCCCTTTTTTCCAACTAAAATTGCCAGATGACTTAGGTCAAGCAAGTCAGGTGGTGCTTGGTGCTTAGCAATTTTTACGTCAACAATAATTTGAGAATTGTGGAATTTAGATAATTCCAGTTTGGCATCGGCTTCTGTCGTAAATTTTGCCTTTTGCCCTTGTTTAAAGATATTTTGGTTAGCATCACGAAAGCGGACTTCGTAATAGGATTTTTTGACATAATTTTGCCGCGCGGTCTCTTGTTGGTAGACTTGATTAACAATCGTTGATTTGAGCCGTCCTAAACGCAATGACTTTGGCTGAAAGCCGGCTTGTCTGGCAATGATTAAGGCAATTCGTGACAGCTGCATTGAAGCAAAGTCGAACCGCTCACGGCCAGTTGCCTCTAAAAACTCGCCCTGTTGGTATTGGTTAGTGACATCAACCTTTTGCAGCAAGGCTTTTTTGATATTAGTTGGTGTTTCATCCGCAAAGCGAATCCGAAAAACACGCTTAGTCCAATTAATTGCATTGATAATTTCCCAGCCCAGCAAGTCGCCTTCGCCTGATGGGTCATCATCGGTGGCAATTACGATTGCATCGCACTTCTGAGCTGCATTCTTAATGTTAGTTAAGGCTGGTTCCATACCGGGAATGACTTCTTTTTCCCAAGTAAAGTCAAGCAGGTTCCACGGATAGTTATTTAAGTCATACCAGTCGCTATATTTAGCAGCCTTATCTTGGGCAACCATTTGGTGTGGCTCTTTGAATTGTAATAGGTGCCCGTGAGCGTGGACAATTTGGTAGCTGTCGTGATTGAAGCTGCCCTTCAAGCCGCCTAATGCTGTGGCAAAATTCTTCGCGGCGCTGGCTTTTTCTGTTAAAAGCAAAAGTTTCAAGTTAATCAGTTCCTTGATAAAGATAAAATTTATGGGCAAACTCTTGTTTGACTTAAATAGTATATCTTGTATTTAGCAAATGAACAAATTTATTTATTTTATAATAAGAAGCTTTTGAATTACTAAATTAATTGATTAGAAAGTAAAATAGCTCGAGAAAATTGAAGGCAAAATAAAAAAGCAATCTTAATTGGATTGCTTTTTTGGCTTATTTTTTTGCTCTAAAGAAGATTACTTCACGCGCCGCAATTAACGGTCCTGAAGCCTGATGAATAGTTAGTCTAATTCCTTTAGCCCGAACATCGCGCAAGCCAATTACTTTATTTTTACAATCAGCCTTCCAATTAAGGTGGTCGAAGTAAGTAACGTAATTAAAGCCATCTGTTGAAACAGCGATACTAATGTCGGTAGGATCAAAATTGTGGTCGATGTTGCGCGGGACGAAGACCATCCGACTTAATTTTTCTACTTGGCCAAAATCAAAGGTTAATTCTAGTGGCTTATTTGGTGTTAAAGCCTGAGCCGACTGCCATTCACTCGCCAGCTTGAGGTCAGTTAAGTAAGCTAGCGGCTGCGTTGGGCTGCTGGGATAGTTGCTGGTAACATTAATCTTAGCAATAGCATAATCGATCGCTGCATGCTTGGTAATAACGCCGAATGGATCTGACCATTCGGATACTTTGTTCCCTGAAACGTAGCGCATCCGAATAATGTAGCGCGTATTAGGCAGTAACTCGTGGAAAGAAAAACAATTGCCAGTAATGCCTTCATATAGCAGCCCATTGATTTCAATTTGAACAGCAGCCTGCTTGGACCAAGCAAGTTCGAATGAATGAGCCGAGATTTTACTTGGATCAACGGCAGGAAGTTTTGGTGAAGGCAACAGGCCATCGGTAATTTCGTGGACTAGAACATTTTCGCCGTAAGTATAATTATGAATAGCAATTTTAATTTTGGTGTTGGTAACATCGCGACTTGCCAGCTTAATTTGCAGGACTGTTTGCTTGGCATCGTGATAATGATTGAATTCTGGTATAGGACTGTAATTCGTATTGAAGAAAATCCCTTCACGAGCATGATTAAAGGCTTCAATTGTGCCATATTCCTGTAAGTTAATTAGTTGGTCGTTGACTTTGACTGAGATTTGGTCGGGATAAGCATCGCACATAATTGCCAAGTTCGTTGGCTGCTCAATTTCAAATCCGGGGTAATTGCCCTTAACTGGATTAATGTTAATGGTTAAATTCCCGGAATTTTGATTGGTGTCAATCCAAGTTTCACAATAATTATGATTAAAGTCTGTCAAATCATCGTCATCGTAAATTAAGGTTCTGCTGTGCCCTTGTGGATAAAAGACGTAATCTCGCTTGCCAAGGTCAAAGACACTGCCGCCGCGAACAAAGACGGGCAGGTGCCAGACAGGATAAGATAAATTGTTGTAGACGCGGCCGCCAGCATATTTTTCGCCAGTAAACAGGTCGAGCCACATTGTCCGATTATCTGGCAAATAAAGGTTGTCCTTACGTGAATTGCCATTTTCATCTTCGCGACCATTGGTAATTGGCGCGATTAGCAGATTGTTGCCGAGCATAAATTCACTGCTGAACTGCTCGGTATAATTACTGCGTTCATCAAGAAACGCGATAAATAGCGGCTGCACGATAAAATTCCCAGCTTGGGCTTGGTGGTTAAGAGTGTAGAGGTAATTTTGTAATTGTGCCCGTAAGATTGAATATGCGTGATTAATTTCCGTTATTTTTTTATTGTAAGCAAATGGCGTTTTACTAAAGTTGCCTTGGTCATCAAGGTTGAATAACAGCGGTGTAAAACTTTTCCATTCGAAATCACGGACGCTGATTTGAGCATTACCGCCGCCTGTTGTACCGTCAATTGCGGCGCCAACAAGTGGTTGACCGGAAAGATTACTGCCGATAAAGCTGGCTACTTGAGTGGCAATATTTTCCCAGTTACCGCCGGGTGCGCCAAAAGCCAAGGCAGCGTTTTTTTGCATGCCTTGAGTACCGGTACTTTGCAGAACCAGCGGCTTTTTGCGCTGTAAATTATTATTCAAAGTTGCATAATCGCTTGCGGCATGCTTGTTAGTAAAAGTGAAGGAAGTATGTTCTGGTAATTGAACTGGTGTCTTATCATCATGCCAAAAACCAGCTGCGACATCTTGAGTTTGGGCATAATCATTGAAGCAATTGAGAGCCTCAGGTGCCGAATTGGTTACGTCATAATTAGGCACAAACCAGCTAAGGGGGAAGCGTGCACTCTTATAGCGGTCGAGCATGGCACGTGCAGAGAATTGGTAGTCTTCCTCGCCATTAAGTGAAGCTTTACCAACAGCATTAGCCTCATTACTTGTTCGCGTGTAATAATTATTGCTAAACTTGCTGGCATTACGCTCCTTGGCTTCGCTTGGCTGCCACAGAGTAGTGCAGAAATTACCAATATGACCAAGCCCCAATGCATATTTAGGCAGCATCATTGGTTTGCCAGTTAGGGCATAATATTTAGCCAAAATCGCTTGCGGGGTATCGCCAATAATATAAAAATTATCAAAAATGCCGTCTTGGTGGGTAATTGAAGTCAAATTACTGTAGGTAGTACCGAAGTCATAGCTGCCGTTAGTGTTAGTATTGCGAAACTCGCCGTAACCAGCATTAGACCAAAAAAATGGGACTTGGGTAATAACGCCTTCCTTGCCAGTAATGTTGTCAGCCATAATTGCCAATTTGTGTCCTTTATGACTGAAATAACCGCATTGTAAGCCACCACCAAAGTAAAATTCATTTTTATTTTGGTTTAAAAATTCAGTGGTTTGGTTAGCTGATAGTTCGAGCGGCTGTGCCTGTTTCATTCGGATACCATGCAAAGTTTCATCGAAGATACTCATGACGGCAGGTTTTTGCCCAAAAATAATTTGATAATTACCTGCTTGAATAATTAATGAGTCACTAGTTGCCCGTACTTGTGAATGCTCAAAAAATTCATTGCTAAAATTAAGCTGAAGCATTGAAGTTTGCGTGATTGGAGAATCAGTATTGGGATCAAGCACAAACCGAAAAATACCGTCAGCTAAAATATAAAAGCGGGCTATTTCGCCAGTTGCGTAATGCAATTCATAATAGTTTTCACATCTGTTGGCACCAGTTAATGCACCTAGCTGGTGTTTGTTTGTTTGCATATATTCTGTCATAATCTTTGCTTCCTAATTTAGTTTGCTTAATATCTATTATAACTAAAAATTCAAGTTTTTCTGCAGTATTTGTGATTAAACTGGTTAAGACCAATTTAATGGGTTAAAATGAACATATAATGAAGTGAATGTTCGCAAAGAGGGAGGAAATAATGACTTATTATATTCACGCTGATAAATTTTTTCTGGAAAATATGACTACTGAAGGGGGCTATCTTGAAATTCAAGATAACGGGCAGTTTGGTTACTATTATTCAGAACAGGAAAAGCCAGCGGGTAAGATTGTCGATTATCCCGGTAAGTGGATTGCTCCCGGACTAGTTGATACCCATGTTCACGGCTCACTAAAAGAAGACGTGATGAGAAGTGATTGGGACGGGATTAATCACTTGTCTGAAGGCTTTTTGCAATCTGGTGTTACTAGCTGGCTGCCGACAACTTATACAGCTGGTGCCGATACTTTGAGCCGAATTTGCCAGATGTTTGGCGATCATCGCGGTGAAGAAACAGGTGCTAAGATTCAAGGTTTGCACTTTGAAGGACCTTACTTTACTGCCGAGCATGCCGGTGCTGAAAATCCGAAATATTTGTTAGATCCCGATATTAACCAGTTTAATCAGTGGCGTGAAGAGTCTAAAGGTCTGTTAAACAAGATTTCTCTTGCTCCTGAAAGGAAAGGCTCAAGGGAATTTATCCGCAATGTTGTTAAAGAAGGTGTTATTGTTTCCTTGGGGCATTCAAGTGCTGACTTTGAGCAAGCCGCAGCTGGCATTGCAGCTGGCGCAACCATGTTCACTCACACATTTAATGGGATGCCGGATCCGTCACATCACGCACCATCAATTTCTAATGCGGCAATGGCGCTTCATAACGTTACCGATGAACTAATTTGTGATGGGCACCATGTTAAGAAGGAAATGGTGCGGGCACTAATTCAATTAAAGGGGCCTGAACATATTGCCTTGATTACCGACTGTATGGAAGCTGGTATGATGCCTGATGGCGACTACATGCTGGGCGAATTACCAGTTTATGTTCAAGACGGCATGGCTCGCTTAAAGAGTAACGATAATTTGGCCGGCAGTATCCTGCAATTGAAGACAGCCGTTAAGAACGTTGTTGACTGGAATGCAGCAACTCCTGAAGAAGCGATTATGATGGCTTCTTATGTACCAGCTAAGAGTGCACATATTTTAGACAAGTGCGGTTCGATCGCTCCGGATAAGGACGCTGACTTCATCGTGCTTAATCCAGATATGACTTTGAGTGAAACCTACCTCAGTGGTAAGTCACGTTACAAGGCCTAACAAAAAAGGTTCTCATAAGAGAACCTTTTTTATGTACACTTTAGTAAACAGCACCGTCGTAAAAGTTAAAGCGTGGCTTATTAAAGTCATAATTTTCTAATTCGCTGAGCTTAATGGCGTTATCGCAGACACCCCAGCTCATTAAGTTGATTGGTTTACCGTAGTCTTCATCAGGAATAACCAGTAAAATATATTTACCTTGACTTAGAGCGTAGCCCAGTTCCATTCCCAAACCAACATCTTCTTCTTCTGGCAAGTAAACACCAATCATGATGTCGCTGGATTTAATACCAATTAAATCACCGTGGTAGGTTGCAGTTGCCCATTCGCGATCACGCAAATATTCTGGATGTTCTTCAACATTGATGTCTTTATATTGGTGGTCCAATGGAACATAACTGTTTTCAAGGTCAATGGTTGGGTTGGCAGCCAAGGCTTTCATTGCTGCCTGATAAGCATTGTTTTGCTTTTCGTTGAACCAACCAGCACCAAAGTAAACGGTCTTTGTCTTAGTCATACTAGGTCTCCTTTAACTATTATTTTAGGTAAATGTTACGTAATTTACTGATTTCTGCATCAGTTAATTTCATAATATCATGTAAATAGTCGTCCACGCTACCATATTTTCCGTTAATAGTTGCTAAAACATGATCGATGTATTCAACGTGAACGGTTTGGAAGTCTTTTAAAATATTTAATGTGGCGTCGTCAGCACCTTGTGCCTTAGCTTTTTGCATCATATTTTCAACAAAGTCAGCGGTGGCAATGTTAGTTAATAAGTAGTCCTGCTTGATTGCTTCAAGGGGAACACCAAGAGCGGTTAAGATAAGTAATGCTCCAACACCGGTTCTGTCCTTACCAGCAGTACAATGGAAGATTAAACTTTGACCTTCTTCATCATTTGCCAATAATAGGTCGAAGAAGCGGCGGTAAGCCTTTTGTGCGGGCTCGCTGGTAATCATATCGTCGTAAGCAAACATCATGTGCTCATAACCTGCTTGAGGATTTTTTTGACCTTGCTTGATGACTTCTTCAATACTCTTAGAAGCGTTGGTTAAATCCTCGCTGAAAACTGGATCGTAATCATATTCGGCTCCTTCAGGAACGCGGTCAGGTTCGTGGTCAACTTCAGCTTGACTTCTGAAATCAACGACGTATTTAACGCCGTAATCGTGTAAGAACTTGCGGTCAGTTTCATCTAAGCTACCTAAGTTAGCAGTTCTTAACAACTTGTGCATTTTAATCGTTTTGCCGTCTGCAGTTTTGTAGCCGCCAAGTTCACGGAAGTTGCGGCCGCTCTTAACACCGATTAATTGATTAGTTAAATTCTCTGTCATAAATTCCACCCTTTATCTTTTGACATTTACGTTCTATTCTAGCAATAAACCAGGGTGTAAACAATTATAAAAGAGTTAAATGTTATCAAAAATATGTTAAAATTGAAGTTAAATAAAACAATATATTTATAGAGGGTGAGTACATGAGTACGAAAAAAGACAGTATTTTAGTTCCAGTTGATGGCTCAGAATCAGCTGAAAGATCTTTTGATAAAGCAGTTAAAATTGCACTGACGGAAAATGCTCATATTGATATTTTAAACGTGATTGATACTAGGCAATTTTTGGGTGAAATGCAGGATACGCTGATTTCAGGCGATACTGTTTACCAGATGACGCAAGATACTAGTAAATATTTAAAGAGTTTGAAGCAATGGGCACATGATAACTTTGACTTTGATGATATTGATTATCATATTCGTTATGGCAGCCCTAAGGCGGTTATTTCCTATGACTTTATTAAGGACCACCACGATAATCTAATCATTATGGGTGCAACTGGCTTAAATGCGGTTGAGAGAATGCTGATGGGGTCAGTTACGGAATACGTTAACCAGCATGCTTTGGCTGATGTGCTGATTGTTCGTACTGACGTTGATAACAACCCAATTCGGCAAAAATAAGAGACCAGTTGGATAGCTATTAATTAGTCTGTTGATATTATATAGTGGATTATTTGAAATTCGATGTTAATTACGTTTTGTAATGATATCGAGTTTTTTGTTAATAATGGAATCATTGAAAAAGCCGAATCTAAGATGATGAATCGAGTATTCTAATCAGCCTAATTAAGTAAATTCCGAACAATATTATTTTTAGTTTGCCTGGGCTATTTAAGAGAAGCTGATTAAGGCAATCATTTATGTAAGAAAAAAGTTGCTTGCGAAGGCAGCTAACACTTTTTAGCTAAAAAATAGTTTTTTTAAAATAATTTTCTTTTCTAAACAACTAATTTCTGCTATTATTTAATAGAATAAATGCGAGACAGATGAAAGGGGAGTGAAAGTCATGCAAAAAGATGAACGGCGCGTAGCGTTCATTGATGTTTTTGCAATTAAGACTTTTTGCTTTCCTGCAAATGGTAGTATTGTTCGTTTTTTAACCAAAAAAGTTATTGAAAGACTTAATATAATTCACTTTTGTGTTGTTACATTAAGTCTTTTTTGATGTCTAGGAGGGCATAATGAAAAAATTTAAGAAAGTGCTAGCTGGTGCTGCCGTCTTTTTAGTAGCGTTAATGGCAACTGCTTGTTCAAGTAAGAGTAAGAGTCAAGAAAGTTCCACCCCGAAGTCTTTGAATGTTCAATTTGTCCCAAGTCAAGCTGCAACTAAGCTGCAAGCTAGAGCTAAGCCGTTAGAAAAGATGCTATCTGATCGTTTAGGCATTCCAGTTCACGTATCAATGTCAACAGATTACAACACGGTTGTAGAAGCCATGAAATCTAAGAAAGTTGACGTTGGTTTCTTGCCGCCAAATGGTTACATTTTAGCGCACAAGCAAGGTGCTGCCGATGTTTTATTGCAGGCACAAAGATATGGTGTTAAGCAACCAGGCGGTAAGCCAACTAAGGACTTAGTTAACTTTTACCGGTCAGAAATTTTAGTTAAAAAGAATTCAAAGATTAAGAGTTGGAAAGACTTAAAGGGTAAGTCAATTTCAATTCAAAGTCCAACTTCATCAGCAGGCTACGTGTTCCCAATTGCTGAATTGAAGGAGAAGGGCTTAGATGTACCTAAGAGTTGTAAGTTAGTAACTGTTACTGGTCAAGACCAAGCAGTTCTGAACGTCTTAAACGGCGATACTGATGCTGCCTTTGTCTTTGAAGATGCACGGACAATCGTTCAAAAAGATAACCCAAAGATTATGAGCCAAGTAGTGCCAATTTACTTTACTAAGGCTATTCCTAATGACACGATTTCAGTTGTTCCAAGTATGCCAAAGGCATTCCGTAAGAAGTTAGCTAAGGCATTTATTGAAATTGGTAAATCTAAGAAGGGTAAGAAGATTATCGAAAGTATTTACACTCACGAAGGTTACGTTCCTGCAAAAGATAGTAACTTTGCCGTTGTTCGTAAATACGAAAAGATTATTGAGTCAACCAAGAAATAAGTTAAATAAAGGAAGTATATAATGGCAGATTCTTCAGTTAAGCCAGTTATTGAATTAAAAAACGTTAAAAAAGTTTATGGCAAAGACGTTGTTGGTTTAAAGAATATCAATTTAACTATCAATAAGGGCGAATTTGTCGTTATTGCTGGTCTCTCTGGTGCTGGTAAGTCGACCCTTCTGCGCTCGATTAACCGCCTAATTGATATTACTGATGGTGATATTTTAATTAATGGCAAATCAATCACTAAGGCAAGAGGCAAAGAGCTGCGGATTCTGCGACGCAATATTGGGATGATTTTCCAGAGTTTCAATCTGGTTAAACGTTCCAGCGTTTTGCGTAATGTATTAACAGGCCGCGTAGGTTATTACCCTACTTGGAAGAGTACACTTAACTTATTTACTAAAGAAGATAAGCAGCGTGCTTACGAGGCTTTGCAACAAGTTGACCTGGCTGACAAGGTTTATTCACGTGCTGATGAACTATCTGGTGGGCAACAACAACGGGTTGCGATTGCCCGCGTTTTAACGCAAAATCCAGAGATCATTTTAGCTGATGAGCCAACAGCCTCACTTGACCCGCAAACTTCTCGTCGTGTAATGCAAGACCTCAAGATGTTGAACGAAAAGCACGGCATGACAGTTGTGATTAACTTGCATAGTGTCGAGTTAGCACAAGAATTTGGTAAACGAGTTATTGGTGTACGTGCTGGTGAAATTATTTATGATGGCAAGATGAGCGAAACACCAGAGTCGACCTTCACCAAGATTTACAATGGTGGTGAACAAGATGAGTAATACTGATAAGGAAGCACTCATGGCTTTACCTAAGAAAAAGTTCAAGTTTTGGAACTTAATTTGGGTAATTGTCTTTATTGCGGGATTATTTGTATCAACAGATGTTACACACACTAATCTTGGTACTTTGTTTGCTAACTTTAGTCAGTTTACCGATATCTTTTCCCAAATGCTGCACCCTGATTGGGGATATTTGGGACCAGTTATGCCGCTGCTTCTTGAAACAATCAAGATGGCAATCTTGGGGACAGTGATTGGTTCTATTCTGGCCTTCATTTATTCGCTGTTGATTGCACGTAACATCGTTAAGAATAAGGCTGTTACCGGCATTTTGCGGTTAATTATGAATATTATCAGAACTGTACCAGACCTCTTATTAGGGGCAATCTTTGTTGCCATTGTTGGGATTGGTCCAGTTGCCGGTATTTTGGCCTTAGCTATTTGTACTTTTGGGATTGTTGTTAAGCTTTTTTATGAAGCAATTGAAACGATTGATCCGGGTCCAATTGAGGCTTTGACGGCTGTCGGTGCTAATAAATTACAAATTATTGTTTTTGCTGTTTTACCACAAGTCATTACTTACTTTATTTCTTATTGTCTGTATGCATTTGAAATTAACGTCCGGGCTTCAACTGTATTAGGATATATCGGTGCTGGTGGTATCGGTCTTTACCTGCAGCAAACTCTGCAAGTCTTTGATTACGCTAAGACGGGAACGATTATCCTAGTTATCATTGTGGTTGTAGTCTTAATCGACTACGTTTCGTCTAAATCACGGGAGGCGTTGATGAAATAATGGATACTAATATGAAGAAATTACCTCCTCGCCAAGTTGATGTCCCGAAACGGATATTACACTGGGGTTTAGCGTTAATTACAATTGTTCTTATTGTTTGGTCATGCACGGGAATGGATTTTGGCGGTATTAAAGCTACTGCTGGTCAAATTGCTGGTGCGATTTTTAGCGGTATTTTCCATCCTGATTGGTCATACGTTTATAATGGCACTGGTGAAGATTTGGTATCACAATTATGGCAGACTGTATGTATTGCCTTCTTAGGTACGTTTATCTCTGCAATTATTTCATTACCATTTGCCTTTTGGGCAGCGCATACTAAGCACAAGAAGTGGTATGTTTCACGGACTGGAAAGATTGTATTGGCAATTATCCGGTCATTTCCTGAAATCGTCTTGGCCTTGATGTTTATTAAGGCTGTTGGTCCTGGTTCAGCTGCCGGTGTATTGGCATTAGGTTTCCACTCGGTTGGAATGCTGGCAAAATTGTTCTCGGAAGCAATTGAAAATCTCGAAGATGGTCCTAATGAGGCGGTGACGGCTGTTGGGGGTTCGAAAACTAATATTACGATGTTTTCAACGCTGCCTAACTTAATGCCAGCCTTGATTTCGAATACTTTGTA
This sequence comes from Lactobacillus sp. ESL0703, assembly GCF_029433435.1. NCBI lineage: Bacteria > Bacillati > Bacillota > Bacilli > Lactobacillales > Lactobacillaceae > Lactobacillus > Lactobacillus sp. ESL0703. The sequence continues at coordinate 165,355 of NZ_JAQTIB010000002.1, forward strand.
TCGGTTTGATGTTTCTATTCGGTCGGCTTCGATCCTTGGCTTGGTTGGTGCTGGTGGTATCGGTTACCCGCTGATTATTGCACTGCAATACCGGCAATGGAATCGTGTTGGAATTATCCTACTTGGAATTATTGTCATGGTAATTGTGATTGACTGGATTTCCGGTGTAATTCGGAAGAAATTAGTTTAATAAGAATATGCTAAAAGCAGCGAATAAATATTTATTCACTGCTTTTTTTTTGGGGTATTTTAAAAAATTGCTGCCATTATCAGGAAAGGACGGTTAGTTGTTAAACGGAAATTTTCAGGTAGTAAACCATTTTTAGTGGCTCTACGTTAAGGAGTTGTGTTACCAACACAGCTACTTTTTGTTATAGAAATAGTGTAACACGAAAGGAAAAATTATAAAGATAAGTGATGACTAGCTATGATATTTAAAAGGGCATGTCTCTAAATGGTCATTAATGAGGCCAATACCTTGTAAATATGAATAAATTACAACAGGACCAACAAAAGAAAAGCTATCCTTTTTTAATTGTCTTGCCAGCTTTTTGGCGACTTCATTTGTTGTTGGAATTTGAGCCATTGTTTGCGGATGATTGATGAGAGGCGTCTTGATAAATTCTCGTAAATAATGACCAAAACTGCGGTACTTGGCTTCAATAATTAAGATTGCTTTGGCGTTCTTGATAGCAGCGATAATTTTTTGCCGGTTACGAATAATCGAACTGTCTTGCATCAGAGTTGTAATGTCTGCATCTGTCATTTGTGCGACTTCTTCAGGAATAAAATTTTTGAAAGCACGACGAAAATTTTCTCGCTTGTGCAAAACAATCGACCAATTGAGCCCAGATTGAAATAGTTCCAACACAAGCATTTCATAAAGATATTGCTCATCTAGGTTGAGTTTGCCCCACTCATGATCGTGATACTGCTGCATTAATTTGTCTTGACTGTTGCCCCACGGACAACGGGAATATTCTTCCATGTTAATTGCTCCTTTAGTCTGTATTTGCTTAATATTAAATACGCAAAAAATAGCGGAATTAATAATATTAGCTTTATGGTATTAATAATTTATTTGCCAATAATTATAAAAAGTAATATATTTATGTAAGCGAATACATAAATAGAAATTAGGGAGATAAAATGATGCAAAAAGTACGCGGAACAGTTAGTGACCTTGACGAATATCAGGGTCATAAAATTCAGAAGTTGAGCTTAACTAATGCTAATGGTGTAACATTGTCGCTCTTAACTTTGGGAGCAACAATTTATGAAATTCTGGTGCCAACTAAGTCCGAAACACATAATATAGTTTTAAATTATTATAATAGCAAGGATTATCTTGCTAATCCGTTTTATATTTGTATGGCGATTGGTCGCACTGCTGGCCGAATCATGGATGGTCAGGTAGTCCTTAATGGTCAGATAACCCAATTACCTCAAAATGAGGGAACAACAACGCTGCATGGGGGACCTGACGGTTTTAACAGTCAAATTTGGCAGGGAAAAATTGTCCAAACTGCCATGGGTGATGCAATTGAAATGAGTCATCTGCAGACAGGAGATGGTTATCCCGGTGAGATGCAAGTTAAAATTATTTATACTTTGTCACCCGATGATGTTGTTGGTATCAAGTATACTGCTACCAGCACGGCAGATACAGTCTTTAATCCAACCCAGCATGTTTATTTTAATTTAGGTTTGGATGATACAATTGCTGGACAGATGCTAAAAATAAACGCGGCTCATATTCAGGAATTAGATCAGAATAAGATACCAACAGGTAAGAAAATTCCGGTTGAGCATACCCCATTTGATTTTCAACAACCAACGAATTTAGGTACGGCAATTAAAGAGATGAATGGCACTGCTGAAAAAGGGTTCGACGATATTTTTGTAGTTAATAATGACCAGAAGATAATTGCAGAATTGGCTGATCCGCAAACTAAAATTAGCGTGGGGATCGAGTCAGATAGAAATGGCTTGGTAATGTTTACGGCTAATTCCTTTACTCAAGACCAGATGAACTTGATAAGGACCAAAGGCGTAGGTAAACCGTATGAAGGAATTGCTCTTGAGCCGCAGACTTTGTCTAAAGCTGGCAGTGTCCGTGACTTTTCTGCAATTGAATTAAAAAAGGACGAAGAAAAGTTATATACAATAAAGTATCATTTGCATTATGAAAAGTAATATTAAAATATTGGATAAAAATAAAAGCATAGTCTAGCTAAAACTATGCTTTTATTTTTAATTATATAGTTATTTTTTTACTTAGTAACATCCAAATTGCGGCGATACCAATCATTACTATTACTAGCATACCAATCTTTTCTAAAGTAGTTAACTTACGTCTTTTTCTAACTGCTAAATAATATAAATATAGCCCGGGAATGTAGATAATTGTACATACCAATAAGTATTTTAATCCTGCAAAAAGAATACCGACTGTTTCAAAAATCAGTGTACCAATACCAATAAATAATTGCCGCTTATTTTTTTCTTGCGATGATAGTTTAATTTGATAGGAAGCGACAATAATATAAGTAATAATTACAGAAGCGGTGCTTAAACTATATGCAAATTCGTAAGCCTTATTTGTAAATAGTAAACTAATTAAGAATAATTGTACCATTACCCCAGTTGTAATAAGTGCATAAATTGGTGCACCAAATTTATTGGTTTCCCCCAATTTTTTTGGCAAAAGTTTTTCTTTAGCCATGGCACACATTGTTTCTGACGGTAAAATTGTCCATGAAATCCATGTTCCAATAATTGAAATTAAGACGCCAACGCTAATGAGTAATCCACCCCAAGGGCCAACTATTTTTTCTAAGAGATAAGCCATTGGTGGTTGAGGTGCATTAATTAATTGTGCCCTTGTAAAATAACCATAGGGTAGAATTGAAGCTAAAACGTAGATAATTAATAATGCTACAACACCGATTAAAGTTGAGCGACCAGCAATTTTTTTACTTTTTGCCCTGGCAGCAAGAACAGTAGCTCCTTCGATCCCGACGAATAACCACATCATAGTCATAAAACAGTTCTTTACTTGAACAACAGTACTGCTGAAATTAAAAGAATTAGCAAGATTGCCCCAAAAGTGTTGTGAAAAAAAGTTCACTTTGAAAACTAATATACTGGCAATAATAAAAACAATAATTGGTATTAACTTGCAAATCGTAATAATTGAGTCAACGAAGGCAGCATTTTCAATTCCTAGTGAAACCATAAAGATTAGCAGCCATGAGCAAATACTTGCGCCAATAATAGAATAGATACTGTTGCTCTTACTAAAAATCGGGAAGAAGTAACCTAATGTACTCATAAAAATGGTTGAAATAGCAATATTACCAAGCCAACAGGACATCCAGTAACCCCAGCCACTAATGAAGCCAGCAAAATCGCCAAATCCTTTTTTGCCGTAAGTGAAGATACCATTGAGAGTGGGACATTTAATCAATAAATTATTGAAAGTTGCCGCAAGAAGAATTACTCCTGTGCCAATAATTAGCCAGGCAATTAGCGCAGGACCTTGTGCGGCTGCGTGAGCCAGATCACTGCTGAGTGCGAAAATTCCCGCGCCAATAGAAGTAGTTACAATTAGCATGACTAAAGTAAAACCGTTTATTTTTTTCTTTTCGGTCATAAATTTATTTCCTCAGTTTTTTGAAAAAACGTTAGTAAATTTTGAAAACGTTTTTATGATAGCATATTGCAAAAAAATTATCAAAGCAGATATTTTTTTAAAATGAATACTATTCTTAAAAAAATAATATTAAAGCCTGAACTAAGCAATTGTATACAATATTACTCTTATGAATTTTGTATCTTTAGATATCCATATAATAGGAAGAAAAAATATTTTTTTATTTTTCCTTCCTATTATATATCTATGATATATCGTAACGAGAATTGTCTGGATTCCAATGTACTTCTTCTAAGTACTTACGTAATTCATCGATTTTGTGCTTTTTGAATAAATAATAAATATGTTGATGCTCGTTATTGGTTTGGGTTAATAGATTGGTTATTTCTGTAGAAGATAAATGGGCGTAGTCTTTACCAATAAAACTTTTCTTCTTATTAAGTAGTTCGTTTGTAAGCAAGGTATTGGAGCATTTATCTAAATAAATGGCATGAAATTGATCCTGCAGCTCATTGTATTTTGTATACAAAGAATTTTTGATAGCTGAGGTCATACTGTCAACGTAAAATTGCATTAGCGAATAATCAGATTCAGTTAACTTATCGATTGTTAGTTCTGCAACTTTGCCATCAAGTAAGCCAATTAAAGTGTATAACTCGCGAATATCTTTTTTAGTGTAGTACCGTACTCTGAAGCCCTTATTGGGAATACGTTCCAGAATATTGTCCATCGAAAGTTCTAGTAGTGCTTCTCTAATTGGAGTTCTACTCATTCCTAGTTGAGTTGTTAGTGATTGCTCAGTGATATGGTCATTACGATTTATTTTTCCCAATGTTAATTGCTGAGCAAGATAGTTATAAACTTTGTCCTTCGGTGAAAACTTTTTTGTTGTCATAAAAAAATACCTCCGAACCTGATTATAATACACTTTTGCGACCTTTAAAAAGTGTAAATTGCGGTACATTTTTTAAAAAAAGTGTTTGACAGCGTTTGCAAATGTGGTTAATATCTAACGTGTTGAAAGTGCACTTCAATTGAAAATAGAAAAGGAGTGGTTTTGATGAAAAATTCAGCAATTCACATAACTTCAGAAATTGGAAAATTAAAGACAGTTATTCTCAAACGACCAAATCATGAAGTTGAGAATATTACACCTGACACGATGGAACGATTATTGTTTGATGATATTCCTTATCTGCCAATTGCTCAGGAAGAACACGATGACTTTGCAAATACGTTAAGAGCTAATGGTACAGAAGTATTGTACATGGAGCAATTAGCTGCTCAGTCTTTAGCAGATGAAAAAGTAAAGAATCAATTTTTGGATCAAATGCTTAAGGAATCAGGTCATACAAAGGGTTCAGTTTATGAAGCTCTAAAAGATTACCTGCTTGATTTAAATGACCAAGACATGGTTGACAAGATTATTGCTGGTGTTCGTAAAAATGAGGTTGACGTTGATTTGAAATCTTTGGGCGAATTAGCAGAAGATGCTGATGACCCATTCTTGATGGATCCAATGCCAAACACTTACTTTACTAGAGACCCTGCTGCTGCTATTGGTAATGGTTTATCAATTAACCATATGACATTCCCAGCTCGGCAACGTGAATCATTGTTTATGCAATACATTATTAATTATCATCCACGCTTTAAGGATCAGGGCATTCATGTTTGGCGTAATCGGAATCATGATAGCCGAATCGAAGGCGGCGACGAACTGGTTCTGAGTAATCATGTTCTAGCAATTGGTGTCTCTCAAAGAACTTCAGCTAAAGCAATTGAAGATATTGCACACAATTTATTTAAAGATTCAGACTTTGATACAGTTCTGGCAATTCGAATCCCTCATAATCACGCAATGATGCACCTTGATACAGTCTTTACGATGATTAATTACGATCAATTTACTGTTCATCCGGCCATTTTGAAGGATAACGGTAAGCTCGATGTTTATGTTTTAACACCAGACAAAAACGATGAAATTAAGGTCGAATATCATGATGACATTACTTCGGTTTTGAAGAAAGTATTAAACCAATCAGAGATTGATCTAATTCCTACTGGTAATGGCGATCCAATTGTTGCTCCAAGAGAACAATGGAATGATGGCTCAAACACTTTGGCTATTGCCCCAGGTGAGGTAGTTACTTATAACCGTAATTACGTTTCAAATGATTTATTACGCAAACATGGAATCTTAGTTCACGAAATTCGTTCAAGTGAATTATCACGCGGTCGTGGCGGTCCAAGATGTATGTCAATGCCAATTGTCAGAGAAGATATTTAAAATTATAGAATTTGGAGAATTTAAGTAATGGATAAGAGATTTAACGGTAAGGAATCTAACGTATTTCAAGGCAGAAGCATTTTGGCAGAAACTTCAATGACCCCTGCTGAGATGAATTATTTAATTGATTTTGGTTTGCACCTAAAATATCTTAAGCGGAATAATATTCCTCATCGCTATCTTGAAGGAAAGAATATCGCTTTGATTTTTGAAAAAGCATCAACTAGAACTCGTTCTTCCTTTGTGACAGCTGCTGCTGAATTAGGAGCAAATGCTGACTACTTAGGTAAAGATGAGATTCACTTAGGAAAGAAAGAATCAGTTGAAGATACTGCTAAAATTTTAGGTAGTATGTTTGATGGTATTGAATTCAGAGGCTTTAAACAATCAACTGTTGAAGGGTTAGCTAAGTACTCAGGTGTTCCTGTTTGGAATGGTTTGACTGATGAATGGCACCCAACCCAAATTATTCCTGACTTGATGACTTTGAAGGAAAACTTTGGTCACCTTAAGGGTCTAACTTTAACTTATGTTGGTGATGGCCACAATAACATGGGTAATTCTTTGTTAGTCGGCTGCTCAATGATGGGTGTTAATATTCATATTGTTGCACCTAAAGAGTTATTCCCATCACAAAAGCATGTTGATATTGCTAAAAAGTATGCAGAACAAAGTGGTTCTGAAATTCTGATTACTGATGACATTGATAAGGGTGTTAAGGGATCAAACGCAATCTACACTGATGTTTGGGTTTCTATGGGTGAATCCAACTGGGAAGAACGTGTTAAATTATTGAAGCCATATCAAGTAAATATGGACATGATGAAAAAGACTGGCACCCCAGATGACGAATTGATTTTCTTACATTGTTTGCCAGCTTTCCATGATACTAATACGGATTATGGTCAAGAAATCAGTGAAAAATACGGCATTACTGAAATGGAAGTTACTGATGAAGTATTCCGCAGTAAATATTCTCGCGTCTTTGAAGAAGGAGAAAACCGTAAACATGGTATTAAGGCAATAATGGCTGCAACATTAGGCAACTTGTTTATACCTGAAGTTTAATTAACAACTTATAAATATCTCTTTTATATGTTTACAAAAAGTAGCGGTTTGCTTAAGAAATCTTTAGTAAAACAGCTGCTTTTTTTATTAAGGAATGTAAGAAGGTTGAAAATGGATAAAGAAGATGGAATTAGCAAATTTGGGTTAACAGCGCTGATTGTTAGTTCATCAATCGGTACGGGGATATTTGGTATTACCAGCGATATGGCTAATGCTGCAGCACCAGGCCCAGCATTATTATCATGGCTATTTTGTGGTATTGGTATATACGCATTAGTATTGTCACTTAATAACTTGTCAAAAAAGCGTCCAGAACTAGATTCCGGTATTTTTAGTTATGCTAAGGCCGCTTTTGGACCTTTGGGTGGTTTCTTGAGTGGCTGGGGGTATTGGCTTTCAGCTTGGTTAGGTAATATTGCCTTTGCGACAATGCTAATGAGCGCAATTGGTTACTTTATTCCAATATTTAAGGGTGGTCAGAACTTACCATCAATCCTTTGTGCAATTATTTTTGTTTGGGGTCTAAGTTTATTAGTAAACAATGGTGTCGAAAGTGCAAGCTTTGTTAATACGATTGTTACTATTTGCAAGTTAGTGCCACTAGTTGTATTTATGATTATTGTTGCAGTTAGTTTTAAAGCTGGTGTCTTTACAGCCGACTTTTGGGGTAATGTTGCAAATAATGTTTTACATGGCGGTAAGGTAATTAGCGTATTCGGTCAGATGAAGCAGAGTATCATGATTATCATGTGGGTCTTTATCGGGATTGAAGGCGCCAGTGTTTTAGCTAATCGAGCTAAAAAACGTTCAGATGCTCAAGCTGCTACTATTATGGGTTTAGCAACTTTAATTATTGTTTATGTTTTCGCATCAATCTTACCCTATGGTGTTTTAACGCAAGCGCAATTGGCAACAATTAAACAACCAGCAATGGCCAACATTTTAAAACATGTTGTTGGTGAATGGGGCGCAATTTTTATTAATATTGGCGTTATTATTTCGACATTAGGTGCCTGGCTTTCATGGACAATGCTGCCAGCAGAGACAACAACTTTAATGGCAAAAGATCATGAATTACCTTCATATTGGGGCAAGCTTAATTCAAAGAAAGCACCAACTATTTCATTGGTTATTACAGGAATTCTGCAAACATTATTTTTGTTTACATTACTAGCAACTAACTATGCATATAACTTTGCTTATACTTTAGCAACAGCCGCTATTTTATTGAGTTATTTATTGGTTGGCGTTTACCAAGTTAAGTATTCATATAAAAATGGTGAGTGGGGACAATTATTTATTGGTGTAATTGCAGCTGGCTTTCAATTACTTGCAATGGTATTAGCTGGCTGGCAACAAGTAATGATGACTACAATCGCTTATTTGCCTGGTTTTTATTTCTACTGGGTAGCATGTAAAGAATACGGACACAAGATTAGTGTTAAAGAAAAGATTGTAATGGGCATAATTTTAATATTAGCAATTGTTACAATCGGCTTAATTATTAACGGTACGATCAAGATCGGATAAAACTTATTATTAGGAGAATAATATATGGCAAACAATAGAATCGTAGTAGCTTTGGGTGGTAATGCAATTTTATCTAAAGATCCTACTGCGCAAGCACAACAAGAAGCAGTTAAAAAAACAGCAAGTGCATTAGTTAATTTCATCAAAAATGGGGATGAATTAATTATTACTCATGGAAATGGTCCACAAGTCGGGAACTTGTTATTGCAACAATTAGCCGCAAACAGCGAAAAAAATCCGGCAATGCCATTAGATACTGTGGGAGCAATGACAGAAGGAAGCATCGGTTATTGGTTCCAAAATGCACTGCAAGAAGAAACAGCTAAAAATAACATTGACAAAGATATAGTTACAGTTGTAACGCAAACAATTGTTAATGGTGACGATCCTGCTTTTGAAAAACCATCTAAACCAATTGGCCCCTTCTATTCTAAAGAAGAAGCTGACGATGTGAAGAAAATATATCCAGATTGGACGCTTGTTGAAGATTCCGGTCGTGGTTATCGTCGGGTTGTACCGTCTCCTAAACCTCAAGCAATTAAAGAAATCGGTGCAATTCAAAAGATGATTGCTAATGGGATCGTACCAATCGTTTCTGGTGGTGGCGGTATTCCAGTGGTAAAAGATGGCACTCATTTCACCGGTAAAGAAGCAGTTATTGACAAAGACTTTAGTGCGGCAAAGGTTGCAGAATTAGTATCTGCAGATGAGTTGATTATTTTAACTGCTGTTGATGGTGTGTGCATTAATTTTGGTAAACCGGATCAAGAGTGCTTGACTAAGACAAACGTTAAAGAATTAGAAGGCTATATTGCTGAAGATCAATTTGCAGCTGGAAGTATGTTGCCGAAGGTTCAAGCTGCTTTAACTTTTGTTAAAAATACAGGTAAGAAGGCAATTATTGGTTCTTTGGATAATGTCAACGAGATTATTGCTGGCAACACTGGAACAGTTATTGAATTATAAACTATTATTGCTGATGCATTTTCAAGCTAAGTTTTATTTTTGTTAAGGTAAAGTCTTTTTATAAAGCAAGATTTTTAAACTTTTGGTTTTAAGTTAAAAAGTAACAAAATAGCTTCCTTAACCGCTGTTTTTGGTATAATATAAGTTGAACTTTAGGAGGATACCATGGATAAGTTAGAGACAATTACTTTGGCCGATGACTTGGCCGCAAACCAAGAAGAAATTTTGAATAAGGAACGAGACTTTGATGCCGAGGCTGTATATCGTGCAATCGATAGTCTACACATCTTAAACAAGCCAGTTAAAGAATACTTTGACATGACGCAAGAGCAATATTATGAGACCGAAAGCGATCATAAGTTGACTTTGATTAAATTGTCGGAGAAGTTGACGGACTTGCATGACCGTATTTTAACTAATCATGTGGATGGTTTTGTGGATAAGGATGAAATTAATCTGACATATAACCATGAAGATCCTTATGAGGATGATTTTTATAACAGTACAGTTGATTATCATGTAGTTGCATATAGTCTTAAAGTAATTAGCGCGGTTCAAGCAATCGCTTTTAAGGGATTACAAGGGGTATTGTCAAAGGATGCTGTTTTGTCAATTGGCTTGGCAGCACATGCTTTGGCAGAAAATGCATAATTTTTAAGCTGGACTATTATTGGTCCAGCTTTTTTGTTAGGGGCCAAAATCATGAATGTGTTTAAGCATGCAGAAGGATTATTTGATCGTTTAATTGGTGTGAAAAAGCGAGCTGCGTTTAAGAAAAAGGACGCCTCACTTGACCCGATGCAAGAATATATGACAGTCGGTGAATATCAAGTTGACGGTGGGCAAGGAACACCAGGAGGTCAGCCGTATAATTTGACTGTGTATAAAGATGAAAATGGTGTTTTACATCAGGCACTCAGCTTGGAAAGCACGGAAAAATTGGCGCCAGAATATGTGCGTGAATTTAACGAGGAGCTTGGCTGTTATCGTGCTTTTGCCAATAAAAAGACCGGCCGCCGCTATGTAACCGAGCAATACCTCGACCAATTTATTGATCGGGTTCACGATCACGTCAGACAAGGTGAAAATTCCGTTAATGTCAGTGTGATTTCTGATACGCATTATAAAGATCGCAATAGCAGTGATTTTTATGGTTGGAATGGGTTAACACACGTTAATGAATTTTCCTATCTTGATGATTCTGGCTTACTTAACCTAAAGGTTCACTTAGGTGATTGGATTGATGGTTCAGACGCCGGCTTTTTAAGTGAGAGCGAATTGATGAAGCTGCGCGATTCCTTTGTCTCTGATCGCGTTCCGACAATCATGATTAAGGGTAATCATGATGAAAACGATAAGTTTGATGAGCATCATGATTTAAAAGCATCGTTCCCCGAAAATGAATTTGAAAGCATCATGTGGCCGAGCATGTATGCTCAACGGGACATTCATTATATTTCGCGTCAGCATGGCGTTTGTTACTACGATGTTGATGATGTCCGCTTTATTTCCGTTAATACTTCTGATGTACCTTATGAACTTGATGCCCAGGGTCAGAAAAAATACGACACCAAAATCACGTTAGCCGTCAGAGAAGACCAAATTGAAGAGATTATTGAGATTTTAGAGCAATCATCGAACAAAAAGATCATCTTGATGAGTCATGCTAACCCGATTAATCGTAAGGGAACTAATGCCCTAAAGTATAACGGCCGGTCTCTACATGAACTCCTTGTTGCGTTTAACCAACGTGAAAAAGGGCAGATGCATTCCAGCCGCGGCATTCCACCGGAATTTCGGCTGGCGAATGATTTTGACTTTACTAATATTAAAAATGCGCGCATTATTGCCTATTTCTGCGGTCACCGCCACCGTGAAGACCAATATCGGATTAATGGTATCCAGTATATCTTGTTTAACTGCTCGGCGTTGATGGGACCTAATCATGTGTTGACGACTAAGTATAATAAAAATTGGAATCGGCAGATTGACCACCATACTGAATTTGCTGGTTACATTGTCAATGTTGATTCACACCGCCACGTTATCCAAGTTTTTGGGTATGGTGCTGCCTCTAAGCGCAGAATCTTTTATATTTAGTAAAATTAAGCTGGACAGTTTGGTAATTGTCCGGCTTTTAGCATATAATGAAACAGTTAATATGAAGAATTTAATAGATTAATAAAACTAATTAAGGGAAGATAAACTATGTGCGGAATTGTCGCATTTTATGATCCAGAAATAAATGACAAACAAAAAGCCATTGGTAAAATGATGGCAACGATTAAACACAGAGGCCCAGATTCTGATGGGATGTATACCAATGATAAGGTAGCCTTGGGCTTTAGAAGATTATCAATTATTGATTTGCGCGGTGGTAGCCAACCAATCTTTAACGAAGATAATACCCGAGCAATTATTTTTAACGGTGAAATTTACAATTTTCAACCATTAAGAGAAGAATTAGTTGCCGCTGGGCATACTTTTACTACTGAAACTGATACAGAAGTCTTGTTGCACGGTTTTGAAGAATGGGGCATGGATGGCTTGCTCAAGCGCGTGCGCGGGATGTTTGCCTTCGCTATTTGGGATGATAATACCCAAACATTGTATGGTGCCCGTGATTTCTTTGGAATTAAGCCGTTATATTATAGTGATGAAGACGGTCATTTGCTTATCGGTTCAGAGCTCAAGAGTTTCTTGGCTTTCCCAGGGTTTAAGCGCCGGTTAAACACGGAAGCTGTTAAGCCATACTTAATGAACCAGTACAATGACCTTAATGAAACATTCTTTAAGGGCATTCACCGCTTCCCAGCTGGTCATTGGTTTGAATATCAAGACGGCAAGATGAAAATGCACCAATATTGGGATGCCGAATACAAGGCTAACAATTTGAGCTTTGAAGAAACCGTTAAAAAGATTGATGATGACCTAAAAGAAACGGTTGATTTATACCGTATTGCTGATGTTCCGGTTGGTGCTTTCTTGTCAGAAGGTGTTGATTCTAGTTATATCACTAGTATCTTAGATCCTGATGATGTTTTCTCAATTTCATTTGACGATGCCACTTATGATGAAGCCTCAAAGGCAAAGGCTTTAGCTGACATTAAGGGTTGGAAGTTCTTCTCTGACAAAGTAAAGTCGGATGAAGCGATGCATGACTTTCCTGAAATGCAATACCACATGGACGAGCCGGATGCGAACCCGTCAATTATTCCGCTCTGGTACTTGTGCAAGATGGCGCGCAAGCACGTCACAGTTGCTCTATCAGGTGAAGGTGCTGACGAGTTGTTTGCCGGCTATGTCAATTACGGCATGCACACGCATAACAATGTGATTAAGGTCTTTACGTCACAACTAACTAAATTGCCGAAAAAGACAAAGGTTAAGTTGGCACATAAGATTAAGAAGATGCCTAACTTCCCAGGTAAGGTGCACTTGTACACTAACCTAGCTGAACCAAGCGAATTTTACGTTGGTCAATCTGTGATTTACGATATGGATTACCCAACGATTTTCACTTCTGAAGATGCTAACGGTATCTTGAAGCCGTCATACCGTAATAAGTTGACAGTTAACAGTATCTACCAATCCGACTTTAAGAAGGTTAAGGATCTTGATAATGTTCGGCAAATGCAGTACATTGACCTGCACCACTTTATGTTAAATGATATTGAGCAAAAGGCGGACAAGATTTCAATGGCGCACTCACTAGAATTGCGGGTACCGTACCTTGACCGCAAGATTGCTGAACGAGCAAACTCAATTCCAACTGAATATTTGGTCAATAAGCATGATACTAAGTATGCTTTACGTAAGGCTTCAGAGCGAGTTTTGCCGGATGAATGGGCTAAACGGCCAAAATTAGGCTTCCCAACGCCAATCAAGGAATGGCTGCAGGAACCGCGTTTTGACAAGCAAGTTCGGGACATGTTCAGTGAAGATTTTGTCAGTGATATTTTTGAACAAGACAAGATTTTGCAATTACTCGATGAAAACTTCAATGGTGATGGTTCTCACCGTCGGCAAATTTGGACAATTTATACCTTCCTTGTTTGGTATAAGTTATTCTTTGTTGATTATGAGGGCACGGTTGCTAAGTACCAACACGTTCAGCCGGAAGTAGCTAGCTTGATCGAACAAGGCAAGCTGGTTTAATAGGAGCAAGATAATGAATCAAGATTTTACGCCAATTTTATTGGGTAGCGACATTAATGTCTATGGCATGGCGCGCTCGTTTAATCAAGCTTATGGTATTAAGGTTAAGGCTCTGGCTGATAGTCAGCTTGCGGCAACGCGTTATTCTAAGATAGTCCAAGTTGAATTGCACCACGGCTTTAGTGAAGATCCAACCTTTATGACAGTTATGCGTGAGCAGATGAAGCTTTACAAGGATCATCAGGAACCAGTAATTTTGATTGCTTGTGGGGATGGCTACGCTGAATTATTAGCTAAGCACAAGGATGAATTGCAAGACGTGTTTGTCGTTCCTTATATTGACTATGATCTGCTTGAAAAGCTGATTTCTAAGGAAGGCTTCTACCAAATTGCGGAAGAATATGGCTTGCCGTACCCTAAGACTAAGATTGTTACGATGGCTGACTTTCAGGCTGAGGATTATTTAAACCTGCCATTCAACTATCCTGTTGAATTAAAGCCAGAGGACCCTGTTTCTTGGCTTGATGTTCACTTTGAAGGCCGCAAAAAAGCCTTCACAATTCATGATGAAGCTGAATTAAAAGATATTGTTGGTAAAATCTACGGCAACGGCTATCAGGCTGACCTGATTTTGCAGGACTTCATTCCTGGTGATGATTCTAACATGCGGGTGTTGAATGCTTATGTTGATAAAGACCATCATATTAAGATGATGTGTATGGGACACCCACTGCTGGAAGACCCAACACCGCAATCAATTGGTAATTACATGGCGATTTTGCCGGAATATAATGAAAAGTTGTATGAGCAAGTTGAGACTTTCTTAGAAAAGATCAATTATACCGGGATGGCCAACTTTGATATTAAGTATGATAGTCGTGATGGCCAGTATAAGTTCTTCGAAATTAACTTGCGTCAGGGCCGCTCTAGCTTTTATGTCACATTAAACGGCTATAACTTAGCTAAGTGGTACGTTGATGATTACGTTTATGACAGTTTGAAGGAACAGCCAACTGTTTATGGTAATAAGTTAAAATCCAAGCACGTTCTGTGGCTGGGAGTTCCAGTGAAAATTTTTAAGGAATATGCTGCTGATAATGAAGCTAAGAAGGCTGCTGAGGAATTAATTCATGAGGGCCGCTACGGCACCACCGTCTTTTATGATAAGGACCGTAATCTTAAGCGCTGGCTGTTAATGAAGTACATGTTCCATAACTATTATGACCGGTATAAGAAGTTTTATCAGGTAAACAAGGGTCAATTCTTTGAGAAAAAACCACAAAAATAAAAATTATTATAAATAAACTTTTTTGGAACACCTCATTGCATGGGGGTGTTCTTTTTTGATACTTCTTGCTACACTGGTAATTGGAACTTAAATAGGAAGGACTGAATAAATGAAACTTACACATGGATCTAATAATGAAACAGAAGTTAAATTGCGTTGGCTGCTGCTGGGTGAATTGGCCACGTGGATTGGGTCGAGCTTTGTTTGGCCGCTGACCTCTGTCTATTTAAATAAGCAATTACATATCAGCCTCTCAATGATTGGGGTTGTATTATTTTGCAATTGTGCAGGTAATGTGCTCGGGTCAATTGTGGCGGGCCGCTTTTATGACCGCTATAATCCGTATCCGCTAATTGTAGTGGGATTATCGCTTGATGCGACGATCTTATTTTTGATGGCCTTTTTCCATGGGTGGCCTGCTTACTGGATTTGGCTAACGTTAACTGGGCTAACTAGTGGCTGGAATGGCACGATGATTAATTCCATTGCGACCAGCCTGCGTAAGTATCCGGGACGTTATGTTTTTAATTTGATTTATTTTGCTCAAAACGTGGGGACAGTCACGGGTACACTCTTAGTTGGTTACCTGTATGACTTCTCAATTGAATTCCTGTTTATTTTGGCTGCAGCGTTATTTGCGATTGCTGCAATTAACGCCGCGATTAATTATCGACCGATTATTAATTTTCATAAGCAGCGGCAGGCAAAAACAGTGGCGACTGGCGAGAAGCCGAAGTCACAAGCAATGCCGAAGTATAATATGATGCTCACCATAGGCTTTTTAATCTCACTAGCCGTTACTTGGTTAATGTACATGAATTGGGAATCCAACCTGTCCGTTTACATGGTCTCGCTGGGAATTCCATTTCATATGTACAGCTTGCTCTGGACGTTGAATGGTGCGGTAATTGTGATTATCCAAGTGGTTTTGGCACGTTATCCACATTTATTTAAAAACTTGTTCCACCAGATTATTTTTGGCACGTTGATGTTTGCCATTTCCTTTGTGACCTTAATCTTTGCTCGTGATTTTGCGCATTTTGCGCTCTCAATGCTCATTTTGACCTTTGGTGAAGCCACGGCCTTTCCGGCTGTGCCAGCTTACATCAATGACTTGTCGCCATTATCCAGCAAGGGAAAGTATCAGGGGGCAATTAATGTGGCTCGTGGAATTGGGCAGGCATTTGGGCCATTATTTGGTGGTCTAGTGATCGACCGTTCTGGTTATATTCCGTTCTTTATCATTGCAGCTGTGGGGATTTTCTTGATGATTGTTTTGCTAATCCCATTGCATGCTAAATTGCGGAAGCATCTGACACTGTACAAATAATTTTGTAAATATTTTTTAACAATAGTTATTTAATTAAAATGATATTATTAATTTAACTTATTTTAATTTAATATCAGGGAGGATTTTTGAATGAAAAAATATATTGCAGTTCGCGGCGGCAGCGGCGATGTTATTGAGCCTAAAGTAGGCACTAGACCACAAGACAATATGTACCTTGCCGTTAACTCAGAATGGTTAGAAAAAACTGAAATTCCATCTGACCGTTCACGAATGGCATCATTTGATGGCATCGATGTTAATGTTGAAAAGCATTTGATGGCTGATTTTGCAGATTTTGCTGCTGGTAAAAAGGCTATTCCTGATGTGCCTAATATGGATAAGGCTGTCGAATTATATAAATTGGCTAAGGACTTTACCAAGCGTAATGAAGATGGTGCCGCACCAATTAAGTCGGACTTAGAGTTATTAGAAGGCATCAGAGATTTTTCTGATTATAATTTAAACGCTCCAGACTTGGCTACTTTTGCGTCAATTCCGTTTAGTTTAAGTGTTGAACCAGACATGAAGAACACCAAGATTAACGTGCTCAATTTTGCTGGTCCTGGAACATTTTTGCCGGACACAACTACTTATGAAACTGCTGATGCGGCAGAATTACTAGAAACTTTGCGCAAGCAATCTGTTAAGCTGCTAGAGATGGCAGGAGTTGAAACTGCTGAAGCTGAGAAATACGCTGCAGATGCAATTAAGTTTGACGCTAAGTTAGCCAAAGTAGTTAAGTCAGCTGAAGAATGGGCTGATTACCCAGCTTGCTACAATCCAATGAAGATTGCAGACTTTGAAGCTAAATTCGAAGACTTTAAGATTGGGTACTACTTAAAGGAAGTTATTGGTGAAGAACCCGATCGTATTATTGTTGAGGAGCCACGCTATCTTGACCACGTTAACGAAATCATCAACAAGTCCAACTTTGATGAGATTAAGGGTTGGATGATTGTTAACTTCATCAACGATGCTGCTTCAGACTTGTCGCAAGAGTTTCGTGAAGCTGCCTTTCCGTTTAGTCAAGCTTTATCAGGTCAACCACAACTGCAATCAGGCGAAAAGCAGGCTTATCATATTGCCAACGGTGCTTTTAGTGAAGTTATTGGTGTTTACTATGGTCAGACTTACTTTGGTGCTGATGCCAAAAAAGACGTTGAAGATATGATTCGCCGGATGCTGGCCGTTTATGAAGAACGCTTGCAAAATAATAGCTGGCTCTCAGAAGCAACTAAGAAGAAGGCAGTTGTTAAGCTCGATGCTTTGGAATTAAAGATTGGCTATCCAGACAAGATTGAAGAAATTTACAATCGTTTGCAAGTTGTCCCAGCCAGTCAAGGCGGCAGCCTTTATTCAAATGGTCGTGCTTTTGCTGTTGAAGAACAAAAGTATAATATTGAACAATTGCATAAGGAAGTTGATCGGACAGTTTGGGCAATGCCAGGGAACTTGGTTAATGCTTGTTATGATCCACAAAGAAACGACTTAACTTTCCCAGCAGCCATTTTACAGGCACCATTTTATGATTTGAAGCAAGATCGCGCAACTAACTTTGGTGGCATTGGTACAGTAATCGCTCACGAAGTTTCGCATGCCTTTGACAATAATGGTGCGCAATTCGACGAGTTAGGTAATATGACTAACTGGTGGACCGACGAAGATTACGCCGAATTTAAGAAGCGGACACAAGCTGAAATTGACATCTTTGACGGGATTGAATACGGTCCAGTTAAGTTGAATGGTAAGCAAATTGTTTCTGAGAATATTGCCGATCAGGGTGGTTTGACAGCGGCAGTTGAAGCTGCTAAAAATGAAGGCGACGATTTGAAGAAATTGTTTGAAAACTTTGCTCGAATTTGGGCCAACAAGCAATTGACTGAATCAATCAAGTCGCAAACGGCTGTTGATGTTCATGCACCGGGTCCTGAGCGGGCTAATGTTCAAATTCAATGTCAAGATGACTTCTACAAGGTCTTTGACGTGAAGCCAACTGATGGTATGTGGCTTGATCCAGACAAACGAGTTCATATTTGGTAATTTAATATTAAACACTTATAAAAAGCTGTCATTCATGATATGATTGACGGCTTTTGTGTATTCAAAATTGACCGAGTAAATAACTAAAAAAGAACGTTTAATTTTATTTTTTTAGATAATTAGTCATAATGGCTCCAAAAATTAGATTGTCCTAATTTCGGGGGTCCATGTTACTTTTCTACAGTATGTCTTTTTTTAATATTCCAGCTAAATCTTTTATAAATTGGGATACATCGATTATGAGCATTAACAATGCTAAACACATTGACAGATACATTTTAGATTTAATACAGGTAACTAGAAAATAAAGCACCGGAAATAGCGCCCAAAATGATAATAATTTAAAAATATCTAAAATAATTCTTTTTACGTTTTTCACTGATTAGCCTACTTTTAGTATATTCTTTTTAAACTTGGTAGTATTTTACTACAAAATAGCAATATTTAATAATGCTTTAACAATCAAAACAAAAAGCTATATGAAAAAAGTGCAGTAGCAATTAAGCTACTGCACTTTTTGTGTTTAAAATATTAATTTTCTTCGTTTTTTAAATTAGAATAGTCGCGTGTTGCTACCCGCTTGATGTGTAAATTACGTTCAGGCTTGCCTAAGATCAGTGGGACACGTTCGACCACCGTGTCTGTGTATTCAAGACCGAACCAAGTTGCAGGGTTAGATGATAAGTTTTGCAGCCAAACCCGTGCTTGAACAATCCACTTGTCAAAGCCTTTAAGCTTTGTTAATGGACTAACGACATCGTTAACGATAACGAAGGAGAAGTCGCCAACTTCACGTCCAGGCATTGTGGTGTATTCCTGTGGTTGGGCTTCGATTGTCCCGTCCTTGATTAGGTCGTGGACAATTTGCCGCAAGTAGACGTTAACACTGGTTTGCTTTTTGAAGCCGAGGAACAATTGAACGTTAATCACGTTCTTTGTGTCATAAGTGTTGACGGCATACTTGGCAGTGAATGGTTCGTTGGTAATGTTAACTGAAACAAACCAATAAGCGTGTGCCCGCTTAGGCCGTTTATCCAAAATTGAATACAAAATTTCTCGTTTAATGAACTTATTGTACTTAACCTTAGCCATGTAAACTAAGTTGGTGGCATAGACAGGGAAGTCATCGTCATGACTTAGGTCGGTTAACATATCAGTAAATTCGTCAAGACGTACATAAGTATTGGCACCTTCGTGCTTGTCGCGTACCTTGTTGCCGAAGTACCAGATGAACATGATAATGCCGATAAAGCCGGCAATTAAGACAGTTACGTAACCACCACGCATGAACTTGGTCAAACTAGAAATCAAGAACATGCTCTCAATAAAGCCGAATACTAATAAGAAGCTTAGTCGCAAGACCAGCGGTGTCTTTTTGTTACCCAAATATTCGAATAATAGAAGCGTGGTCATTAGCATTGTTACCGTGATTGACAGACCATAGGCCGCTTCCATGTGTTCAGATGTTTGGAAGAAAATAACGATGGCGATTGTGGCTACACAGAGCATCTTGTTTACTGATGGGATATAAATCTGTCCGTGCTCGGTAGTTGGATAATTAATATTCATGCGCGGCAGGAATTTTAACCCGCTGGCTTCAGAAACTAAGGTAAAGGAACCAGTAATTAAGGCTTGTGAAGCAATGATAGCGGCGATAGTTGCCAAAATAATGGCAAATAATCGCAAATTGCCGGGAACAGCTTCAAAGAAAGGATTTAGTTCAGTACCGTGAGTTTGATAATTAGGATTTTGTAAAATCCAAACACCTTGACCTAGATAGTTGAGTGCTAAACAAATGAAAACATATGGCCAAGAACCACGAATATTACCCTTACCAACATGACCAACATCTGAATACAACGCTTCAGCCCCAGTAGTTGCCAGGAAGATTGATCCTAAGATAAAGATCCCGACTTTGTTAGCCGGACTAAACAGAATTTTGATTGCCCAATATGGATTAAGTGCCTCTAAAATTGACCAGTCATGTGACATGTTGAGAATACCGATTGCACCCAAGAAGGTGAACCAGACAAGCATGATAGGACCAAAGGCCTTCCCGATACTGCTGGTACCCAACATTTGGATAGAGAACAGCAGCAGCAAAATCACGATGGTAATAATAATAACCATTGTTTGGCTAGGTACGGGGATGCTCGAGCCAAACTTCATGTTTTTTAACCCCTCGATTGAGGTGGTAACCGTTACAGCTGGCGTCAGTGTTCCGTCAGCCAAAAGCGCCGCACCACCGACTAAGGCTGGAACAACCAGCCACTTGGCACGTTTGCGTACCAGTGCATAAAGGGCGAAGATCCCACCTTCACCGCGGTTAGTTGCGTTGAGCGCGACCATTACATATTTGACAGTTGTTAGTAAAGTAACCGTCCAGAAAATCAACGAGATTGAACCTAAAATTAATTCGCGATTAACATTAGCTATACCGCCATTACCATTTAGGATTGATTTCATTACGTAAAGGGGACTAGTCCCAATATCACCGTAAACAATCCCAATTGTAATTAACAGCCCAGCGGCTGAAATTCGCTTCTTTTTTTGATCCATAGTTATCTGTACTCCCATAGACTAAAATAGTATTTGTTTTTAAGTAAAAAAGAATGTCCAAAAAGGCATTCTCGTTAAGTATCTATTGTGTTCTTTTTTTAGCTGTAGTACAAGTAAATTATGACAAAGAATTTTCGATTTTATTGCGGCAATCTTCATACCAATTGTCCCAATCAGTATAAGTTGTCATGTTACTTGGGTCAACTTCGTCTTGTTTGGCGATTTCGTCAATCAGGTTTTGGAAGTTATTTGCATGATATTGCAAAGCGTGTCTGATTAATTCTTTCCGTGAAAAATGGATATTATCAAGCAAATAGTGGTTGATATCAACCATGTTTGCATTAGTATCGTAACGATCCATAATTTCCAAATCACGTTGATTGAATTGAGAAATGTAGAAGTCAGTGAAGACTTGCAAGTAGTCAGGCTGCTCAGCAAATTCTTCTTGTGTCATAGTAGACCAATTGGCATCTGGCATGACAACTTTAAGTTCATCATTTTCTTGTTCAGTATCTTTAGTGTTATTTTCTTGTTCAGTCAATGCGGACACTCCTTTAATAAAAATAGGACACGTGAAAGTCAATAGTCATTTTACCGAGTTTAAGCGGTAAAAGCAACTATTGCGGTAATCCATGTTAAATATAGTAGTTTTGTATTCGATGATATCTATCTAATTATATCATGTTTTTACTTGGTTAAATTGAACTTTAAAAGATAAAACTCGCCCTGCTGTTAGGCGGACGAGTTAAGGTACATTATCTTAAAGTACTATGGCTTCAAGTATTTTTGTACATCTTCTTTTGTAATTTGGCTGGGATCACTGTGACCTGTGCTTCGATACATGTCAATCAAGTCTTGCGGACTCCATGACATTGGGTCAAAGCCAAGACTTTTGAGCTGTTTACGCAGCTGCGTGATTTGGCTGGCGCCGACAGTTTTGCCGTTAACCTTATGGTCACCCATTGCACCTTCACCGGTTTTGCCGGCATTACCAGTGTCACCAGCAGCAGAATTATTGGTTGAATTTTTATCAGTAGTTACAGTGCTGTGATTGTCTTTAGCGGCATCTTTGTTATTATCAATGCCTTTTTGTGCCTTATCCTTATATTTAGCGTAGTATTTGCCATCAATGTAAGGCAGGTTAAGGATCTTTTGGTAGTGGTCGACAGCTTCCTGGTATTGCTTATCCTGTTCGGCTTGTTTAGCTTGGTTAAAGAGCGGCTTCAATTCATGTTCGTAGTTATCCTTGACATCTTTCAGCGTTGATTGCAGTTTTTGGCCTTGTTTAATTAACAGGGAATAGCCATGATCTTCATTAATAACGTTGTTAATTGTGCTTAAGGCATCGGTATATTCGCCATCTTTAGCAGCGTCAATTGCCGTGAGCATCCCATCAGCTTGGTTCTTGTATGCCGTAGCTAGTGCCGTCTTTTTGATTTTGCCGGCTTTGGCAAAGTCGCTGCTGGCACGGACATAATCCTTGTCCATTACTGCGTTCTTACCATTATCAATTGCTTCAGTGTATGCGGCGTTAACTTGATTGCTGCTGGACTTTTGGGTGCCATAAATGACGCCCCCGCCAAGTGCAATAATCGCAACTGCCACAATTGTCCAAATCGTAGTTTTCTTCATAATAGGAAATATCCTCCTTATTAACTTATCCCTAATTATAATTGCTTAGAGCATATTTGACTACTTTTGGTGCTTTCTTAAATAAAAAATAATCATCAGCATATTTAAATACAAAACAGGGCAATAGTAATGTATGATTGAGATAAATATTTGCCAATAAGACATCTGGAAAGAAGGCCGCAATATGCGCGTTAATATCTTACAACATACCCCTAACGAAGGACCGGGCTCAATCATTGATTGGGCTGAGAGCCGTGGGCACGAAGTTTATACGTATCATCCGTATCAGTTTGGGTATTTACCAACTGCCGAGCAGACTGATATGTTAGTTATTTTGGGCGGACCAATGAGTCCAAATGATGACCTGCTGTGGATTAAGCAGGAGCGGGCTTTAATTAAAGAATTGCTGGCTCAAGATAAGCCAATCTTTGGTGCTTGTTTCGGTGCCCAGCAGATTGCCAAGACATTGGGTGCCACGATTAAAAAGGCTGCAGTTAAAGAAGTCGGTTGGGCACCTGTACATTTGGAAACAACGGTAATTCCTAATTTGCCGGCTGAACTGCTTGCCTTGCATTGGCATGAAGAAATGTTTGAGTTGCCAGAAGGCAGTCAGTTGTTGTTCTCAACCAAATACCACCGAAATCAAGGCTTCGTCATCGGTCACCGCGTCATTGGCCTGCAATTTCACTTTGAACCCAAAGCCAATAATGTTCGCGAAATGGTTACTAATGATTTCCCCTATATTAGGGGGTCAGTTCTAGGGCAAACGGCAGACGACATTTTGGGTCAAGCAGTCCCCGTTGAAAACAAACAAGTCATGTTTGACTTACTGGATTACATTACTAATTAATTCAGTGCAAATAAAAAACGCAACTCATAATCGAGCTGCGTTTTTTTGTTTATTCACCCTTAAAAGTATCAGCTTCAACTTGCTTGATGAAGTCAGCTAGGTGCTTGTAGTAAACGGCAGGGTTGTCAACCATGTGGTGGTGACCGCCGTCTGGGGTAGTAACAAGGCGTGAGTTAGGAATTTCCTTCTGCATCGTTTTAGCAGTGGCAATCGGCATTGTTTCGTTCTCGCCAAAAGTGAGCAGTGTTGGCACCTTGATGTTCTTGAGTTGCTCTCTGAAGTGCCAATCCTTCAACTTACCAGTAATTACGAATTCGTTGTCGCCTTGGAAGGCATTGTAAACGGCAGTGCCGCCAATGTCTTTCAAGTGGTAAAGCTTAGATGGCTGTTTACGGTCGACAAAGTTAATGTTCAAAATATTAACGTCGGCTTGGTAACGGTCATTGTCGTAATCGTTGTTTTCTTCACATTGGTGCATGAAGTCAATTTCGCTTTGCGGAAGGACTTCTTGCCGGCGGCGGTTGACTGAAGCAACGTATTCGTCAATTTCGTCAACCATTGAAGAAATGATGGCACCCTTCAAGTGTTGACCATACTTAATGGCATATTCTTGAACCAACAAGCCGCCCCAGCTTTGTCCGATTAAATAAACGTTGTCTAAGCCTAGTTTAGCCCGAACTTCGTCAACTTCATCCAAAAAGTATTCGTAAGTCAGATACTTCTTAGCAATTTCAGGGTCGGAATAATCAGGTTGGTCAGAATAAAGTGAACCAAGTTGATCGTACATGGTTACTTGTACGTCTAAGCCCTGCTTCTTCAATTGTTCAGCAGTATCTTCCCAATATTCGTGGTTGCCGCCGGGGCCGCCGTGCAAAGCCAAGAGGTGAATATCGCCGTGGCCTTGGGTGTTGGTCCATAAGTGGTAACCGTTGTCTAAAGTAATAATTTTAGTACCAGTTTTCATAGTATCTCCTTTTGTGCTAGTAGTTACACTATATTTTAGCTCATAACTATATGAAAGAAAAATTACAAACGCGGCAAAAAATATTTTTTTAAATACCAGTGCAAATAAAGCGCTTTTATAATATAATTGTATTGTTATTACGTGATTAATTGAACAAGGAGAATGAAAATGGCAGAACCGCAATGGTTAAAGAATATGAACCCCGATAAATACATGCAAGAAGACTTTGATGCTAAGGGCAAGGGCCGCTATACAGTTAGTGGGATTAATAAAGAAGACCCAGACTGGTTAGACCAAGCTGCAGAGAAGGTTCACGCGGCTGAAGGCGATGATTACGTTAAGCTCGACAGTGGCTTGTTAACTGTTAATCAAATTAACTGGATGCTGCGCGACACGATTGGTGAGTTATCGTTTGTTGATGAGAATAACCAATTCTTGTGGTACAACCGGCCAGTTGATCCGAATGCCAAGATGAAGGCTAAGCGGGTTCCCGAACAAGTCGGCAACACGATGAATGATGTCCACCCACATGTTGGTGATGTAATTCAGGAAACCAAGAAGGTTGTCCATGCTTTGCGCACAAGACAAGCTGGTCATGATGACGTTTATATGCCAGTTCCTACCGGCAACTTGAAGGAACTAGTGCTGCACTATTATAAGCGGGTAGTTGATGATGAAGGCAATTACGCCGGTATTTATGAATGGGTTCAGGACTTGTACCCATTAGTCAAGTACTTTTGTGAAACTACCGGTCAGAAGTTGGTAGTTGATGAAGACGCGACGACGGGAGCAACTTATAGACGTAATTCTGATCCTGATGCCGCAACTGGTGCCTCTACTAAGGCAGAAGCTGCACAAGAACAAGCTAAAAAACCAGAGCCTGCGGCTGATACAGCTAGTGGTGCTTCTGAAAATTAAAAATTGCTGAGTAGTGGTCAACTAATAGTTGACCGCTTTTTGTTATACTAAAAGCATAGATTGTAATTTGAGTTTGTTAAAGCAAAAGGTGGCAATGTAATGACTTTTTATACACTTAAATATATTGAGCAAAATCAAAGTACGAGTAAAACTATTCTTTACGTCTTAATTGCGGCGGCGGCGTTAACGATGATTGTATTTGCAATCCTGTATTTGCGGCACCGGTTTGATACACGTTATCGCGATTTAGGAATTATTGCGCTGCTGTTCTTACTATTATTTGTCGGAACACAGTACGAAAAATACGTTGAAACAACACTAGTTAAGTCGCAGTCGGTTCAGATAGTGCCGTTTATCAAGTCAGTTGCGCGCGATCAGGGAGTGGCGCCATCAGATGTATTGGTTAATTCAACAACCTTGCAGAACGGGATTATTGTACGTGTTGACTCTAAAGACACAGATTATCAGCTTAATTTAAATGAAGATAATAACAGTTATACATTGAATAAAGCTCACGTTATCAATCATGAAGTTAATGTGAAGAATTAGGAGGCTTAATCATGGATTATTTGCAACTTTTTATTAAATTTGCCCTTGGTGTGTTAACCCTGATTTTTCAGATTAATGTTTTTGGTAAAAGCAACTTGGCACCGACAACCGCGCTTGACCAACTACAGAATTACGTCCTTGGTGGCATTATCGGCGGCGTGATTTACAATGCTAATATTTCTGTTTTGCAGTTTTTGCTGGTATTGATTGTTTGGACGTTAGTTGTTTTCATTCTTAAGTTCGCCCGCGAGCACAATAATTGGGTGCGCAATGTGATTGACGGCAAGCCAATTCAGGTGATTAAAGAAGGCAAGGTGCTGGTGCGCAACTGCTTAATGGCGGGGATTTCGGCTAATGAGTTGATGTTTAAGCTGCGCAGTCAGGGGATCTATTCGGTTGAAAACGTTAAGAACTGTATTTTTGAAAAGAATGGGCAGTTAACCGTTATTCAAAAAGATGAAACAAATATTCGCTTCCCTATTATTAATGATGGTCAAGTTAACCAAGATGTGCTTGAATTAATTCATAAAGATAATGATTGGCTTAAAGAAGAAGCACGCAAAGCTGGTTATCAGAACGTGAGCGACGTTTTTTTGGCTGATTTTAATCATGGTAAGCTGTCATTCACGGGTTATCACGATAATTAGAAAAGGAAATTATGGATAATATAGACAAGGCAAAAAAACTGCTGGCGGATGCCGAAGTAGTTATTGTGACTGCTGGTAATGGCATGGCACAGATTGAAGGGTTGGATATTTTAGCGCAAGAAAAGTTTGACCAAGAGTTTCCAACGATTGCGCAAAAGTATGATGTGCATACGATTGGGGATGCTCTGGACAAGAAATTAGCGTCATGGCAGGAACAGTGGCTTTTTTGGAGCCAGCTGGTACAGAAATATTCACTATCTTATCAACCGAGCAAGACAATGCGGCAATTAAAGCAGTTGATTGGCAAGAAAGAATACTTCATTGCCACTTCGACTTTTGGCCACTTTTTTGAAGCGGCGGGCTTTAACCAGAACCGGATTTTTAATGCCTTTGGTGATTGGACCAAGATGCAGTGCTCGAGCGGCATTAATCATGGTTTGCATGATGATCGCGCAGTTGTGGCAGAATTTGCAGCTAAAGGTATGGCAGATGCAAGTTTGGTACCTAAATGTAAGATTTGCGGTCAGCCAATGGAATTACAGATGCCGTTGAATGAGCACTTTTATCCAGATACCGATGCTAATACACGTTTTCGCTGGTTTTTGACGGGGAATGAAGATAAGCGCGTGGTCTTTTTGGAACTAGGTGTCGACGACACAAGTCCCCAGCTGCTTGAGCCGATTGTTCAGTTGGTGCAGCAGTTTCCGCAGTGGTCGTATGTGGCGGCGGATTTAGAAGAAATGCTGCCGGATAATTTGCAAGACCGCAGTGCGGCAGTAGGTAATGGTGCAGCAGCTTTAATTGCGGACTTAGTGCAGAAATAGTGGGAAGTTAGTATGAGTATTTTTGTTAAAAATGGGGTACTGCATGTTTCCGGTGCCCAAGATAAGTTGCGCGGCAAGGGGCAAGAGCTGCCGAATTTTTTGTCTGACTACACGATGCTGGATATTGAAACTACCGGCCTTAATCCTTACCGCAATCATGTGACGGAACTGGGTGGCGTGAAGGTTCGCAACAATGAAATTGTCGCGCAGTACAGCAACTTGGTATTTTATCCACGTTCTAATAAGGTGCCGGCATTCATTACCAAGCTAAATGGGATTACCGAGCAGCAGCTGCTTGATGAGGGTGTCCCTGTGAAGCAGGCAATGACTGAATTTCGCGAGTTTATCGGGGATGATGTGATTGCCGGCTATAACGTTAACTTTGACCTGAATTTCCTGTATGATTTGACGAAAAAATTCAAGCTGCCAGAATTAAACAATGATTATGTTGATGTCCTGCGGCTGGCTCGGGTATATTATCCGCGCCAGCATAATCGGCTAATTGATTGTATTCAGAGAGCTGGAATTGCCCAAGAAGAGCAGCACCACGGTTTAGCAGATTCAATTGATACGAAAAAGGTCTACGATGATTTTCGTGAGCATTTTACTTCTGAACTGCTTGAGCAAGCTCAAAGCAAGGTGAAAAATCTGGACTTACTGGCAGATGAACTGGAGTCATGGCAATTAGGGCTGCACAATCCGGTTAACCACAAGAAGATTGTCTTTACTGGTGATTTGGGGATGGCTAGTGATGAAGCAATGCAGCTGGTTAATAATCTAGGCGGTCAGGCACAAACGCAAATTGCTCATGATACTGATTATTTGATTATGGGCGACCATGATTTCTTTGATAAAAACAATGCAGTTTGGCAGAAGGCTCAGGAATTTAATCAATCAGGCAGTAAAATTAAGCGCTGGTCAGAAGGGTTCTTCCTTAACCTGCTTGATGAATGGGCTAGAGGCTAGACCGACTTCACAATAGTTGAAACGCACCATAATTGATTATGGGTGCTTTTTTATTGCAAAGATTGCAAACAACAGTTCGATTGACTATACTTAATGAATATTAATTAAGGAGTAAATTTCATGGCGCGTAGGCGAAGTAAACGAACTAGCAAGAAGAGCAGCAACTTTTGGACAGTTGTGATTATTTTGATTGCCCTCGTGTGGGGTGTCTCGACTAAGGGCGGCAGCGACTCCAGCGGCAATCACTTGGTTAACCAATTAACTGGTAAGAACCCGCAGACTGCTGATGTGGGTAAGGCGCAGACGGCATCCAAGGTTTATGGCGGTCTTGCGCAAAAAGACTACCAAAAGTTGGCGCAATTGAACTTTAAGAGTGGCAGTAAGGCATATATTACGGTGAATGATGACCATTCGACCTTGATTAAGGGTGCATGGAAGATTAACCGCGTAATTTATTCTGATCTGGACAGTTTGAACCGGACATCACGCTCCAATACTGCCTTCTTAGAAAGACGAAACGTGGCTAATGATAGTTTACGTGTGCGTCAGTTCGTTGAGCCAACGGCATGGCATTATAATCATCGCGGACAGACACAACTATATAACCGCGGGCATATGATTGCCTATTCCGTGTCAGCTGGGATTGACCAGGAGGGCAATTACAACCCAGATAATCAATCAGGAGACCAGAATAATCCTAAGAACCTCTTTACGCAGACCGCGTTTTCCAACCAGAAGATCCAGACAATTTTTGAAAGTAAGATTAGGGCAGCATTGCGGGCTAATAAGAAGGTTATTTATCAGGCAACGCCGATTTTTCGTGATAATGAGCTGATGGCACGCGGGATTAATTTACAAGCCGTTGCGACTGACGGCAGTCTTGACTTCAATGTGTACCTGTTTAATGTGCAGCCTGACTATATTTTCGATTACGCTAATGGCCGCGCCAAGGTTAATCATGAAATGCAGGTAGCTGAATAATTTAACAAGAGGACTATGTAAGTAGTCTTTTTTGTTGCGACAATCCTTAGTATCAGTTGACTTTTTAGCCAATATATAATAGTGTATTAGTTAGGCGATACAATTAATGAAACTAGATCATGATTGTCTTGCCGCTAAAAGATGAGAGCAGGTGTAAGCTGTAGAAATTCGTGATGGCAAATTATTATCAGCAGTCAAAAGATTGGCTGCCTAGAAAAAACAATAAATATACTACTGAAGGGCTACTGCAATGCAGTAGTCTTTTGGTATAAGTAAGATTTTTTGCGGCTTAATCTGCAGTTACCCAAATTCTTTCAACAAAAATGTTACACTTAGCAGTTTCAATTCGTTAATAATAGTGTAAGACATCTGACGCGCGGGTCACTTACACAAACGCAATTATTAATTACTAAGGAAGGTAACAATTATGAACTTTGAATTATCAGACCAATCAATCCAATATACTTTTTTGAATGAAAAATACGTTGACGGCGACGGTGCTAAGAGCCGCATCTTTAACAATGTCAAAGACGGAGTAACAGCTTCTGGACTAGCAGATGTTGGGACGGCCTTGGCAGCGTTGCAAGGTGACAAACTCGGTGCTGCAATTTTAATTCAAAAACAACTCGTACCATTGGCAGATTAGGATAAAATCAAGCGATTATTGAGAAAGAATAGGAGTAAAAATAATGACTAAGACAACAAAGACTTTACAATTAACATTTTTAAATGGTGCAAATAAGCGGACTAGCTTATCTCTGCCTGATGCGGCAAGCAACTTAGAGCCAGCTGCAGTTAAGGCAGCAATGGACACAATTGTCAAGGCTGATGCCTTCCAAAAGGATGGAGTTGATCTGTATAAGCTTCCTCAATCTGCTGCATACATTGAACGGACTGTTACTGATATGTTTGACGATGCTGCAAGTAAGCCAGAACAGCCTGCTAATCCTGGTCAGGT
Organism: Lactobacillus sp. ESL0703; assembly: GCF_029433435.1. Lineage (NCBI taxonomy): Bacteria > Bacillati > Bacillota > Bacilli > Lactobacillales > Lactobacillaceae > Lactobacillus > Lactobacillus sp. ESL0703. The sequence goes on from NZ_JAQTIB010000002.1 coordinate 195,528, forward strand.
TGGCTAACATCATTAGGACAATTAGAGAGTTTTTTAAGCGATAATTTTTTAAAGGGGCAGGCATTCGTGAAGGGTGTACTGCCTCTTTATTTTTTGGGAAAATTTGATTGAAATGGTTTTAGGCAATATTTAATATAATATATCCTTGTATATATTAACTCGATTGCAGGCGGTTTTTGAGGGCCTAATAGACCATTATTTAACGAAAACTATTTGCTTGAAAATACTGTAATACCAGTAGTTAGAGCCTCTAAATTAAAAAGCCAATACCAACAATTGGTCAAAAATGTATGCGCTATTTATTAAACAATGCTATAATATACGTGGTTATGCTACTCACAAATTTCTTTTCTAGCACTTTTAAGGATGATCACGTCTGAGTAGTAGAACCTTCTCTAACAGTTTATCTTATACACTAACTTCGCGATCATCCAAACACACTTTTGAAATACCGTTCTAATCGAGCGGTATTTTTTTGTTGAAAATCATTTTAAAGTTTCTATATAAAAGGTTATTTACAAATCATTTTGTTATTATTTTGTAAAATTTATGCAAAATTAAAAAATCATCAGGTAAACTTTAAGAAAAAACTACGGTAAATACATTGCTAGATAGGGATTTGTTTGCTTGTGACAAAATTATACTTTTAAAAAGTTAGTGAAAACGTTTATTACAAAAGTGTGTAAAATACCGTAACGCCTTGCAATTTAGCCTAAAGGTTAGTACAATATGAAGCGTGGTAAGTAATAGCTATGCTTCAGGTTTGCAAACCTGTACGCATGCGGGTTCTTCAGCCAGATAAGCTACCTCATAAGAGTTATAAACTTATGATTTTGACTTGAAGAATGTTGTAACAATGTAGGCTCAATGCGACTGAACCTATAGTCTATTACGATTTTGTATATACACAAGGAGGAAGACCACATGAAGAAAAATTATAGAATTGTTAGTGCTGCTGCAGCTGCTTTATTAGCTGTTGCTCCAGTTGCTACTAGTGCTGTTACTGCTGTTTCAGCTGATACTACTGCTCCAGCTCCTGCAGGTTCAGGTGTTCAAAGTGGTAACATTAATATTACTAATGGTACTGCTGGTGCAACTAATGCTGATAAGAAGAGCGTTAATGTTAAGTTTAATGTAACTAATGCTGCTAGCCTTAAGGATGGCGACTTAGCTTCATCTGTTCAAGCAAGTATTTCAACTGATGTTGGTAGTATCAATGTTACTGGTGTAGTTAACAGCAATACTAACACTGTTGATATGGCTTACGTTTACGAAGTTGCTGACAATGGTACAATCGGTACTACTCCAGTTAACAAGCTTCAAGGTGGACATACTTACGTTGCCGTTGCTAAAAGTGCTGTACTTAGCGGTTTGAATGCTACTACTAAGTATACTGTTACTGGTGCAACTTCAACTATTTCTGACGTTTACGGTCACGATATGAAGGCCTTTGATGTTCAAAGTTCTAAGTTCACTGTTCCAGATGCAACTAAGAAGGGTAACATTTACTTTGTTAAATCTGTAGCTCCAGATGTGGCTATTACTAAAGATTCAATTGACATGGGTTCAGTAGGTAGTGTTGATTCATTAGCTGCTTTAATTAAGTCAGAATATGAACCAGCAATTGATAATACTGATTCTGCAACAGCACCAAAAGTTGATTGGCAAGATGTTGAATCAGACATTAGAGCTGCATTGAAGGATGCAAATGTTACTGTTAAATCTGACGGTACATTTGTAGCTCCAGCTAACTACTTCACTGTAAAAGTTACCGCTGTAGCATCTAATGGTAAGACAGCTGTTCTTCCAATTAGAGTTAATACAACTACTTCATCAGATAGCGCTTATGCTTCATACCCACAAATTGGTGTCTTGAATGCTGGTACTATTGCTGATGGTAAGACTTTTGGTACTGCTTCATTACCAGATAACGCTCCATTTAACTACGTTAAGATCAATGGTACTGTAGATACCAAGGCTATTGGCGACTACTTTGGCGCATACCTTTCTAAGGCAAACCATACTTTGCTTCCTGTAACAGTAGACGCAAGTAAGGTAAATACTAAGGTTGCTGGCAAGTACCCAGTTACTTTAACTGCTACTAACCCTGCTGGTTTAACTGCTAGAGTTACCTTTGACTTAACTGTTGGTGACAAGGGTCAACACTATGCTACTGTTCAATCAGATACTGATATTCCAGTATACACTATTGATGGTAACAACGTAACTGCTGAAAACGGCACTACTATTGCTAATGGTACTCAAGTAGCTGTATTTGATACTGTTTCAGTAAATGGTAAGAACTACACTCGTATTAACAAGGCTGACGGCAACGAATTTGTTGAAGCTAAATATGTTGATGGTTCATTTGTACCAAGCAAGAAGACTACTGTAACTGTTATGCACAATGCTTACATTTACGACAAGGATCACAAGCGCGTAGGTACTAAGAAGATTAGTTCATACACTGATACTACTGTATACGGTGACAAGACTAAGCTTAACGATGGTACTGAAGCATACATGATTGCTGATGGTCAATACATCGATGCTGGTAATGTTGATGGTTACAAGGTAACTTTGAACCACAACTCATACATCTACAAGACTAGCAAGAAACGTGCTAACCATAAGAAGTTATTGAAGGGTACAACTGTAACTGTTTACGGTTCTTCATTCACTTTCAAGAATGGTCAAAAGTACTACAGAATTGGTAAAGGTCAATACATCAAGGTTGTTAACGCTGATATCGTTAAATAATTGATTATTGTATCTAAGAAAAAAGCGATGGAATTTTCCATCGCTTTTTTTGTTTTCTAAAGTATTTTAGAAGTAATTTTGTCTTGGATATAATTAAATCATCTAACTATAATTTCAAGTTTTAATAGTTTTTGTATATCACATTACCATTTAATATAATTTACTAATTTACTAATATTTGTATATATTTAAATTAATTAATTTCTATATTTATATTGACTTGTCAGCGCTTTTTAAAAATAAAATTCTTAAAAACATAAGATAATATTAATTATATTTGCAAGCATACTATTGATTTATATTTAATTAGTATTATACTAAAAATTAATACTAATTAAATATTTCATGGAGGTATTTTGAAGTGGATTTCAATAGTAAACAAAAATTACAAAAAAATCTTTCTAAGAGCTTAGAAAAAGGAAAAATTAACAAAAAAGTTAAAGCATTATTGATGAGTACAGCTGCAGTTGGTACCTTAATTGGTGGTACTGCGTTGGTAAATAAGACTAATGTTAGTGCAGCCACTACTAATTCAACTCAGTCAGCTAGTGCAGCAATCACTAAAGTTGCAAATGTTCAAGATAATAATCTTTCTACAAAAGCTGCTGACCATTGGATGGTAAATGGCAAGTTAGTTGTAGAGGATGGACAATGTAATTTGGTTTACGATCCAAAGACTAGTACATTAACCATTAATCCAACTGATAGTGGTAATAAGTTGTCGAATACTTCAGTTGTCAAATTATTGTTAAAGGCTGGTATTTCTGAAGGATTGACCTCCCTTAAACCAGATAAAATAATGACTACTATAGGGTCAATCGAACATTCACTATCTGGTGTATCAGATGCTTCACAATTAAAGCCAATTCTTAAAGAATTCATGCCTGAACATTTAGTAATTAGTGGACCGATTCAAATGGCCTCAGATGAGTTAGATACTACTGATAGTACCTATCGCAAGATCTATGGTGGTAAGTTCAGCGACTTAATTTTCTTGAAAGATATTCAAGGTTTAAATAATCTTGATACTTCTGCAGCTACAGATATGAGTTTCATGTTTGCTGGTGATGTAAGCTTAAAGAATATTGATTTAAGCAAATTTGATACCAGTAATGTAACTAATATGAAGTATATGTTTGCTGCTGATACTAGTTTAACAAGTCTTGACTTAAGTAAGTTTGACACTAGCAAGGTAACTAACATGAATAAGATGTTTGCTGCTGATATTAGTTTAAATGATATCAATTTTGGTAATAACTTTAAGACTGATAAAGTTGAAAATATTGCTGACAGTATGATGTTTAATGAAACTCCGAAAGAAGCAAGATGGAATTCGGATTTTGGTGTCGATCAACCTACAACAGTACCAACAGAAGCATCACAAGCAACGGTATCTTCAAAAGGAACACTAACAGTAAAAGTAGGCGGCTCTGTAGGAGAAGCCAAAGATGCAATTTCAGGTTTACCAGATGATGGTTCTACAGCAGAATGGGAAACTCCAGTTGATACAAGCAAAGAAGGATTGCAAATTGCAACAGTACTTGTAACCTTTAGCGATGGTTCAACTAAAGAAGTTTCAGTACTAGTAAATGTAGAATCTAAGTCAGCAAATGCACCAACAGAAGCATCACAAGCAACAGTAGTATCAAAGGGAACACTAACAGTAAAAGTAGGTGACTCTGTAGGTGCAGCTAAAGATGCAATTTCAGGTTTACCAGATGATGGCTCTAAAGCAGAATGGAAAGTACCAGTTGATACAAGTAAGGAAGGTTCACAAATCGCAACAGTAGTTGTAACTTTCAGTGATGGTTCAACTGAACAAATTCCAGTATTAGTTGAAGTTAAAGCTGCATCGTCTAACAATGGCTCTAACTCAAACGGTAGTTCTGGTTCTAACAGTGGTTCTAGTTCCAACTCATCCTCCGCTTCAAGTAATACTACATCTGCTCCAGCAACAGGATCAGAAACTACTAAGAGTGTAATTGTTATGCACAATGCTTATATCTACGACAAGGATCACAAGCGTGTAGGTACTAAGAAGATTGGTTCATACACTAACACTACTGTTTATGGTGAGAAGACTAAGCTTAACGATGGTACTGAAGCTTACAAAGTTGGTGAAGGTCAATACATCGATGCTGGTAACGTTGATGGTTATAAAGTAGCTTTAAACCATAATTCTTATGTATATAAGACCAGCAAAAAGCGTGCTAACCATACTAAGTTACTGAAGGGTGCAACTGTAACAGTTTACGGTTCTTCATTCACTTTCAAGAATGGTCAAAAGTACTACAGAATTGCTAAAGGTCAATACATCAAGGTTGTTAACGCTGATATCGTTAAATAATTGATATATTGTATCTAAGAAAAAGGCGATGGAAAATTCCATCGCTTTTTTTTGATGCTGAAAATTTTGAAGAGTATATTGATTTACTTAAATCTAGGTTTATTATGAATATATACAATGAATACAAACGTTAATGAGGCAGGAGAAAAAATGTATTATTTTTTAAATAATAAAATAGATTTAAATAGCTCTGGAATTGAACATGCGGAGATTAAGCGACTAAAATTATTTCAAGAATTTAATGTTAATGCTAAAATAGTTACTTTTGGCTATGATCGTTTTGCACATCGAAATATTAAGTCTTATGGTCTAACTGATGATGATTATATTAATATGTATGATTATTTTGCGGGGACAATTAAATTTAAGTCTAGAGTAATGACGATCGATCAGCTGCCACTACCAAAATTTGCTAAAAAGGTAAGGACTGGTAATGGTTATGAGATTTATGATGAATCACGAAAAACAATGATTATCAATCTGCTTACAAACAGTAGGCAACTTGATACGGTTGAATATTTGAATGGTGACGGTGATTGTACTAAAAAGGATTTGTATGATTTCAGAGGATTTCTTAGTGTAACACAATTTTATGGTACAAATTCCAAATTAATGGAAGTCGAACAGTTCCATAAACCCGATGGCACAATTTATTGCGAAACTTCATGTGCCAAGAGACCAGATTTTTTGGCTGTAACTAATATTCAATTAACTGATGTGGATGGTACATTGTATTCGTTGATGAACTTAGGTCAAGCTTTTACTATTATGTTAGATCATTTAAACAAAGCTGATACTACAAGTGGTGAAAAATCAACCTTTATTTCTGATAGAAGTAATATTACTAATTTGCCTATGCTTAATATGAAAACAAAAGCAAGAAAGATTGAACATTTCCATAATATTCATTTTCGTGACTATTGGGATCCAATGAACTCCCCGCTTACCTATCCCTCGATTGCTAATACAGATCAGTTAAGAAAAACAAGTATTGTCGTAGTTCCAACTGAAAAGCAAGCCAAAGATATGCGAGAAAGACTGCAGACAAGAGTTCCAATTGTTGCGATTCCAGTTGGAATAGTTCCTAAATCGCAATTGCAGGCACCGCATATTTCAATGAAACAGCGAACAAATGGCAAAATTATCGCAGTTGCAAGATTGGATTATCAAAAGAGACTTGATGATGCGATTAATGTGTTTACGAAAGTTTATCAAAAAAATTCAAATTTAACTTTTGATATTTATGGTTATGGTAACGATGGCGACAATGGAAAAGAAGAAAAGAAGTTAAGAGAGTTAGTTAAAACGCTTAACATGGAAAATGTTATTAAGTTTAAGGGTTATGTGCAAGACGTTAATAAGGTATACGACGATGCTCAACTGATGATATTATCTTCACGCTATGAAGGTGCGCCTCTTTGTATAGTTGAGGCACAATCGCATGGTGTCCCTGTTATTTCGTATGACATTAATTATGGTCCATCTGACTTAATTCAAGATAACAAGAGTGGCTTTTTAGTTCCTGATGGCAATACGAAGCTTTTAGAACAAAAAATTGAGCAATTTTTCGGTGATAAAAAGTTAAGAGAAAACTTGAGTCAGGGAGCATATGAAAATGCTAAGCGCTTTTCTCCTGAAGGTGTATGGCAATATTGGGACAAATTTGTTATAAATCAAAATAAAATAATAAAATAACATTTAAAATATCTTATATAAAAACAGCGATGCTAAAATTCAAGCAATACCAGCAACATGTATAGCATAATTTTAAAATAAAATAACGTGTTTTGCCAAAATTAAAGTAAGCGCATACTTGATTAAAAATAAATAAGTAATATTATTAAATTGTAGTATTGTACATATTAATTGTTATTATGGAGGTTTATAAAATTGGATTTTAGTAATAAACGGAAATTACAAAAAGATATTTCCAAAGCACTAAAAAGTGGAAGATTGCATAAAGCTGCTCGTAATTTATTGGTAACTACAATTGCTGCTGGTAGTACTTTAGGTGGCTTGGCATTAGCATCTAATGTTAATCCAAGTGCTACTAGTGCAATTGTTGAAGCTAAGACTACCAAAAAGACAGCTGCTAAGTCAGCTAAAGTTAAAAAGACATCTGCTGTCTACAACAGTAAGGGTAAAAAAGTTGGCAAGTCTCTTAAAAAGGGAAAAGCTCTTAAAGTTTATGGGATTAAGACCATTAAGGGTAAGAAATATTATAGCTTAGGTCATGGACGTTATGTTTTAGTAAAGAATGTGACTGTTGCTACTACTGTAACTCTTAAAAAGACATCATACTTCTATAACAGTAAAGGTAAGCGTGTAGGTAAGAAAGTTCTTAATAAGGGTAAGAAGATTAAGGTCTATGGTACTAAGAAGATTAAGGGTAAGCTGTATTATAACTTAGGCAATGGTAGATATATCGCTGCTGCTAATGTAGTACTACCTGTTACAGAACCAAGTTCCGGTGCAAGCAGTAGTTCAAGTTCAGCCTCAAGTTCTAGTGCAAGCAGTAGTTCGAACTCAACGCCAAGTTCCAGTACGGGTAGTAGTTCAAGCTCCGCTCCAAGTTCCAGTGCAAGTAGCGCCCCAAGTTCTAGCGCAGGCAGTAGTTCGGGTTCAACGCCAAGCTCTGGTGCGGGCAGCAGTTCCGGTTCAACGCCAAGTTCCGGCGCAGGCAGTAGCTCGGGTTCAGAAACGAGTTCCGGCGCAGGCAGTAGCACAGGCTCAACGCCAAGTTCCGGCGCAGGTAGCAGCACAGGTTCAGATGCTAGTTCCGGCGCAGGCAGCAGTTCCGGTTCAGATGCCAGTTCCAGTGCAGGCAGCAGCACAGGTTCAGATGCTAGTTCAGGAGTAGGTAGCAGCACAGGTTCAGATGCTAGTTCCAGTGCAGGCAGCAGCACAGGTTCAGATGCTAGTTCAGGAGCAGGTAGCAGCACAGGCTCAACGCCAAGTTCCGGCGCAGACAGTAGCGCGGGTTCAGATGCCAGTTCCGGCGCAGATAGTAGCTCAGGATCAACACCAAGTTCCGGAGCAGATAGTAATCCAGATTCTACTCCATCTTCGGAGCCAACAATTTCTGATAAAGTAAAAGCAGTAGTTGGCGCTGTTCGTCCTGGTATGGCGGCAATTTATCACGGGTTAAGTAGTCTAAGCAGTAAATTAAATGATCCTAGATATCAAGATGTAAAGAATGATATTAAGGACATATTAGCTAAAATTTCGGCTTTACCATCTAATTGGACAACTACTAGTGAGATGCTTACAGATATCACGCCGATTTTAAATGATGCACTGGATATTGCTAAAAAAGTTGAAGGTACAGGTATAAAAACTGACTTTGTAACAATTCTACATGGACTTGAAACAGTAAATAACGAATTAGATGCAGATCAAATTCAAAATCTTAAGGATATTTATACTGCATTAGAAAATATTGCTCCAACAAGCAAGGTTCGTCAGGATATTGAAGAACTTGCTAAAGGGTTACATCCAGATTTATCAAATATTTATCATGATTTAGAAAGCATTAAGAGTGAAGTTCCAGCAGATATATATCAGGATATCAAGAATGATATTAAAGATGTAATTAGTGGAATTAAGGAAATACCTACTAGTTTTGATTGGTCAAAATTAAATGATCCTACTCACATGGGAGACGAAGATGTTCAAGGTGTGTTGGGCAGCTTTAAGAAGGCTTATAATGCTGCTAAGGATATTGCTTCTAAGTTAGAGCATACTGGTGTTAAGACTAACCTAGTAAAATTGCTAACTGATACTGAACATATTAATACAACATTAAAGGCTAATGATTCTGAATTACTTAATGATTTAAGAGATTTAGATTCTAAATTAGAAAATTATTCAGGTACGGATCAAACTATTATTAATGCTAAAGGACTTGCAATTTTAGCTCATGGTGATTTAGCCAATATTTATCATGCATTTGATGCAATAACAACGACTCAGATTGATGTTGATGCAATTAATAGCGCAATAAATGATGCACTAGGTCAGGCTGAACAGTTACCATCAGGTGACGATTTAGTTACTAATATTGCTATGGCTCATTTATTGGGACAAAGTTCTCCAGAAATAAATGCTGTAAAAGCCATTTATGGCGATTTGCGGACAATTGCTTCTAGCCTTGAGGGTAAAGGCATTAAGACGCAACTTGTAACTGCTTTACATGGTCTGGAAGATTTGAATCAAAAAGTTGCTCAAGATCCAACACAAATTCAAAATTTAAAGAATATCTATGAAGACTTGCAAAATGGTAACTTTACTTGGTTGAATGACTTAAAATAATTAAATAATATTAAACCATATCAAGACAGCGATTTAGTTGCTGCCTTTTTTGGTGCAATTATTTTTTAATCCACCATATGAAAGCGATAACAATTTTAGTATAATTGTATCTAGCAAAACAATCTAAAATAACTATAAGGAGGACAATAATTTGCCTGAAACGACAAATCAAAGTTGGAGATTGCCAACTGCCAAGAAGTACCGCAATTGGTCGAAAGCTAAGCTGCAGGAATGGGTTAATTCGCCGGAATTAAGCAGGTACTTAGTTGAGGCTGCCGATTATCAGATAGATGGCAACACACTTGCTATCTACCAATTTCAAAAAAAGCCGCTGCTGGGGAAGTATAAGAGTGTAATCTTTGACTGCCAAAGAGGAATTGTCTTATGCAAAAGCAGCAGTCGCTCGTTGATTAACGCCTTTGCCCAGAACAACTTATTGGGTGGGTTAGAGTTTCAGCGGGAGTTTGCCAATCGGCTTGAACAAAAGGCACGTTATGTAATTGCGACCGGCAAACGAGCGTACTTTTCCATGCATGGTTACACGACTGGGGATACTGATTGGGTAGCCCTGCACCAGATGGCTGACTTTCATCCGCTTGGCAAGTCAGCCATTGTCTTTGATACTGTGATGTGCAACCAGTTGACCTATACTTTTGCCTTCACTGGCTGCACGCGCTACATTAGTGCGCAGGTGTACCGCGGACTATACTACAATCATGCGCTGTACAAATTAGGTAGTAATCACTTGGAAGCGTCCCTTGGCTGGCAGGTGCGGCGCACTCGTGGCAAGTCGCTGCTTGACCAACGGGCATACTTTCACCCGCATCCGACGTTAACGAAGTTGTCACTTAGAGACATTTATCAGGATATCTTGAATAAAAGTCACGCACGTTATGGGCGGTATTTAGCCAGTCTGCTTGAACAGCCGATGGTTCAAGACGATCATCACACTGTTTACATTTTGAGTAGACGGCCAAATACGCTATTTTAATGTACTAACACGAATCACTTGATTCGTGTTTTTTTATAACTTTTTTCACCCAAAGGTATAGGGGAGTTAGATAATAGCGCTGCATTAGTTGTGAACTTTTAATAATTCTAACGTTACATTCATCAATTGATATCGCTTACTTAGTTTGCTTTTTAATCATAGCTGGGTCTTGCTAATCTAATAGTGCACAAGCGCTTGTGACAATATCGAAATTGAGGAAATGTCACACATGAAGATTAGTAAACAAGCTTTCTTAGCTGCATGGAAGAATCAAAGATTAGTTCGGGGCGCATTAAAAGCCGCCCACGTTAGACAGGACTATACTAATTATGAAGACCTATTGCAGGAAGGAATTTGCGTCTACGCCCAAATGTTAGACCAAAAGGGAGAATTATCTCAAGAAGAGGTTGATCGGCGGAGTTTTCGCAAGATTATCTGGCACACGCTTGACCAATTGCGTAAGGAGCAGAGGACTGCTGAGCGGCAGGCTGATTTTGAACAAGCACAAAATCTGGGCATGATGAATAATTGGGACAACTATCTGATTTTAGAAAAAGAAGTCATGCAGATGTCGGAATTAGAGCGACTGTTATTTTTTCATAATCTAATTGCCGGCGAGCCAATTAGTGCCTTAGCTCAAGAGGCATGCGTCACGCGTGTTCAACTGCAACGGGTTAAGCGTCAGTTGCTAATGCACTTGCGTCAAGTTTTAGACGCACAGATTACTAATTTGTAATAAAATAGTGAACAATATTACTTTTTGACTACAATTAAATGGAAAGTATTGTTTAGTTAGGGTTTGCCCGATACAATAAAGGTATCGATTAAGGAGGACACATACTTTATGAAAAATAAACTAATCACTGGTTTTGCTGCCGCGGCTTTATTATCATCAGCCGTTATACCAGTTACCAACAACTTAATTGCTGCTTCTCCAGCTAAGGCGAAGAAGGTTAATGCGGCTACAGACAGCCAAAGTGCGTTTTTGAATACTGCTGCAAGTCAAGCACAAAAAGTAGCGAAGAAGTACGGCTTGTACCCTTCAGTTATGATTGCGCAGGCAATCACAGAGTCTAACTGGGGCCAATCAGGTTTGGCAGTTAACGCCAATAACCTATTCGGGATGAAGGCCGACGACAGTTGGACCGGCGATGTCTACACCAGTAAGACACGTGAAGTCGATAAGAACGGTAAAAGTTATTACATCACTGCTAAATTTAGAAAATATTCGAGCTATCAAGGTTCATTTGATGATAATGGCATGAAGTTGCGTGAAGGTGTCAGTTGGCAGCCAGATCGCTATCAAGGTACTTGGCTTGAAAATGCGTCTAGTTATGGCGATGCAACTAAGGCCTTAACTGGCACTTATGCTACTGATCCTAATTACAACACAACTTTGAACCGGCAAATTACAACTTATAATTTGACCCAATACGACCCGAAGATTTCCCATGCCAATGCTTCTTACACGGTTAAGAAGTCAACCGCGACCTATGCTTGGCCAACCGACCATTCGGTTTCTGCTAAGACTGACTCAGTTAACAAGGGCGATAATGTCACTGTTACCAAGACCATTACTTTTTATAATGGTAAGAAGAGAATGTACGTTGCTGGCAAAGGCTGGGTTAACGGTGGCAACTTAAATCTCGGTAGTGCTTTACCGCCAGCTTCTCAAGCACCAAAGGGTGAAACCAAAGTCAATAAGACATTGATGCACAATGCTTATGTTTATACTGACAAGTTGACCCGGGTTAAGGGAATGAAGGCTCTTAAGGCTGGTACTGAAGGCAAGGTCATTGCTACTTACGGCACCAAGACAATTAACGGCAAGAAGTATTACCGTATTGGCGATACCCAGTATATTGCTGCGGGCAACATTGACGGTACAATGCGCGTGTTGAAGCATAATGCTTATGTTTACAATGACTATGGCAACCGTGATAATAGCAATAAGGAAAAGAAGGGTACAACTGTAGCTACTTATGGTTCAACCTATACGATTGCTGGGCAGAAGTATTACCGTATTGGCATTCACCAGTATGTCAAAGCCGGTAATTTTAATTAATTGTAAGCAATAATAAGGAATGAAATTTCAGATGAAGATAAAGAAACTAATAACTACTGCCCTTATCGGCGTAGGTTTAGTTGCGCCTGTTTTTGGAATGAGTCAAAGTGAGACCGCACAAGCTGCCTCGATTAATTCACTGGCTAAGCAGAATAGTTATGTGGGTGTGACCTACCTCCACACGATGCTCAAGACAGAGGGGATTAAGTATAACAAGTTTTATGCTAATGGTAATAAAATCAAGTACCGTAATGGCAAGCCTGAAGGGATAGTCATCCATGAGACGGCGACACCTAACGCGACTGCTTATAACGAAGCCATTTACTTTAATCGTGAATGGATGAATATGTACGCTTATGTTCATGCCTTTGTTGACCACAAGCAAGTTATCCAGATGATGACTCCTAAGTACGGTGTCTGGGGTGCTGGTGCGATTGCCAACAGCCGCTTTTTCCAGATTGAATTAGCCGAGGAAAATACGCGGGATAACTTTGCTAAGAGTGTGAACAATGATGCGATCTACGCGGCGAAGATTTTACACCGATATGATTTAAAGCCGAGTAATGCAACTAATTGCGGTAAGGGAACAATCTGGTCGCACCATGCTGTGTCTAAATATCTGGGCGGCACCAATCATACGGATCCCGATGGCTACTTTGCTAAGTGGGGTTACTCAATGGATGATTTTTACTCCTTAGTTAAGTACTACTACAATCTGCAGGGTGCGGATAGTGATGCTGATCTTGATGCAGTACCGGTATCTGATGATCCTGATACTACAACTGATACAACTGCAGTTTCACAAGCACCAACGGGTAACCAGACTTTGATGCACGATGCCTATACTTATAACGAACAGGGGCAGAGGACTTCGGCAGCCTTGAAGACTGCTGGCACTAAGGTAACCGTTGCTAAGACTAAGACAATTAACGGCAAGAAGTACCTGCAGATTGGTACGGATGAATATGTGGTTGCCAGCAACATTATTGGCAAGAAGCGGACGTTAAGTCACAATGCTTATGTTTATGACACGGTTGGTAAAAAGACGACTAGTCCTAAACTTTACCGTGGCAATCGTGTGCGTACGTACGGCGGCCGAGTTACGATTAATGGCATGATTTACTACCAAATTAATACTAGTGAATTTGTGAAAGCCGCAAATTTTAAGTAGAAAAAAATCACTTTAGGAATTTCCTAAGGTGATTTTTTAGTTAGTATTAAATTGTAACGGCGTTAATTGCTTTGTGAGTTTATAATGTAAATAAATTTAAACTACTGAATGAAGTGAAAAAATGAAATCAAAGCAAAAATTATTACTGGTTGAAGATTACTCGGCAATTGGCGGTATTTCTACAACTACGGCAATTAGTGTCATGAGTGCATTGGGGATTAAGTATGGCAGTCTGCAGACACAGATTTTGTCAACGCAGACTGAAGGCTTTGGCAAGCCGCAAATGGTAGATTTGGCGGGCTTTTTGCCGCAAGCATTGGCTCATTGGGAGAAAATTCCAGATCTAAATTTTGCGACATTATTAACCGGATATCTTGGCAGCCAGAGAACATGTCAGCTCTTGGTTGAAAATATCCGCAAGGGCAATTTTAAGCAGATAATTGTTGATCCAGTGCTAGGGGATAATGGCAAGTTGTACCCTGAATTAACTTTAGAAGATATAGCAGCGATGAGGCAGTTAGTGGCGACTGCAACGGTGATTACGCCGAACTTGACGGAACTTGGTTTATTGTCTGGTTTTAGAAAAGTGACTACTAGTAATGCAGACTTAGTGCAGGCCATGAAGACAGTAATTAGTCGGGCTAATCCTGATTTGCAAGTGGTAGTAACCGGCATTCGGCGCGGTAAGCAGATTGGCTGCTGCTATCTTGAGCAGGGGCAGCTGCAATATAGTAGTCAAGAATATTTTGCTGGGCATTTTTATGGTGCGGGTGATTTATTCGCGGCGAGTTTGGCAGGTTTACTTAATTTGGGCTTCACTTTACCTAGGGCAATTGAAATAGCAACTACGGCAACGCATTTGGCAATCGCGGCTAATAAGACGAGCAAGCAGGAAGAATTGCGGTATGGGATGGACATCAGTTCAGCTTTAGCATATTTAATTAAGCAAACTATGCCAAAATAAAACATCTAGTTAGCCGATTGGTGGTTAACTAGATGTTTGTTATTGGGCTGATTTAACGGCGTTAGCCAGGACGTCCATGACAGTCATGCTGTGGTTATATAGTTCGTTAGCAGTAGTGACGTCATGATTATCAATAATGTTGACAAAGTCGGTGAATTCACTCGCCATTCTGTGATCGAACTTGTTTAAGTTAACACGCTTGGTTTCCCCTGTGCGCAATTCAACGGTGAAACTATCAATTACGCCGGTGGAACCATCAAAGTAGATAGAGCCTTTTTCACCTTCAATAAAGGAACGTGGGGTTGCGTAACAGTCCTTGGCTGCGACCAGAGTTGCCTGTTTGTCCGCATATGTTAGGTTCAAAATGCCAGAAGTGTCAATTCCCTGTTGCATAACTGGGCAATATTGAACGTGGTCGGGCTTACCGAATAAGCCGACGGCGAGGTGAATGTTATAAATATTCAGATCCTTCAAGGTGCCGCCATCCTTAGCGGGATCAAAGACCGGTTCAATGATCCCTTTTAAGAAATTATCATAGCGGCTTGAATATTGGGTGTAATTGAGCGACACAATGTGAACTGGGCCAATTTTAGGCAGAACGCGCTTGATTGCCTTGTAGTTAGGGAGGTGAATGTTAGTAATTGCTTCAACGATAATTACATGATGTGTATCCGCAATTTGCTTGAGTTCATGAGCTTGAGCTGCTGTTGCCATGTATGGCTTCTCGCAAATCACATTTTTCCCAGCTTCAAGCGCCTGCTTAACGACTTCATAATGCAGGGAATTAGGGACTGCCACGTAAACGGTATCGACGTTAGGATCATTACAGAGCTGGGCGTTATTAGTAAAGACCTTCTTGATGCCATATTGCTGGGCTAAATCTTGTGCAATCTGCCTACTTCGCTGAGTAGTTGAAATTGCAGTTAGTTCTAAGTGGTCAATTTTGTTTGCGGTTGTTAAAAAGTCATGGACAATTTTGCCGCTGCCGACAATTCCTAATTTCATAGATAAGCCTCCATCTAAAACCTGGTTTTAACTACTTTTATGTTAACATAATTCAATTTGGACAATAAAAAAAGATGTCGCTTGTTTGCGGCATCTTTTTTTATTGTTAATTAATCCTTAGGAGCTGGTGTAGCAGAATTGACAATCTCGCTAGGGACAGCTAAGTCACTGTGCTTGCCAAACTCTGACATGTTCATGCTCAAAGTAACAGACATTTTCTTAGTCAAGCTTACTTTGGTAGAAACTAGGTAATTAGTTAACTTGTCGTTAGATGTGGTCATCTTAACGCTAATGTTGCTCAGCTTCACCTTTTTCAGAGATTTTATTTCTTTTTTGCTCAATTTTGCATCCTTAGCGATTGCAAGAAGGAACTTATTGAGCCACTTTTGGTCGGTAACTTTGCCGCTAACGGTGTAAGAGTCACCAGAGTGGGTTAACTTAGCTTTCTTAGCTAGTTTCTTGTAAAAAGTAGGAGAGGGTTTATCTTGGGTTGTGTCATTAAAGGAAGCTTGGTCTTCCTTAGACATGTCTTCTTTGAGCCATTTTTTACCGTCTAAGCTATAAATCTTGCCACTGCCGCTGTCCATCCAGGCTTCTACATTACCTGACATGGCCTTACTGTTGGCAATTACGTGGACAACTGTTGGCTTGTTTCCCATTGTCATTGCGATATTAAACTTGATTTGCTTTTTACCTGCTTTGAGACCCAACTTAATCGTTGCTTGCGCATCATCAGCCTTAGATAAATCGTTCTCGGTAACTTTAATGACATCAGCTTTGCTGGTGCTGGCAGCAACAGGTTGGGTTGCGCTAGCGCCGAGAGTGCCAAGACCAATAGCGGCTAATAAAGTTATGACAGCTTTTTTAAATTTCATGATTTTACCTCATATTAGTTTGATATTTACTAACACTATTCTATATATATAATTGCATTATACAGATTATTATTTGGATAAGCAACTGTTAATTTATAATTGATTAAAACTGTCGTCACATTAAAAAAGACCACTTCTATTAAAGAAAGTAGTCTAAATAAATTATTTTTTAGGTAAAGGTTTTGCGCCTAGAGCATTGCTTGGTAGTTTCAGGAAGTCTTGTTTGCCCATGTTGCCATAGCTTTGGCTAACACTCAGTTTCATTACCTTGTCTAAATTAATGTTAACAAGGTAATTGAAAGAGTACAATTTGCCATTTTTGACCACTAATTTAACGGTCATATCCTGGAACTTGCCGGCTTTTTCAAGTTTCTGATAGGCTTTTAACTGCTTGGGACTTTGAGTATCGGTTGTAAAGACCGGGGCAACAGCCTTTTGCATAACTTTGGGGTCAGTGATTGTGGCTGTTAATTTGTAAGTATTGCCGCTGCGCGTCATTTTATAACTCTTAGTTAAGGCAGCTGGCGGATCCATTAGCATCTCGTTGTTAAAGACCGCGTCAACTAGGTCGGCATAAGAGTGGCCGGTGGTAGTAGCGAGGTTGGCCTTGTACCAGGAACTTTGACCGTTGAAGTAGAGGTGGTTCATGTTGTCAGCCCACTGCTCTGAAGTCTGGTTCTTGCCCTTGACCTGCGTTTGGTAATTAATGTGGAAGATAGTTGGCTTGCCGCCAAAGACGGCATTAGTAACGACAACTTGTTTAGATGTGTCATTACCCAAAGTGACATTTTGCTTAACTTGACCACTTTTGAACGTTTTTTGTGAGGCGTTAATTACCTGAGTTTTAGTTAGGATCGGCTCACTAGTTTTTTGTTTTTTAGAACAGCCGCCGACAATTAAGGCTGCGGCAAGGCTAAGACCAATGATTATTTTTTTGAATTTCATAGTATGTGAACATGCTCTTTTCTGATAATAATTAATTACTCCTATTGTATCGTAAAATCGTTAGCTAAAAAATGATTTTTGATAGTAAACCCTATGAAAATAAAAACGAAATGTGTAAAATAGTAAGTGAAACATTTAATTTGCAAAGGAGATATTTCATGTCGAAATTAGTTTTAATCCGTCACGGACAAAGTGAATGGAACCTTGAAAATAAATTTACTGGCTGGGTTGATGTTGACCTATCAGAAAAAGGTGTCGAAGAAGCAAAAAATGCGGGTAAATTGATTAAAGAAGCTGGTCTGCAATTTGACCAAGCATATACCTCAGTTTTAACTCGTGCAATCAAGACCCTGCACTATGCTTTGGCAGAAAGCGATCAACTCTGGGTTCCAGAAACTAAGTCTTGGCGGCTTAACGAACGTCATTACGGCGGTTTACAAGGCTTAAACAAGAAGGCAACTGCTGAAAAATACGGCGATGAACAAGTGCACATTTGGCGTCGGTCATACGATGTTTTGCCACCAAAGCTTGAAGATGATTCAGAATTCAGTCAAGTACATGACCGTCGTTATGCTGATCTTGACCCGAACATTATTCCACGGACTGAGAACTTGAAGGTCTGCCTTGGCAGAGTTATGCCTTTCTGGGAAGACCACATTGCGCCAGACTTGTTGGCTGGTAAGAATGTCATTATTGCAGCTCACGGTAACTCATTGCGTGCTTTGACTAAGTACATCGAAAACATTTCTGATGCTGACATTATGGACTTGGAAATGAAGACTGGTGAACCAGTTGTTTACACCTTCGATGACAAGTTGAATGTCACCAACAAGGAAAAATTGGATTAATTAGTTAGTCCTAATTAAAAGAACCACCTCGTAATAGAGGTGGTTCTTTTTTGTTTATTTAAAAATTATTAACCTTGTAAGCGTGGATGCTTCTTACTTCGATTGGACACATAATTAATTACGGCAATTATTGCTAGGCATAAGTCGCCACAGGCACAGATAATCATGACGTTGCACGGGTCATTGCTGCCCATCATTTGGTTAATGCCGTTGACAATTTTGGGCGATAGCACCGTACCGATATTCAAGGCAATCATTAAAATGGATTGTCCCATTGTTGCCGTATCACTGTTAGTTAGAAGTGCCATCCAATTGTAAATGAATGGCAGACAGAAGCTGTTGCCAATGCCCATAATTAACAAGGCACAGATTAGTATGACAATGTTATTTGCTTGTGAAATAGCAAAGTAACCTATCATAACTAGCAAGAACCCAATCGGGAAAATAATTTTACCGACATGTTTCATCATATAGCCAAATAGTGAAGCAGTGGTCATTGTTGCGATTTGAACAATTCCCGCAACTAGCGCAGCCGTGCTCGCAGAACCAATCTGCTTCTGAATGATTAACCGCGGCATGGTAAAGTTGATCGGCATGTAGAACACCAAAGTTGCTAGCATAAAGAAGCAAATCAATGCCATTTCACTAGTGAATTTAAACTTGGTCTTACTTCTTTCTTTCTGGGTTGTTTTTTGTGGATCATCAATGCTGACAAAAAGGCTAAACAATACAATTGGCAAGATGGGGATTAGGTAAACCAAGAAGGCTTGATGCCAGCCCCACGCAACGAGACTGCCAACTGTGAATGACCCAAGAGCACTACCTAAAGTCTGGACTGTATTTTGGTAACCCATCATGTGCGCCATGGTATTTTTATCTGTCCGATATAATTGAACAATTAAGCTGGTGCATAGCGGCATGAAAATTCCGAACGCTAAGCCTACGATAATTCTGGCTATTAGGATTACTTGGTAAGAATTACTGAAGAAGGGGATAATCCCCAAAACAACAATTCCAGTCAGTCCAATTAAGATAGTTTTCTTTTGACCAATCCAGCGAATAAGGAAAGGGCAGAACAGAATTCCCAAAATTTTGGCCAGGTTAGGAATGGTTGATAAAGTATCAATCTGCTCTTTGGAGACGCCTGGAAAATGCATTAACGGCAGAGCCGGCGAGATAGTTGGCGCCAGCATAACTGCTAGTGAAATTGATAAAACGGAAATCTTAAACATAATGCTGTTGTGCGAAATGTTTTTCATGATTTTTCTCCGAAGTCAGTTGCTTCTAGTTGGTGGCAATGTATTTTTGGGCAGCGGCAGCGGCAATTGCGCCATCACTGGCAGAAGTTAGAACTTGGCTGAGGTATCGTTTGCGCGTGTCACCCGCTGCGAAAATCCCTTGATCGCCAACGCTCATGTCTTCTTTAGCATGCATATAACCTTGATCGTCTAGTTCAACAATGTCTTTGACAATTGCAGTAGCGGGCATCATTCCAAGGAAGAAGAAGACACCATCACAAGGCAAATCAGTTTCTTTACCAGTTGTTAGGTTCCTAACCTTTAGTCCCTCAACATTCATGTCGCCGTGGACATCCTCAACTTCGGTATTCCAAATAAAATGCATCTTAGGTTCTTTATCAGCACGCTCTTGATTGGCCTTACTGCAAGTCAGATGACCTTCAGGCCGATTAACAATTACGTCAACTTCGCTGGCGAATTTGCAAATTAATAGTCCCTCGCTGATGGCTTCGTTATTATCGCCGACAACGGCAACTTTTTGATCTTGGTAAAAGTCAGCATCACAAGTTGCGCAGTAGGACACGCCCATCCCAGTAAATTCTTCTTCACCGGGGATACCTAATACTCGTGGTGTCATACCCGTTGCAACAATTAAAGTCTTGGCTCTGTAATCAACTTTGCGGGTGTGGACTATTTTATAACCATCTTGAATTTTAATTGATTTCGGTGATTGCATCTTGATTACAGCACCAAACTTTTCGGCATGGGCTCGCATTTTAGCGATTAAATCTGCGCCAGATGATTCTAAAATACCGGGATAAGTAGTAATTTTTGTAATTTGATTAGCACGGCCGCCAACTTCATCTTTTTCGAGAATTATTGTCTTTAAGCCGTAGCGTGCACTGAATAAGCCAGCGGATAATCCCGCTGGACCAGCACCTAAAATGAGTACATCGTAATCTTCCATAAGCTGTTCTCCTTAGTTGTTAATTAATTTATTCACATTATCTATGATTTATAATATAACTTTTCAAAAGCATCATAGTATAGCGCTTTCTTATATGGTATAAGTTTTACGTATACCCAAAAGTAAGCGCTTTTGTATTAAACTTTAATTGTGAAAAAAATAATAATGTTACAAAGGAGTATTCATTATGAAAACTATTAACTCTGAATTTTTTGATGAAGTTGTCGAAGATGATGGTCAAAAATGCTTAATTTTATTTTCGCGGAAGACCTGCCCAGTATGCCAAAAGGTTCATCCAAAGGTAGAAGACTTAGAAGATGAATTTTCAGAGATTCCATTTTACAACGTTGATGTTGAAGAGAGCCCAGAATTGCAGGCAAAATTGCGCTTAAAGGGTGTGCCCCACGTTATTTTGTTTGACGATGGTGAGCCAGTTAAGCGGCTTAGCGGCAATCATTCTGAAGATGATTATGCAGATATGCTTTCATAATTGATTAAGTAAAAGGAGAACAAAATGGGAAGAAGTATTTATCCAACAGGGACTGTTAGATACAATCCAGACAAGGCATGGAGCGGCTATACATTGTTTAATGCCGCTGGTGTAGGTGCTGTTTTAATTGATATGTCTGGTAAGGTTGTTCACGAATGGAAAGATTTTCAGGGCTTTCCCAACAAGATGGTTCCTGGTGGCAAGATTTTTGGTTCATTAAGATGTCGTGATCGTTATGCGGCTTATCAGGATTATGCTGATCTGACAGAAGTTGACTGGGATGGGAAAAAAGTTTGGAGCTTTGACCATAACCAAGAAGTTGAAGATGAAGATTCAGGTAAGGCTTGGGTTGCTCGTCAGCACCATGATTATCAAATTGAAGGTAATCCAGTTGGTTATTATGTTCCAGGACAAGATGCGAAGGAAGACTTTAATAAAGTTCTTTTGCTAACCCATAATAACGTTAAGAAGCGTAAGGTTTCTCCACAATTATTGCTTGAAGATGTTTTGCTCGAAGTTGACCGTGAAGGTAAAGAACTATGGTCATGGCACATTATGGATCACTTCCGTGAATTTCATTTGACTAATATTGAAAAGAACGCGATGTTCCGTGATCCAAACACACAGCAGAGTGGTGAACATGGTGAAGGTGATATTTTCCACGTTAACTGTGCCAGCTATTTAGGACCTAACCATTGGTTTGATGAGGGTGATGAACGGTTTAATCCGAATAACATTATTATGGATTCTCGGGAAGCAAATATTATGTGGATTGTTGACCATGAAAGCGGTAAAATTGTTTGGCAAATTGGTCCAGATTATACAACCAGCCTGGCACTGCGGTTACTTGGTCCGTTAGTCGGAATGCACCATTCACACATGATTCCTAAAGGACTACCCGGTGCCGGCAATATTATGGTCTTTAATAATGGTGGCTGGGCCGGTTATGGTTTGCCTGACCAGACTTCAAAGACAGGAATGAAGACAACGAGAGTTGATACTTCAAGAGTAATCGAATTTAATCCAACTACATTAGAAGTTGTTTGGTCATTTGGTACTACTGACTTTGATAGCAAGACACCATTCCATGGACATCATTTCTATTCCCCATTAGTTAGTGATGCACAACGTTTACCAAATGGTAATACTCTAATTGATGAAGGTACTGAAGGTCGTTTCTTGGAAGTCACACCAGATAAAGAAGTTGTTTGGGAATATGTTTATCCTTATGTTGGGGATTACTTAGTATATCGTGCTTATCGAGTTCCTTATGAATGGGTACCGCAATTGACTAAGGAAGAACCTAAGGCAATTACGCCGCCAAAGATTGCTGATTTTCAAGTTCCTGGTGCTGCTGATCCTAACTTCAAAGAAGATGTGACAGTTTCAGTTGATGGTGCTGCTGGTTATGGTGAGGGTGCTGCATTTTGCGTTGATAAACTTTGATTAGGAGCTAAACATGAAACTCGTCCAATTACAATACTTTCTAAAAGTTGCTGAATGTCATTCAATTTCTAAAGCAAGCTGTGAACTATTTATTTCGCAGCCAGCATTAAGTGAATCAATTAAATCATTTGAAAGTGAAATGGGATCTCAGATTTTTGAACGTACGCGTAAGGGCGTGAAATTAACTCCTAAGGGTAAGGAAGTTTACCATATTGTGCAAAGAATTCAGCGTGATGTGGAAGAACTGCAGCGGTTTGCGATTAATAATGAAGACATTAAAGCTGTAAATTTGGCTGTTGTACCAATGGTTTCTGGAACGACTTTCTTGCAAATCATTAACGAAATTTATCAGCAGTTTCCTAAGTTGGAAATTTCACCAGAAGAATTACGACCGCGGGAATTATTGCAGCACTTACGTGATGGCAAGGTTGATATTGCCTTGTGCAGTAAGCGCAGAGATGACGAAGCCTTGTTTAATACAATCATTGCCGAAATGCATTTGCAACACAAAAAGCTAGTTGATGTTCCGCTGCGAGTTTATGCAGCTAAGGATAGTCAGCTGGCTAAAAAGGCAGCTATTGGTGAAAAGGACGTTGAAGGCTTGACCTGCTTTGTTCTCAATGATTATAAAAATTGGGCAGGGCACGAGCGCCAATATGTATTATCAAGTCGTGACATTATTTTTAATGCTGTGGCCCACAATCGTGGATATACAGTAATGCCAGAGACAGCATCAATTGGCAATAATTATTTTAGTTCTGGTCAAATCTGTACGGTTCCGTTAAAAGAAGAAACAACTGTTCCGCTTGAAATAATTTATCCAGCCAAAAATAATGTTACAAGTTTGGATGAAAAAATTTGCTCAATCATTGAGAAGGCAGTTCTTGATAATTACTAAAATTCAATAACATGTAAGGACCTAATTCTGAATTGTATTGAATTAGGTCCTTATTTCTGCCTAGCATAAATGGCAATAGGGAAAAATTTGTTAGTTGATGACTATTTTTTGAAAGGAAGGAAGCTTATGGATGAAGGCAAAAGTTTGCCGGCTTTGTCAAGTTATCGGTGGGTTATCTTAGCAGTTTTGTCATTGATGACAATGACTAGTAGTTATGTTCAATTTCAGATTTCTGCTTTAGCAATTAGGATTATCCCACAATTGCAAATTACACCAGCGCAATTTTCTAGTTTACTGATGGCACCAATGCTGGTGGCCGTATTTTTGAGTATCCCTGGTGGCACTTTGGGTGATAAATTTGGCCCTAAGAAAGTTGTTGCGACTGGGTTTGTTGTGTCAATTATTGGAGCTTTTGGTCGGCTCTATGCTCATAGCTATGGCACCATGATGCTCGCTTTGTTAATGTTTGGCGTCTACATGTCTTTAGGTAACGCCAACTCAACCAAAATTTTAGGTACCTGGTTCAAGCAAGATACAGGAATTGCAATGGGAATTTGGTTTGCATGCGGTACGGTCGGAACAACACTGTCACAGATTACCGGTGCATATTTTCCAACAGTTCAATCTGCTTACATGTTTTCTTCAGTATTACTTGTTGTGATTGCCTGCTTGTGGCTAATTTTAGTTAAAGATACGCCAAAGGGCGAAGTAATGCCCAAACATGAGTCAGTTACGAAGTACTTTGGTGTTGCTGCAAGAAGCAAGCGCGTTTGGCTGCTATGTATTTGCGGCGGGATTGTTAGTGCTGCTTCAATGTCCTTTATTGGAACACTGCCACAGATTTTAGTTAATGCTAAGGGGGTTAACCCAAGATTAGCAGGGGTCATGACTTCATGTGCTTCAATTGGGGCCTTGTTTGGTTCGATGGTTGGACCAGCAATTATTCGTAAACTGCACAGGGCAAAGCCATTCATGCTGTTTGCGGTTATTTTGTCAGGGATTATGATTTTCATGAACACCCAATTACCGGGCAGCCTGATTATGATGGCCAACTTAGCCATTGGCGGCTTATTTGGTTCAATGACTGGTCCAGTGCTAAAGGGAATGACGATTCAATTACCAGAAATTGGTCAAAAATATGCCGGTAGTGCTGGTGGTATTGGTGGAACTGTTTCAATGTTATTGTCTTATGTTGTACCAGTTTCAATTTCTGCGATTGCTGGTCACAATCCAGTAATGACTATTGGTTTACAGGCATTATTACATGTCAGTGCGGTTATCTTTATTTTGCTATTGCCAGATGCAAACCACGTTAAATAATTAATTGAAGAAAAGAGATATTTATGGATGAAAGAAAACTTCCGGCTTTATCAAGCTATCGCTGGGTAATTTTGGGCATAATTGCACTAATGGATATGATTAGTAATTATACGCAATTTCAGATTTCTGCTTTAGCCACACAAATTATGCCGGCTTTACATATTTCGCCTGCGCAATTTTCTAGTTTATTAATGGCACCGATGCTGGTAGCTGTATTTTTAAGTATTCCTAGCGGGATGCTGGCAGATAAATTTGGGGCAAAAAAGATTGTTACAATTGGGTGTATTGTCTCAGTAATTGGTGCTTATGGTCGTTTGTTTGCTCATAACTTCATTACAATGATGCTGATGCTCATGATGTTTGGTATCTACATGGCACTATTGAATGCAAATACCATCAAGATTTTTAGTACTTGGTTCAAGCAAGACACTAATGTTGCAATGGGGATTTTCTTCGCCTCAGCTAGTGTGGGAATTACGCTTTCGCAATTGACTAGTTCACTATTTGCAAGTGTCAGTGCTGCCTACATTTTTTCATCAACTGTTTTGTTAATTTTGACAGTTCTGTGGATTATCTTTGTTAAAGATACGCCTAAAGGTGAGCCGGTTCCTAAGTCAGAACCAGTTACTAAGTACTTGCGAGTAGTTATCAAAAGTAAGAAGACTTGGCTGGTCGGCATCTCTGGCGGGATTGGTTCTGCTGCAACGATGTCCTTTACTGGAATTTTGCCGCAAGCGTTAATTAACGGGAAAGGAATCGCAATTGCTTCAGCTGGTGCAATTGCATCTGTTGCAACAATTGGTAGTTTGATTGGTTCACTAGTAGCTCCTGCTGTGACACATCATCTAAATCGGGCCAAGCCATACATGGTCTTAACTAGAATAGTTGCTGGTATTTCGATTTTTGCTACTTGGTTTACACCGGCTGGCGGTTTAATGATGGCTAACTTGGTAATTGGTGGGTTATTTGGCGCAGCAAACGGCCCGTTAATGCAAGGGATGGTTGCTGAATTTCCAGAAATTGGTCCTAAATATGCTGGTAGTGCCGGCGGATTAGTCGGGACTATGCAACTGCTATTGTCGTATGTTCTTACCGTTGTGATTTCCGCAATTGCTGGGCAAAATTACTTAGTAACTTTTGCCATTCAAGCCATTTTAACTGCATCCACAATGATCTTAATTATGATTTTGCCAGATGCAAATCATGTGCGTGATTAAATAATTTTAAGTCGCTGAGCTAAGGTTCAGCGACTTTTTTAATTAGATTGATGTGAAATAACTCACATTAAATGTATAATAAAAGTAGCTATATATTGAAATGGGATGATCAAAAATGAACTTTACTCAATTACGTTGTTTTATTAAAGCTGTTGATAATTCTAGTTTTACCATTGCTGCTGAGCGTCTTAATTTTTCCCAGTCAGCTGTATCCAAGAATATTAAGGACTTAGAAAATACAATTGGTGTGACGCTGATTAATCGGGCGCACCATCGGATTTCTTTGACCAATGCTGGCAAGTATTTTTATCATGTTGCACGCAATGTCGTTGATGACATGGATTATACAGTCGCGTATTTGCAGAGCCAAAAAAATGATGCTGGCACGCTGCTTCGAATTGGCGTGTGTGATACACCGCTTGAACAGCAGGTTTTACCTATTTTTTTAAGAAAATTGCGGGCAGTTAACAGTAATATTAACGTGCAGTTTGTTTTTGTTTTGAATAATTCGATTGGCGAATTACTGAATCACCATGTGGATCTTTGTGCAATTGCGCGTGATGATGTTGAAATTGTTGAAGACGTGCAATTTGAGCCTCTGATTCGCGGCCACTTCGTTGTTGCTTGCCCGTCAAACTCACCATTAGCACAGAAAGAACAATTAACGTTAAAGGATTTGCAAGATAAGGATATTTTTTTACTTGATCCGAATAGTTCGCTTAATGTTCAGGTTAAATTTCAAAATTCGTTGGTCAATAATGTTGGCATGAAACGAATTAAGTTTGTTCAAGACTTCTTGAGTATGGGGGTATATGTTCGTGCTGGTTGGGGGTATGGCGTTTTACCTAACTTCATTGCCGATTATCAAGCTAACGGCGTGACATACGTTCCATTTGATTATCATGAAATTTCTCCTTACGGTATTGCCTATATGGAATCTTTTGCCAATGAAACAGTTCTTAAGCAAGTAATTGCAATTTTGCGAGAGTCAATTGCGGAATTTTTGCCAAATAAAAAATAAAAAAGTCAAAATTTTCATGTTATTTAATGAGCTTTAGTATCAGCGATAAAGCGTTGCTGATACTAAGGCTTTTTAAGTACTATTTTCTTTTTGAAATGTTCTCTATTCCATTTAGTAATCCTGAATTCCGAAATTGGTGCAGAATTTCACTTAATTCATAGTATTATGAAAGCGGTTAGAGGATTTCTTTTTTATAAAAGTGAGGGATAAAAAATGAAAGATACCTATGACGTAATTGTTGCTGGTGCTAGCAATGCTGGTGCGATGGCAGCCATGGCCGCTGCTGAAAAAGGCGCCAAAGTTTTATTAGTTGATAAGATGGGAAGTTCAAGATTTTTGTTCCGGTCATTCTTTGCTGCTTTGGACAGTAATGCACAAAGAAGAGCAGGAATTAAAGTTGATAAAGCTAAGTTAATGAATTTCTTAACTTTGTTCTATCAAGATAATGTTGATGAACGCCTATTATGGACTTGGGCTAATCATACTGATGAAACAGCAAACTGGCTTGAAGACAATATTTTGAAGCCAAACGGTGGTGTATTGAAGCCGCAATCAGATGCTTATTACGAAACCATTGTTAACACAGCCTTCAATACTGAATTAGCAATTGCCACACCCGATAATGATTGGGCACATTACGGTGACTGGATGATTGATAAGGTGAAGGAATTAGGCGTAACGCTTAAGTACAATACCAAGTTAGAGGAATTAGTTACTGATGACAGTGGTAAGGTAACGGGCATTATTACTAGTGATCGTGATTCAGGTGAAAAGACTGAATACGCTGCTACTAAGGGTGTCATTATTTGTACCGGTGGTTACGGTGCCAATGTTGAATTGATGAAGAAGTGGGATCCACTAGGCTATAAGAAGAATGTTTATTCTGATGGTCCACGTGACGATGGTTCAGGTATCTTGGCCGGACTAAAAGTTGGTGCTGCTCGTGATGAAGAACCAGCTGAAATTATTTTTGACCGTGGTGCTGTTCCAGTTGGTACTAATGCTGAAGATCATTATGTCATTGATTTTAAGGATCCAGGTTACTTCTGGATGGGTGCATACCCGATGCTGAAGGTTAACCTAAATGGTGAACGTTTTGGTAACGAAAGTGTACCTTACCAATTTGACATTAATGCAATGGCTAAGCAGCCAGGATACTTGGAAGCACAAATTTGGTCTGAAGATGCAATGGACCACATGGCTCAATTTAGAACCCAAGGTTGTTCACGTTTAGGCTTCCCAGGTATTTATAACACTGAAGAAAATAAGGCTGAAGTTCAACGGCGGATTGATGATGGCATGGTTAAGAAGGCTGATACAATTGAAGAATTAGCCGAAATGTTGAACCTGCCAAAAGAACAGTTGGTTGCTACTGTTAATGAATATAACAAGATGTGCGACCAAGGAGAAGACACTGACTTTGGTAAAGAGAAGTTTAGATTATTCCCAGTTGAACATGGTCCATACTACGGCGTTATTATGGGCGGCCGGCTGCTGGCAACGCTTGATGGCTTAAGAATTAATACCAAGATGGAAGTTATCGATAAGATGGGCAAGCCAATTCCGCATCTTTATGCAGCAGGAAACTGTAGTGGTGGCTTCTTCTGGGGTAGTTATCCAGATAGAGTTCCTGGTCTTACCTGCAGCCACGCACAAACATTTGGCCGGTTAGCAGGACAATATGCTGCGGAAAATTAAGTCATAAATTAGGGGAGTTTTAATTATTATGGAACAAAAACAATTACCGAAGCTTTCTAACTATCGGTGGGTGATTTTGGCAATTGCTGCATTGCTAGATATGATTAGTAATTACGTCCAATTCCAAATTTCATCATTAGCTACGCAAATTATGCCAGCATTGCATATTACAATGCCGCAATTTCAAAGTTTATTAATGGCACCAATGCTAATTGCCGTTTTCCTCAGTATTCCTGCAGGATCCTTAGCAGATAAATTTGGTGCTAAGAAAATCGTCACAGTTGGATTAGTCGTATCAGTTATTGGTGCGTTTGGTCGTCTGTGGGCTAATAACTTCATCACAATGATGATTATGCTGATGATGTTTGGGGTATATATGGCACTTTTAAATGCTAATACTCTAAAGATCTTTGGTATTTGGTTTAAGCAAGATACTAACATGGCAATGGGGATTTTCTTTGCCTCAGCCAGTGTAGGAATTATGTTATCTCAAATTACGGGACCAATGTTTCCTAGTGTTCAAGCAGCTTATATCTTTTCATCAATTGTTTTGCTTGTTTTAGGTGTTTGCTGGGTATTATTTGTTAAAGATACACCTAAGGGTGAAGAAATTCCTAAGCAAGAAA
Source organism: Lactobacillus sp. ESL0703 (assembly GCF_029433435.1). Classification (NCBI taxonomy): domain Bacteria; kingdom Bacillati; phylum Bacillota; class Bacilli; order Lactobacillales; family Lactobacillaceae; genus Lactobacillus; species Lactobacillus sp. ESL0703. Next base: position 224,731 of record NZ_JAQTIB010000002.1, read on the forward strand.
TGCAAGCAGATCAAGCTGCATCTTCATGGAGTTTCTTTAAAGAAGCTGCCAAAAGCAAGAAGACCTGGATTGTTGCTCTTTGTGTAGGTTGTGGTATGGGTGCTAGTGAAGCCTTCTCCGGAATTTTGCCACAAGCATTTGCTGCAAGAGGAATGAGTCCACAACAAGCTGGTACCATTGCCGCTATTGCGACTGTTGGTAGTATGTTTGGTAGTGCCTTTGGTCCAGCAATTATTAATAAGCCTAAGAACGCTAAACCATTAATGATTGGGATTACTGTTTTAGGTGGTATTTCAATGGCTATTAGTTGGTATGTTCCTTTAGGAGTAGTTCTGACAATTAACTTAGTTATCGGTGGTCTGCTTGGTGCCATGACTGGTCCAATTATGCAGGCAATGCCAATTACTTTCCCAGAAATTGGACCTAAGTATGCTGGTTCAGCCGGTGGGTTAGTTGGTACTGTTTCACTGCTTTTATCATACTGTGTACCAATCATTATTTCGATGATTGCTGGTAAGAGTTACTTAACGACCTTTATTATTCAAGGACTTGTTTTTGCTTTGACTGCTATTTTTATGGCAATTCTACCAAATCCAAATGCAGGTCGTCATCGTTAAGTTATTAATTAAGAAGGATATACTATGACGCAAAAAATTACGACAAAACCGGGAAAATATACCGGCTCAGGTCAAGGTAAGGAAAGCATCATCAACGTTGAGGTTGACGTTAATGAAGACAAGATTAATAGTGTTAAAGCACTGAATAATTTTGCTCCAGATAGTTTAGCAGATAATGCCTTTAAGAAAATGGCCGACAAAATTGTGAAAAATCAATCGGTTGATGTTGATGTTGTTTCGGGAGCTTCTGAAACTTCACGGGGAATTATTGCTGGGGTTAAGGATGCTTTAACTAAGGCTGATGTTGACTTTGCTGCTTTAAAAGAAAATGGCACGCAAAATGCTAGTTCTGATAAAGAAGTAATTGATGTCGATGTTGCTGTTGTGGGTGCTGGCTCTGCTGGTGCTGCTGCAGCACTTGCTGCTAAACAAGAAGGGGCAAGTGTTGCCCTTCTTGAGAAGACAATTTCGCCACTTGGTGCGGGTACATTTGCCGGTGGGATGTTTGCCGCTGATAGTCAACAGCAAAAGGATTCTGATCAAGTTGTTTCTAAGAAATGGCTATATGACGAGTACATGGACGCCTCACAGGGTTATATGAACTCAATCTTAGTTCGTAGAATTATTGATGAATCTGGTAAGACAGTTGACTGGCTGAACGAAAACGGTGCCATTATGAAGTTGGTTGACGCCGGTACTGGTGGTAGTTATGACCATATTGGGATGCCTGCAACTTTGCACGGCTATCAAGAAGGTGGTACCAAGGCAATTACCAAGCTGATTGAAAAATTCGAATCAATTGGCGGCAAGATGTACTTTGGCTTCGCTGCTAAGAAATTGTTACAAGATGATGGCGCAGTTACTGGTGTTGTTGCTCAAGGTGATGATAGCACTTTAGAAGTACATGCTAAAAAGGTGATTATTGCTACCGGTGGTTTTGGTGGTAATCCAGAAATGCGTAAAGAATACTTGGGTGATGTCAGCACACAAGGTCAAGTTTTGCAAAATACCGGTGACGGTTTGAACATGGCTTGGGATGCTGGTACTGCTCACCATATTAATGGTTCAACCCACTACTTCTGGCAAACATTCAGTAATGAAGATATTGGTGCAATGGCTAAGATTGTTGGACCGGGTTGGATGCCACTCAATGCTTTAGCTGACTTCCCGAACTTGCGCGTTAATAATCGGGGTCAACGTTACGCTAGTGAAACTCATGCTTTGGACTTTGCTGTTCATGGTGCCGAATTATCTGAACAGCCAAAACAAACTGAATATGTTGTTCTAGATCAAGCAATGTTGGATAAGATCAAGGAAGGCGGTACAGTTGCGATTGAAGATCACTATGGGAAATGGAAAAACCATCGTGAATTCTACATGGAATTTAACTATCCAACTGATACTGAAGAAAACATTAAGCGTGAGCATGAGAAGACAGATTTCACTGCTTTATTAAATCAACTTGAATCAACAAATGTTGTCTTTATTGGCGATACAATTGAAGAATTGGCCAATAAGATGGGTGTTGATTCTGATAACTTGCAGAAGTCTGTTGCCCAATACAACAATGCCAAGAAGACCGGTGAAGATGACCTATTCTTCTCTGATACTGACAGAATGATTCCAGTTGAAAACGGCCCATTCTACGCAGTTAAGTTTATTGCCCGTAACTTGGGAACACTTGGTGGTGCAACGATTGATGAAAAGATGCACGCTTTAACACCAGAAGGTGAACCTGTTCCTAATCTTTATGTTACTGGTGCTGATGCATCAGGGATGTATGGTAAGGCTTATGTTGACTTTGAAGGTGGAACATTAGGCTTTGCGTACATTTCAGGTCGGTTAGCCGGAATTGATGCCGCTGAAACTGCAAAAGCCAGCAAATAATTAATTTAAAAACATGTATGAATTGAAGAAATTTTGATTTATACGTGTTTTTTACTAGAGAGGGAAAATTATGACAGAAGAAAAATATGATGTTGTCATTGTTGGTGCCGGTCTTGCTGGCTTTGCTGCAGCTGCAGAAGCCGTTGATAACAACTTGAAGACTTTATTAGTAGAAAAAGGCAAGACTACTGGTGGTACTGGTAACTATGTTGAAGGTGTATTTGCTGCCGATTCCGAACTGCAGAAGAAGGACAATGCCGTCATTGACAAGAAGGAACTGCTTGAAGAAGAACTGAACTATTCTCACTACAAGGGTGACGGCAGAATGTGGCAACGCTACATTGATAATGCTGGTAAGAATGTTTCTTGGCTGCAAGACCGCGGCGTTAAGTTCTGGATGGTTGTCAATATGGGAACCAGCGTTAGAACGTGGCATTTGTTTGAAGGCAAGGGTCATGATGCGATCCATCAGGGATTAGAACCGTATGCTACTAAGAAGGGACTAATTATTAAAACCCTAACTAAGGTAACTGATTTGACACCTCAAGATGACCAGAGTTACGATGTGACCTTAACAATGGTGGAAGATGGCACTACTGAAGTGGTTAACGCTAAAAACGTGGTTTTGGCATCAGGTGGTTACTTGAACGATTCAGAATTATTTGGCAAGACACCACACCAAAATCCAGATAATGTAATTCCAGTTAATTCAGGTAAGAGTACTGGGGATGGACTGCGCTTAGCATGGAAATTGGGAGCTAAGAAGTACTTTACTGGAATGTCAATGATGTTTGGCGGTCAATTAAAGGATAAAACTGTTCCTGCCTTTAAGTTATGGGGAACGGCAATGTGGAGTTCAGTCTGCGACCAACCACAAATGTGGGTTAATGAACTAGGCGAACGCTTTGTTAATGAGGCTGCCTGTGTTGTTAACTGGGCAAATGAAGGCAATGCAATGAACCGCCAAGACCGCGTCTTCTGTATCTTTAGTCAATCAATCTTAGATGACTTTACTGACAAGGCGTATCCACGTTCAATGAAGCCAATGGTTCCAGAAGATAGATACCCAACTTTGCGTGATGACATTGAAAAGGCTGAAAAGGATGGCCGTAAATTCTTGCATAAGGCTGCTACGATTGAAGACTTAGCTGCAGAAATTGACACACCAAATTTGCCAGCTTACGTTAAGCACTACAATGAAATGGCCGCAAAGGGTGAAGATGTTGACTTCCATAAGCCTGCTAAGTATATGTTGCCAGTTGCTGGTGACGGACCATTTTATGCAATTGAATTAGGGGTTGGTGCCTACACCACTGGTGATGGGTTACGTGTGAACATTAATAACGAAGTTTTAGATACCAAGGGCAGACCGATCACGGGTCTATATGCAATTGGTAGTGATGGGTCAGCAGTTTTATACGGTGATACCTACGGTGTTAATGTTCCGGGTACTCATGCTGGCTACTGCATTTTCTCAGGAAGAAATGCAATTCAGGCAATTGCTGATAAGAATTAAATAAAATATTTGGGAACAAAATAGAGTAGCTAACTGCTACTCTATTTTTATAATTAAAATTGATGGTTAATAATTAATGTATATAGCCAATCATAAACTTGATGAGAAAATGTTGGTGCTAATAATAGAACTAAGCCACCTAATAAAGCTAAACTGCCAATTGACAAAGTTAAATATTTTAAAGTTTGGTTGGTAGCAGCTAAGACTGCGATAGCGATTAAGCCGCCACCAATAATTAGGCTGCTAACCATGAGAATAAAGCCCATTATAAGCCTCCTGATACATTTATATATTGTTAGTTTAATTATAAAACATTATTAGGCTTTCTGAAATAATTAAGCTAACTTAAATTTCTTGAAAAGCACGGGCAATTTCACGTGTTTGTTCTGGACCTGTGGTGCAGCAGCCACCGATTAAATGTGCCCCTGCCTTGTACCATTTTTTGGTGCTTTGATAAAAATCGATGATGTATGGAATTTTTAACCAAGTTTTAGAAAAAGGGTCGTAAGAATAACCTTGATTAGGATAGACAACGATGTCCTTATTGGTTAATTGGTGGATCGTCTTGATTGTTGGTGTAACAAGGACAGGCTTAACGCAATTGATACCAACTGCAAAAACTTGCTGGAACTCGTTAATTGCCGGGATAACTTTCTTTAAGCTAGTACCATCACTAATTCTGGTTGTGTCATGCAGTGTAAAGCTGACATAAACAGGCATTTGGGGATCATGCTTGGCTAGCCAAGTTAAAATTGCGATTACTTCTGTTAATTTAGGTTGCGTTTCAATTGCTAGACAATCTGGCTGCTGCGCGATGACTGTTTCTAAGCGAGGTAAATGAAAGTCAAGGTATTCGTTAGTTGTGAGCTGATAGTCTCCGCGGTATTCGCTGCCGTCTGCTAAATAGGCACCATAAGAACCGATGGAACCAGCGACAAAATTGTGTTTGCCGGTCTTTGATTCATAATCATCACGGGCTTTTTTGGCAATTTTAACGGCATTTGCAATAAGGTTTATGGCTTCCTGCTCAGTGTAACCAGCTTCAACGAAAGCTGGCACATTAGCTTGATAAGTGTCAGTAATAATTAATTGGGCACCAGCTTGAAGGTAGTCCCAGTGTGCTTGGTAAACAGCCTGCAGGTTATTTGTTAGAGCTGTTGCCGTCCATAAGTTATTATTTGTTGGCACACCTTGCTTTTCGAGTTCGTCAGACATTGCTCCATCTAAGATTAAGCCCTTGTTGTGCATAGTTGATAATAAATCCATTTGCGTACCTCAAATTAAATAGCATATTTAATAATAAACAAATCTTATTTTAATTATAATCTAATTATGTTGCCGAACAAAGAGGCTTTTTTAATTATTGCTAAGAAAATTTAAATTAGTCATTTTGCAAGAACTGTAGTATACTACTTAAAATAAGAGAGGTTAAAATGTCAGAAATATTCTTAAATCAATTAGGACCAAAATTTAAAATTGCTAATACTCTAATTGAGAAAGCCTTAAATAATCGCTTTGCTAGTATATTTAGTGAATATTCATTAACTGGGGCGCAGATTTCACTAATGGTTTATCTGTATGATTCTAAGGGCAGAACCATTACGCAAAAAGAAATTGCCGATACCTTTGTTTTAAGTCACCCAACAATTCGGGGAATTGTTAGACGACTAGAAAGTAATCAGCTTATTGAAACAGCCCATCTTAAGAGCGATCAACGTCAGATTGTATTAACTTTATCTGCTAAAGGGTTTAAATTGATTGATGATAATATTGCTACTATTCACCAAATTATGGCTGAAACCAATCAGCAAATAATTCAGGGGATGAATCAGCAAGATGTTGAGCAACTAAGTAGATTGTTAAATCGAATTATCTCTAACTTTTAATATCTTATTTTTATTTATAAAAGTGTAGCTTACTACATAAAAGGAGAAAAGATGACACGAGAAATAAAACAAATTTCTGGAAAAAAGCGAAATTTAATGATGGCGGTGCTGCTGTTTGGTGCCTTTGTGGCGCTATTAGCAGAAACCTTTCTAAATAATGCGTTGCCAACAATTATGGCTGCGTTTGGCGTCAGCCAATCTACGGCCCAATGGCTGACAACTGCATACTTATTAGTAGTTGGGCTGATGATTCCAATGTCAGCTTGGATTTTTGAATCATTTAGTATGAAGCAAAATTATCTAACCATGATGGGAATTTTCTTTATTGGTTCGATAATTTGTGTTTTCGCACCTAATTTTTATGTTTTGTTAACAGGACGGATTATTGAGGCAATTGCGGCTGGTGGTTTAATGCCATTTATTCAGAACGTGATTTTGATGATGTTTCCACCTGAAAAGCGCGGCATGGCAATGGGAATTACGGGATTGGTCATTGGCTTTGGTCCAGCAGTAGGCCCGACAATTTCTGGCTTGATCTTAAAATATTCTGGCTGGCAGATGCTCTTTATCATTTTGAGTGTTACCAGTGGTCTTGTGGCTCTCTTGGCAATCTTTACGGTGCAAAATATTACGACACCGCACATGAGTACAACAGATGTGATTTCATTCTTAGAATCAATTTTTGGCTTCGGGCTAATTTTGTATGCTTTGTCAGAAATTGGTAACACTGGCAAAATCACGTTTACCTTAGCTCTCATTTTTATTATTGGTTTGGTAGTTATTTATCTTTTCTGCCGGAGACAATTACATTTAGAAGAACCATTACTTGATATTCGCGTTTTTAAAAATTGGCAGTTTAACCTTTGTACACTATTAAGTACAATCAGTAACTTAGCCATGGTCGGAATTGAACTGGTCTTGCCACTATATTTGCAGACAACACGCGGCGAAACAGCTTTGACTTCTGGGCTTGTAATGATGCCTGGGGCATTGTTGATGATTATCTGCAACCCAATTTCGGGGACTTTGTATGACAAGTTAGGAATTAAAAAGTTATCACTATTTGGTTTTGCAATGCTAGTTCTTGGTACGGTACCGATGCTGACTTTCAGAGCGCAAACTAGCTTAGTGATGATTGGTATATGTTACGCTTTGCGGATGGTCGGGATTTCCTTTACGATGATGACAACCTTTACCGCGGGAATTAACCAGGTACAGTCAAGCATGACGGCCCACGCCAATGCAGGCTCGTCAACAATTCGCCAGATTGGTGGGTCACTGGGAACAGCCTTGGCAATGCTGGTTGTGACTATTGGTTCTGCTAATGCAGGGGTGAATAAAGCTGCTGCTTTGGCAACAGGTTACCATTGGGGCTTTATCTTAATGCTCATCTTTGCAGTAATTGGCTTAATCGGTTCATTTGGTTTGCCAACAGCTAAAGAAGAGAATAAATAGTCTTATATAATATATAGTTATCTAATTAAATATAGCTTAATTACTTTAATAACATGCTCCTAAAAGACAGAATTTGGTTAGACATTTGAATTTTTAAAAAGTTTATATTAAAATCTTCTACGTTATAATAAATTGTGTTTGTTAGGAAGAGATAAAATGAAAAAGAGTACAAAAGTTATAACTATGATTATGGCAGTTGGTGCAATTGCAACTGGTCAACTGTTCAGTTCAAAAACTAGTATACAGGTAGCAGCAGATTCTGATGATTGGCGGACTGTTGAAGTTGGATCATTTAGTAAAATTAAACTTAACTTGAAAGAGGCAGATGTTTCGATTCATGCCGGTAGTAAGTATCAAGTCAAGTTTGATGATGACGACCACGCTCTGCATGCATCTGTCACTAAGGGTCAATTAAATGTTTCTCAAAAAGGCGGCGATGATGATGACGACGATGATGCCGATATTAGCATTACTGTTCCTAAGAGCAAATTGACGAAGATCTCAAGTACTAGTTCAGATGGCGATATTGAGTTGAAAAATCTGAAGTTAAGCAGTTTGTATATTAAAAATACTGGTGGCGACGTTGAATTTAAGAATGTCTCAGCTTCAAGTGCAAAAATTGCTTTAAAAGAAGGCGACCTCGATGTGACCAAGGGTGCATTAAAGCTGATTGCCCAATTAACTGAAGGTGACGCTGAATTTTCCGGCACAAAATTCACTGGCAATAGTACGCTAACGCTTAAGGAAGGTGATGTTGATATTAAGCATGCACCAAGTGTCAGCTACACAGCATCAACCCCTGAAGGTGATATTAAATATCATGGTTCTAACAAGGGTAAACATTTTTCAAAGACGGTTTCCGGTCAGCCTTTAGTAAAGATAACTACTAAAGAAGGCGATGTCGAAATTTCATAGTTTTATATTTGTAAATATAATACCTAGTAGGTTAAAGTATTCTAAATTGTATAGTTTAGAATACTTTTTATTTACTTAAGACAGTGCAATAAAAAGTTGCTTAAAGAAAATACTTTGATTTGTGCAATAATAAATGTAATAAAACACAACGGGAGTAATTGACAATGTTTAACTTATTTATTTTGCTGATGGAACGGCTGGGCATTATTATGCTGCTGGCATTTTTGCTTGTTAACATGCGTTTTTTTAGGAACTTAATTGAAAAAAGAACGTTAAAATCGCAAATTTGGCTGACGATTATTTTTGCAATTTTTGTTGTGATGGCGAATTTGACGGGGGTTGAGATTACTAGTTCCAAGGAAGTAGTTACGCCGTTGATTATAACGGGTTTGCCGCAATCGGATTCGATCGCCAATACGCGTATTCTAGTGATTACAGCAGCTAGTTTAACTGGTGGACCGTATGTTGGGATGATGGTTGGCCTAATAGGTGGTCTGCACCGGGTTGTCTTTGGCGGCTTTTCTGATTATTTTTATATTTTTAGTTCGGTCTTAATTGGTTATCTTGTTGGAATATGCGGCGATCGCGTTAAGGGCGACAACCTTTACCCATCAACACCATGGGTAGCTGTCTTAGCTTTTTTTGCGGAATTAATTCAGATGGCCTTCATCTTTACTTTCCATGGTATAGGTCTAGTAAACTTGATTTTTGTTCCGATGGTTCTGTTAAATACCATTGGTGCAAGTTTATTTATCGAGATTTTGAAGACCTACCTGTCAAATGAGCGCCAGTTGAGGGCGGTTCAAACTAAAGATGTTTTGGAATTAACTAACAAAACGCTGCCTTATTTTCGGAAGGGACTTGACTTTGATTCGGCCAAGCACGTTTGTCAAATTATTAAGCAATACACTAACTTTGACGCGGTAGGGCTAACCGACCGGGTTAATGTTCTGGCTCACGTTGGTGCTGGTGAAGATCACCATATTGCAGGCGAACCCGTAATAACTGATTTATCCAAGACTGCTATCTTAACGGGAAAGGAAAAGTTGGCCTATTCGAAAAAAGAAATCGGCTGTCCAGAATCATCTTGCCCATTAACCTCGGCAATTGTATTTCCTTTACGTGTTAATAATCAGACAATTGGTGCCCTTAAGCTGTACTTTTGCGAGGGGAGTAAAATGACGGTCGTTGAAGAAAACTTGGTTCGTGGGTTAGCCATGATTTTTTCAGGACAATTGGCAATTGGGATTGCCGAACAGCAGACGAGCTTACTCAATGAAGCGGAGATTAAGGCCTTGCAAGTCCAGATCAACCCGCACTTTTTCTTTAATGCGATTAACACGATTGGAGCATTAATGAGAGTGAACGTGGAAAAAGCACATCAGGCATTAATGCAGTTAAGTGTCTTTTTCAGGTCAAGTTTGCGTAATGGTCAGGAAAAGGAAGTAACGCTGAATCAGGAACGCCGGCATGTCGATTCCTATATGAGCATTGAAAAACTGCGCTTTCCTAATAAATTTACAATTGATTACCAAATTGGTGTTCCTGACGATACACTTTTGCCATCGTTTTGTCTGCAGATCTTTGTCGAAAATGCGGTGCGTCACGCATTTAAGGGCCGAAAGCAGGGTAACCGAATTATTATCCAGCTTAAAAAATTAGACAACAAGCATATGGAAATAGCGGCAATTGACAACGGTAACGGTGTTGATCCAGATGTTCTGAAATATTTAGGTAAAAAGCCGGTCAGCGAATCAAAAAAAGGCAGTGGAACGGGCACAGCACTATATAATTTGAATATGCGACTTAAGGGATTGTATGGCACTAGCAGTCAACTGCAAATTGAAACTAGTGACAGTGGTACGATTTTTAAAACGGTTATTCCATTGAAGAGTAAATCACCAGCTAGTCTGGTTGATAATAATTAATAAAGAGGTGTGAATTATGAAAATTTTATTGGTTGATGACGAGCCGCTGGCAAGAACAGAGTTAGAGTATTTAATTACCAAAAGCCCCAGTGTTAGTGGGATGGCGCTGTCTATTTATCAGGCAGAAGACATTAAGCAGGCACAGATGGAACTACTTAAAAACAAAATTGACTTAATGTTTTTGGATATTTCACTTAATGAAGAAAACGGCTTTGAATTAGCTAATGAATTGAAGCCCGCGGATTATTCACCGATTATTATTTTTTCAACGGCATATGATGAGTATGCCGTAAAGGCATTTGATGTTGGTGCTTTGGACTATGTCCTAAAGCCATTTGAGCAGGAACGGATCGATCAGGCCTTAACTAAGGTGCGAAATGTAATGGGCTCGCGTGAGCAACCGCAAATTAGTAAGGAGCAGCATCATGTGGTTAATGAAATGCTTAGCATTGAACTCGATGATCGTAATGTTGTAATTAAGAAGAACGACTTGATTATGGCGACGATTAATAGTGGTGTCTTGACAATTTCAACAGCTCAAAATAATTATGAAACTCATGAAACTTTGGCTTGGTTAAAGGAGCGCCTCAATCAGGCTAAGTTCATGCAGGTTCACCGTAATTCAATTGTTAATATTGAGGAAGTTAAAGAGGTTCAGCCGTGGTTCAATAACACATTGTTATTGGTGATGAGTAATGGTGAAAAGGTCCAGGTTGGCCGTTCATATAGAAAGGATTTAAGTCAAAGGTTAGGGATGTAAGCGCATTTAAGTGCAATAACATTCACTTTCGCTCATTTGCAGTTCACGGTCTGATTTTTGCAGTTCAGCCTAATTTTGCTCACAAACTGCCTTCTCTCTAGTATCTTTATCCGTGAAGATAAGGAAAACGCGAAAGGATGAGTAAGATGAAAAATAAAGAATCTGAACATAAATCAGCGCCGCTTTTATTCCAAATGCTGGTCTATGCAGCAATCTTGTTTGCATCACAATTAATTTCAGAAGTAATGCCGAAGAGCTTCCCGGTACCAACACCAGTTATCGGTTTAGTCCTATTATATGTACTATTAACAACTCATATTGTTAAACTTGAATGGGTTGATTCATTTGGTAGTGCCCTCATTTCATTAATTAGCTTTATGTTTGTTCCCTCTGGAATTTCCATTGCGGGTAATTTAGACATTATGAAGGCCCAAGGAGTTAAGCTAATTATAGTTATTTTATTAGCAACAGTTATCTTGTTAGTTGTAACTGCATATACAACAAGAGCATTGCTTTGGGTAAAAAAGAAGTTGACCTCAGCCAAATTAGGTTCAGTTTCTAAAGATGTTAAGACAGGAGATGGCAAATAATGGCTTATATCAGTAATCCTTTGTTCGGAGTCTTTTTATCACTGCTCGTCTTTTTAATTGGTAAGTGGTTGTTTAAAAAATCTCATGGTTTATTTATTTTCCAACCATTGTTTGTTGCAATGGTTTTGGGAATTGTAATCTTGATGGTATTAGCTAAGTGCTTTAATGTTTCAACAGCTCAAGTTTATACCCAAGCTTACAAGCCTGGTGGCGATATTATCTTTTGGTTTATTACCCCAGCCACAATTGCTTTTGCAGTGCCGTTATATAAACGTAACGACGTTGTTAAAAAGAATTGGGTTATCATCTTATTGAGCTTGATTATTGGTACCTTTATTTCATTGGTTCTGATTACCTTAGTTTCTAAGGCAGTTGGACTTGATAAAGTAGGTATCAGATCAATGCTTAGTCAGTCAGCTACAACAGCGATTGCTATGCCATTAACGACAGCAATTGGTGGTAATGCTTCAATTACGGCAATGGCCTGCATCTTGAATGCGGTTGTCATCTATGCCTTAGGTAAGCAAATGGTTAGATGGTTCAGACTTGATAGTGACCCAATGGGAACTGGCCTAGGCTTAGGTGCTGCTGGTCACACAATTGGTTCAGCTTTCGGTTTGGAACTTGGCTCTGTACAAGGGGCCATGGCAGCAGTTGCGGTTGTAGCTACTGGCTTAGTTGATAATTTGCTTGTTCCGGTTTTTGCTCATATGATGGGCTTATAGATTGGGACAGGCAAATAGGTTGTAAAAATTTATTAGTTTTATTAATATTTAGTAGCTAATGTTTACTTACACAGAAATGGACAAGACGAAAGTCTTGTCCGTTTTTTTTCTATCATAAATTAAAAACGCTCATTACAAATGAGCGTTTATTTTATCTAAGAATGTTTAGTCGGCGTGGCGCCACTTAGCATCGGTTAAGATTCGGGCCGTTAACAAGCCAATTGGCAGGGCGACCACAATCATTAATGCATTCATAATCCAATAAGCACCAACATTAATGTTAGTGATGCCAAAGTTGAAAACGGCGCGGTACATATAAAGCCCAGGTACCATGATGACAATTGCAGGGACAGTAATTGCAATTCTAGGGAAGCCCACCTTTTCGCGAACAAAGCTGGCTAATAACCCGGCAAGTAGGGAACCAATAAAGGCGGCAAGAGCTGCCGGTAAATGGTTATAGTCAACTAGACTTAGACGCAAGGTGTTAGCAATAGCACCGATTATGGCAGCCACAAGCGCCATTTGGGGCTTAGCGTTGAACATGACGGAGAAGCCAAAGACACCGCAAAAGCTTGCAATAATCCGGCAAAAGGTTAGGACAGTCGGCGTTAAATTAAGCTTCGGCATTGCGCCGGGCGTTAGGTGCAGGCTAATTGCAACGCCCCACCCAACCATTGTTGCCGTCATGATTACTAAGCAGGCATAAGCCAAGCGCTCTAGTCCTGAGCGCATATCGAGCTTAGACATGTCAAGACCAGAAGTAATGAAAGGAAAACCAGGGATAACGTAGAGCATCGCACCGATATAGCCATAAGCATGATCGTGATTCCAGCCTAAAAGTTTTTGTCCCAGCATAAAGCATAAAAAGTAAACAGCACAAGAAATGGCAACACCAACGGCGATTTTGGCAACAAGTGTAATTTTGCGTTTACTCATTTCGCCGCGCACGTAATTGCCGACTAAGGCACCAAAGAAGGTACAGATCATTTCCGGGAGACCGCCGCCTAAGAGAAAAATGAAGCTCCCACAGGCTAATCCGGCACTTAAGGCTGCAATAATCACAGGATAGTTGGCTGTGTGGCGTTCGATTTCATTTAACCGGTGATGAATTTCGCCAATTGACAAATGGTCATTATTATTTTCAAATTGGCGGACAAATTGCTCCATTTTATTTAACTTGTTCATGTTAACTTCAGTGGTCGGCAATGTTAGGGTCTGCGAATATGATTTGTTATTAACATCGAAGCAGGTATATTCGATTGAGATTAGCCCAATGTCAACTGAGCAAGTAATGTCAAGTGCACGCGCCACGGTGTTCATTGAGTCGCGCACGCGCCAAGCACCCGTGCCGCATTCCAGTAGCATAATGCCGATTCTGCCAACTAGCGACCCCTTTTCAACTAAGGTTGTGTCCTTAATTAGGGTATCATCAGGACTTTTGAAAAATTCTTTCCATTGAATTTTCATGTGGTGGCTGGCAGAAATGTGGTGTCGTCGTATCTGTGGTTCGTTTTCTTCCATTGATTAAACTTCCTTACTATTTATCAAAGACAACCTTTTAATTTTAGCACAAGAAGCCAGTCCATTTTTAGTACTAGCAAAATTGTGACGTATAATTGAATTAACTGTGATGTCTTAGGATTAATAAGGAGGATAAAATGACTGTTAAAGAAGAATTATTAGAGCGATTAGATCATGACCAAGCCGAAATGATCGAAATTCGTCGGCATTTACATGCTCACCCAGAATTATCAAATGAAGAGCAAGAAACTCATGATTATATTAAGCATTTTTATGATGGCTTAGACTGCACGGTTAAGGATTGCGGGTCAGGGTTTGGCATTACTGTAGATATTGACAGCGGCAAACCCGGACGCAAACTTGGGCTGCGGGCTGATTTTGACGGCTTGGCTGTTCAGGAAGACAATCAGCTGCCGTTTAAGTCGCAAAATTCTGGCGTAATGCATGCCTGTGGTCATGATGCTCATACTGCTTATTTAATGGTTTTAGCTAAAAATCTAATCGCACTCAAGGATAAATTGCGGGGTTCAATTAGGATTATTCATCAACCAGCCGAAGAAAAGGCTCCAAGTGGTGCTCAAGCAATGATTGCCGGCGGCGTTTTGGATAATGTTGATAATGTGATCGGGATTCACGTGATGTCAACAATGCCTGTTGGTTCGGTTGCTTATCATTTAGGTGAAAGTCAAACTGGTCGCTCGAATTTTACGGTTAAATTTATCGGCAAGGGCGGTCATGGCTCAATGCCGCAATTGTCAAATGATGCCATTGTTGCTGGATCTTACTTTGTGACTGCCTTACAAACAATCGTTTCTCGGCGAGTTGAGCCAGCCGATCATGCTAGTATTACGGTCGGTTCGTTTGATGGCGTTGGCACTAGTAATGCCATTAAAGAGGCGGTCACACTGAAGGGTGATATTCGGATCATGAAGGAAAAGACGCGGACACTTATTCATGAGCGGCTCAAGCAGTTAATTACGGGAACAGAGGCAATGTTTGGCGTTAAAGCTGAATATGAAATTATCAAGGATGTGCCAGTGCTATATAATGATCCCGATTTTACTAAGCAGGTTGTTGCCAACTTGCAAAAGGAACTGCCGAATATTCCGGAAATTAAAGAAGTCAGAGATTTTGGCGCCCAAGATCCTTCCGAAGATTTTTCTTATTATGCTCTGCAAAAGCCGTGTACTTTCTTATATGTTGGTTGTGATGTGGCTGATGGTCAGACCCATCCGCACCATAGTCCTAACTTTATGCTGGATGAACGTTGTATGTTGATTGCGGCAAAAGCAGCCGGCATGGCAACCGTTGATTATTTGTTAGATTAATTAAAAAGCGCTAATCTTTTCGGGTTAGTGCTCTTTTTATAGCTATTTATGCGCATCTTTGAATAAAAATGAATGTTTTTGAACTAAAATGATTGATTTTGGTGATGGAACCGAATACAATATGTGCAAGAGGTGGATAGAATGTTAACGCAAGAAAGGCAAAAAATTATTGAGAATTATGTGAATCAGCACGAAATGTGTCAGGTTAAGGATTTATCGACGATTACCAACACATCAGAATCGACAATTCGCCGTGATTTGATTCAGTTAGAGCAACAGGGATTACTTAAAAGAATCCATGGCGGTGCACAATCTGTGAAAAATTTCGCGCATGATGTGTCCCAGCATATTCGTTTTAGTATGAACCATGAAGCGAAAATAAAAATTGCCCGTTATGCAGTGGAACATTTTGTTCATGAAAATGATTATATCTTTATTGATGCGGGGACGACGGCTTATGAAATGGTGCCATTTTTGGCGGATATTCCTCACGTTACGATTGTGACTAATGGTCTGGAGACAGCATTAGGGGCATTAAATCATGAAATTGACACGATCTTATTAGGCGGGCGTGTCAAAGATGATACTCACGCGGTTGTTGGTCAATCAGCGATTAGGCAGCTAGAGGGGATGAAATTTGCCGCTAGCTTTGTTGGGACTAACGGGTTAGATCAGGAAGGCAACTTGACCACACCTGATCCAGAAGAAGCAGCGATGAAAAAAATGGAAATTCTGCAGGCGCGACGTACTTATGTTTTGACTGATGCTTCTAAAATTGGTGAACGCAACTTCGCGATTTTTGCTAATAGTCAAGATGTCAGCGTAATTACGGCTGACTTAACGAATGAGCAAAGGCAGATACTACCCCACGAAATTGATTTAAAGGAGGCAAAATAATGATTTATACAGTTACTGTTAATCCAGCTTTGGATTATGTCATGCAGCCGCAAAAAGTTATTCCTGGTGCAGTGAACCGTACACAAGATGCGACCTTTTTGGCTGGCGGCAAGGGCATTAATGTGTCACAAATTCTTAATCAGCTAGGAATTGAAAACACAGCTTGGGGATTTGTCGGTGGCTTTACTGGTAAGGAATTAGTGCGCCAATTGAATCAGCGCCGAATTGTCAACGATTTTGTGACCATCAAAGATTTGACGCGGGTGAACGTTAAGGTGCATGCCGAGCAGGAAACGGAAATTAATGCCGCCGGTCCCGCGATTGCACCTGCAGAAGTTGCGGCTTTTGAAGACCGCTTTAGCGATTTACAAGCTGGCGACATTGTTGTTTTAAGTGGGTCGCTGGCGCCAAATTTGCCGGTCAATTTTTATCAAAAGTTGCTGCCACTAATTAAAAAGGCTGGTGCTGAATTTGTAATTGATACAACTGGGCAAGCACTCTTAGATACTTTGAGTTATGAGCCGCTGGTAGTTAAGCCCAATCATCATGAATTGGCAGAGATGTTTAATACGACTTTTAACAGCGACCAAGAGATGCTGACTTGTGCCCGGAAGCTGCTAGACAAGGGAGCCCAAAATGTCATGGTGTCGCTGGCTGCTCAGGGAGGCTATTTAATAACGCGAGAACATGTTTATCATGCCCCGGCTGCTGTTGGTACAGCCGTTAACTCCGTTGGTGCTGGAGACTCAATGATTGCTGGCTTTGTTGGCAGTTATGTCAAGAGTGGTAATCCTAAAGAAAGTTTTCGTATTGGGATGGCCTGTGGTGCCGCGACTGCCTTTACCAAGGATATTGCGGTTAAAAGTCAGATTGATGCGGTTTTGCCGCAAATTAAGGTAGAGCAGATTTCATAAAAAGGAGAATTAGCTATGAAAATCAAAGATATTTTAGCTCCTGAATCTATGATTATGTCGCTGAAGGCAACGAATAAGGAAGATGCGATTAAGGAGATGGCCGACCTCGAAGTGCAGACCGGAATTGTCAATAATGAAGATGAATTCATTAAGTCGATTTGGGAGCGCGAAGATGAGTCGACAACTGGGATTGGCGATGGCATTGCGATGCCGCATGCGCGCAACAAGTCAATTAATAAGGCGCGGGTGTTGTTTGCTAAAAGTAAACAGGGAATTGATTATAATTCACTTGATGGCAAGCCTGTTTACCTGTTTTTCATGATTACCGCGCCAGCTGGTGCTGATAACACGCACCTTGAAGCCTTAGCTAAGTTATCGGGACTACTAATTAATCCCGATTTGGTTAGTGCACTGAAATTGGCACAAACACCTAAGGAAGTAATCGCCCTGTTTGAACAAGCTGAATCTAAGAGTGATGCCGAAAAGCAAGCGGCAAGTCAAGCAAAAAGTAGCGCCAGCAATAAGCCGCTAATTGTTGGGGTAACAGCCTGCATTAACGGGATTGCCCACACTTACATGGCGCAAGAAGCTCTGATTAAAGCCGGCAACAAGCTTGGCGCCGACGTTAGAATTGAGACTAATGGTTCAGAAGGCGTTAAGGATAAACTGACTCCTGAAGAAATCAGTCGCGCACAAGGTGTCGTGATTGCTTCCGATAAAAAGGTTGATATGCCACGTTTTGATGGCAAACCATTGATTAGTCGACCGGTAGTTGACGGGATTAATAAACCCGACGAGTTGGTTGAAACCATTCTGGACGGTAAGGCAAATGTTTATCATTCAGACAGTAAGGCTGATGATAGTGACAGCTCAAAGAAGGGCGTCTGGGGATCAATCTATCAAAATTTGATGAATGGTGTTTCTCACATGTTGCCGTTTGTTATCGGCGGCGGGATTTTGATGGCGATTTCCTTTATTGTAGAAAATTATGCCGGTGGACCAAAATCACCAGCCTTCATCTTTCTTAATAATGCCGGAAACATGGCTTTTGCCTTTATGGTGCCGATTTTGTCAGGTTATATCGCTGAGTCAATCGGTGATTTGCCGGCATTGATGCCCGGCTTTGTCGGTGGGTTTATGGCGACTGTTTATAGTGGCTCTTACGGTGGCACTTATGTAGCCAACGTAATCACTAATGCCAAATCACCGGCTGGTTTTCTGGGCGGTTTAGCTTCTGGATTTATTGCTGGATACCTAGTAGTTGGCTTAAAGAAGTTATGTACCAAGATACCAAAGTCGCTTGAGGGAATGAAGCCAATGCTGATATACCCGATATTGAGTTTGTTATTGATCGCCTTAATTATGTATTACATTGTTAACCCGATTTTCAGTAGTATTAACTTTGCGATTACTAACTTCTTAAATAAAATGGGAACCGGCAACCTGGTTGTCTTGACCATGATCTTAGCAGCGATGATGTCAATTGATATGGGTGGCCCGTTCAACAAGGCTGCTTATGTCTTTGCTTCTGGTGCCTTTGCTAATGACCCGCACTCAACGGTTGCCGCTGTGATGATGGCTGCCGTAATGGTCGGAGGGATGATACCGCCGTTTGCGACTGCGATTGCGACAACATTCTTTAAGAACAAGTACACTGAAGATGAACGCCACGCCGGTGTTACTAACTGGATCTTAGGCTTCTCCTTTATTACTGAGGGGGCAATTCCGTTTGCGGCAGCTGATGCTGGTCACGTTATTCCATCGTGTATTATTGGTTCAGCTGTTGGTGGTGCCTTAGTTGGTCTTTGGCGGATTGGTGTGCCTGCACCTCACGGCGGCTTGTGGGTATCGCCACTGGCTAACCACATTGTTTTATACTTTGTGGCAACAATTATTGGTTCGCTTGTTGCTGGAGTGATCTTAGGCTTGTGGAAAAAACCGGTGGATAAGTAAAATTGAAAATAAAAATAGAGCAGCTGACTTGCTGCTCTATTTTTGTTGGCTTTTAAGTTGACATTGATCGCATAAACCGTGAATTTCTACTTGGTAATCATCAATTTGAAATCCGACCAGCTGCACGTTCACGCTGTTAAAGTTGGGCAATGGTAACTCAATCGTGCGCCCGCATTCTTGACAAATAAAATGGCTGTGGTTAGAAGCGATAAAGTCGCATTGGAATTTGACACGGAGACCATTGGGAAACATTTTGGTTTCCACAATGCCAATTTCCTGCATTTCCTTAACATTGCGGTAAATTGTGTCGTGACTCATCTTAGAAAAATGCTGGCGTAAATGTTTATCGAGCTGGGTTAAGGATAGGTAGTAATCCGAGTACTGATAGAGATAAGTAAGCAGCTCTTGACGCTGCTTGGTTAATTTATAATGATTAGTTTTTAAAATATTTAACGCGATTGTCAATTTATCCATTAATCATGCTCCCGTGCTCGTGTGATGTGCAAAATTTAGCATTACTAGTTTAACATCTTTATTCATAAAAAACTAATCAGGTTCAAGATTGATGGTAGGTATTTTTACCAAATAGACTTAGTTACGATTTAATCTAGCTAAGGTTAGCGGCAGCTGAAATTTAAGCTGACATAGTGGCTGTTGACAAAAAATACAGATAGCGTTTAACTTAAATAGTATTAATTACGATTAAGGATGCAGCTATCTGTTAAAATCCGTTTTGCTTAACTGGTAACTACAATAGCAGCACAGATTTTAGTGTATAATGGTTTTTAATTATGATTAATACTTATATAGATTGAAATAGAATTTAGCGTAGAAAATTAACAGCGAGAAAAGAGATGGATATGAAGAAATCACAAAAATGGTTTGCTGTGGTAAGTCTATTTGCTGTCCTGATATTGACACTCAGTGGGTGCGTGCAGCAGCCAAAAAAGAGTGCCAAAATCTCAATTGTCACGACGACGAATATTTATGCAGATATTGCTCAAAATGTTGTGGGTAAATATGGTAAGGCCGATGCTATTATCAAAAAGGCGGCAATGGATCCGCACGATTTTGAACCGACAACTAACGATGCTAAGGAATTATCAATGGCAGATATTGTTGTGGCGAACGGCTTAGGTTATGATAGCTGGATGGATAAGCTATCTTCCGCGGTTGAAAAAAAGCCGGTTTGGGTTGGCGAAGACTTAATGGGCCTGAAAAAAGGTGATAATCCGCATATTTGGTACAACTTAGACATGCCAACAAAATATGTTAATTATTTAGTAGCGAAGTTAAGCAAGAAGGATCCTAAGCATGCGGCATATTACCGCAATCATGGTCAGCATTATTTGGCTAAGGTGGTCAAGATTGAAAAGATTGCCAGTAAGATTGACGGTCAAAGCAGCAAGCCAGTTTATGTAAGTGAACCCGTTTTTGACTACGCGTTGGCTGCGGCTCATCTGAAGGTGGGCGATCGCGACTTTGAACAGGCAATCCAGAATAATACTGATCCTAGTCCAGAGACAATTCAAAAAATGACGACTGCAATTAAAGAACGGAAGATCGCCTTCTTTGTTGATAATGAACAAACTTCAAGTTCAACGGTGAATAATTTTGTTAAACTGGCTCAAGAACAACAAATTCCAATTTTAAAAGTGCGGGAAACATTACCCGATAACATGACGTATCTCGATTGGATGACGGCAAATTATCAAAAGTTAGCCCAAGTGGCACGCAAATAATTAAAGGAGAACATTCAAAATGAAAAAATTAATTACGGCTTTGGCATTAGCAGCGACAGTTACCACAGCATCTCAAGCTGCTCCACTGGCAGTTCAAGTTCAAGCTAGTTCGACCAATGATCTGGCTAAGCAAGACAGTTATGGTGGTGTGACTTATGCGGACAAAATGCTGGCACAAGAGGGCATTAAGTATAATTCTTTTGCTGGAAGCGAAGTCCCTTATCGCAATGGTAAGCCAGAAGGGATTGTGATTCACGAGACGGCAACGCCAAATGCAACGGCTCATGATGAAGCAGTTTACTTTAATCGTGAATGGATGAATATCTATTCGTACGTACATGCCTTTGTTGACCGCACGGGCGTTATCCAAATGATGTCGCCTGATAATGGTACTTGGGGTGCGGGACCGCAAGCTAACGATCGTTTTATCCATGTAGAATTATGTGAGGAAAATAACGCCGCTGACTTTGCTAAAGGCGTTAATAATGATGCCATTTATGCGGCCAATCTGTTGCACCATTATGGTTTGCAGCCAGATAATGCCGTTCATGATGGCCAAGGCACAATCTGGTCACACCACGCTGTTAGTCAATTTTTGGGCGGCACTGACCACACGGATCCCGACGGTTACTTTGCCAAATGGGGTTATTCAATGGATGACTTCTATAACCTTGTGAAGTATTATTACGACCAACAGGGACCAACTGGTACTACTAGCGCAACTACTGATAAGCCAGCCAACAAGCCAGCTGATAATAAACCAGCAGCAACTTTACCTAAGCCAACTGGAACTAAAATTTTGATGCACGATGCCTTAGTCTATGATGAAAAAGGCAACGTTACCGATGCCGCAATGAAAAAGGCCGGTACTAAGTTAACTTTGTATGGCGACCAGACAATTGACGGCAGAAAATATCTGCAAATTGGTTCAAATCAATTTGTTGTTGCCAGCAACGTTGAGGGCAAGTTGCGTCAAATTAGACATAATGCTTATCTATACAATGCTAATGGCTATCGAATTGGCAGCAGTAAACTATATCGGCGTAACTATGTAAGAACTTACGGCGGCAGAGTGAAGATTGCGGGTCACAAGTACTACCAGATTGATGTTAATGAATTTGTTAAAGTTGGTAATTTTTAGGGTAAGATAGGAAGAAGTGCAAGCGTGGCCGATATTTTAGAAGTAAATAATCTCGGGATGAGATTTGATAAACAGAAAGTTTTTACTGATCTAAGTTTCAAATTAAAAGCGGGCTCGATGACAGCACTTTTGGGCCCTAATGGTGCTGGTAAGACGACGCTGATTAATATTTTGATGAAGATGCTGGCCCAGACAAGTGGATCATTTAAGTTCGCCCAGGGGGTTCGGTTAGGTTATGTACCACAATTTCGCAATATCGATGCGGAATATCCATTGTCAATTGAGGCCTTTATCGCGTTAAACACGCCGGTGATTAAAACCGGTAAAATTAAGCAGGCGATTAAAACCCAACTTGAAGAAACTAATTTATACCCTATTAGAAATACTCGAATGGGCGAAGCTTCTGGTGGGCAAAAGCAGCGCGCATACTTGGCGCAGGCTCTGCTTGATAATCCCAACGTGATTATTTTGGATGAAGCAACTGCCAGTCTTGACCCGGTAGCTAAAGATGAATTGATGGGTCTAATTCAGCATTTAAATGAAAAACATCAAATTACCGTTTTATTTGTGACCCATGATGTGCCGCTGGCACGTAAATATATGAAGGATTATCTGTATTTAAATTCTGGTACGATTGAGCAGGGCAAGATGGCTCAGTTTGAGGAGGCGTACGAATAATGTTTGCATTACCATTTATGCGCAACGCCTTTTTGGCCAGCACGTTTATTGCCATCACTTGTGGGACTGTTGGCGTCTATGTCGTGGCTCGTAATTTTAGCTTTTTGGCGCATACTTTGTCGGAAATTGGCTTTGCTGGCGCGGCGTTTGCTGTATGGCTAGGGATAGATCCGTTGTGGGGGATGCTTTTGTTTACCTTGATGGGATCAATCAGTGTTGGTGAACTATCGCTGCATAGTGAGCAAAAAGAATCGTCAATTAGTGCAATTTCTGCCTTGTTTATTGGACTAGGTGTTTTATTTTTGGCTATTTCTGGTGCTAATAGTAATTATGCGACGAATATTTTATTCGGCAGTATTATTGGTGTTGACCGTCAAGGCGTGATTCAATTAGTTGGTTTGTCAGTAATTGTTTTGCTGTTAATCTTTGCGATTCAACGACAATTAAACTTTGATTCGTTTGACCATATTGGTGCATTAGCTCATGGGGTAAAGACGGGCATGGTCAGCCTGATTTTTCTGATTGCATTAGCGATGTCGGTTTCGGTTGGTGCCCAAATTGTGGGTTCACTATTAGTGTTTATATTACTGACATTGCCGCCGGCAACTGCTAACTATCTTGGCAAGACGGTTGGTTCAATGATTGCCTGGTCAGTCTTCTTTGCTTTAGTTGGTGTCTGGCTAGGATTGTATTTAGGTTTTGTAACTAATCTGCCGGTAACTTTTTTTATTGCCGTCATTGAAGTTTTTATTTATCTTGTTACTTATTTCACTCATTTAATTAGGTATAATTTATAAGGGAAGATCAAAATTAGAAAGTGATTTACAGGTCGCTTTCTTTTTGCTTGTGAAAAAACAAGCAGTCTTATTGGCGTTATTTTAACATTCTTGAGAAATTTCACTAACTACTGTAAGCATTTGCATGTATAATAGAGATGTAAAAGTTTTACATAAAGGAGTTTTTAAAATGACAGCATATTATAATGGATTTCCCCAAAGTGATCGTGACGAAGCTATTAATATGATTAACGTTGATGAGCTTGAGGAACGTGCAAAAGAAGTCATGCCAGAAGGCGCATACTATTATATTGCCTCGGGTTCAGAAAATGAGTGGACATGGCGGAACAATACCTCTGCTTTTAATCATTTTCAAATTGTACCGCGGGCTTTAACTAATATGGATAATCCGCAAACTGATACTGAATTTATGGGGATGAATTTGAAGACCCCAATTATGATTTCACCTATTGCTTGTCATGGAATTGCTCATAAGGATGCCGAAGTTGCTACTCAAAAGGGTGCAGCAGCAGCTGGAGCATTATTCTCATCAAGTACTTATGGCAATAAGAGTGTTGAAGAAATTGCAGCAGCAGCCCCAGGCGCACCACGTTTCTTCCAACTTTACTTAAGTAAAGATTGGGAATTTAACAAGATGGTCTTTGATGCAATTAAGAAGGCTGGTTACAATGGTATCTTCTTAACTGTTGATGCTTTGGTATCAGGCTATCGTGAAGCTAACTTGAGAACTCAATTTGCTTATCCAGTACCACTAGACTTCTTTACTCGTTACCAAGGTGGTAAGGGTGAAGGTCAAACCGTTGCCCAAATGTATGCTTCATCTGCACAAAAGATTGGTCCAGATGATGTTAAACGGATTAAGGAAATGTCAGGTCTTCCAGTCTTCGTTAAGGGTGTAGTTTGTGCTGAAGATGCATACTTAGCAATGGGTGCTGGTGCTGACGGTATTTACGTTACTAACCATGGTGGCCGTGAAGTTGATAGTGGTCCTGCAACAATTGATATGTTGCCAGAAATCGCCAAGGCAGTAAATCACCGTGTACCAATTATCTTTGATTCTGGTGTTCGTCGTGGTTCACATGTCTTCAAGGCTTTAGCTTTAGGTGCTGACCTTGTTGGTATCGGCCGTCCTTACCTTTATGCATTAGCTCTTGGTGGTGCTAAGGGTGTTGAATCAGTTATTAAACAATTGAACGATGAATTAGTAATTGATATGCAATTAACTGGCTGCAAGACAATTGAAGATGTTAAGAAAGCACGTTTGACACATTTCAATTACACCACTGATGATTTGAAGTCAAACACAGATCCTTCAAGAATTAAGCCTTACCCTGTAACTAAGGATAACCAAATGAAGGAAGACGAATCAGACGCTGTTTCTGGTGCTTCACAAGCTTAATTAATTTAAAAAATAAAAACTGATGGGGAACATTCTTCATCAGTTTTTATTTGCAAAGGTTGGCTGAATTTAGTTTTACTAAATAATTGCTAATCTCACTTATTAATCATTATTTTTTAACATTCAGTCAAAAAATAATGGACAATCCAGATTTTTCTGTTATAATTGCTAGTTAAATAGCTTAGGAGTAGTAATTCATTTTTCTATTAAGCGAATTTGCGTAGAGTGGAAGGCAAATTAGAAGATGGATGAAGGCGTGCTTAGGCAATAATGCAGTCAATTAATAAGCGGATACTTTGTATCAATAAGAGTGGTACCGCGGGTAAAAACTCGTCTCTTCTTACAAGAATGTAAGAAGGGGCGAGTTTTTTTATATCTAGGAGGTTAAAAATGAATTTAGAAAATAAACGACGATATAACCAAGAGAGTTCATTTTTAATCAGATTAAGAGCAAGAAGTGAGGAATAAGCAATGAAAAAGGCAATTAAATGGCTCAAGGCTGCCTTAGTAATGCTGGTAACACTGACTATGTTAGTCAATTGTGTTAGCGGTGTGCAGGCAGCTCAAGCACCAAAAGCAACAGATAATTATTTACAAAAGGTCAAACAAAAGGGCGAGTTGATTATGGGGACTAGTCCCGACTTTCCGCCTTATGAATTTGTAAAGAATGTTAATGGTAAGTCAAAAGTATATGGCATGGACATTGAGGTCGGTAAAAAGATTGCCCATGACATGGGTGTTAAGCTCGTTGTTAAGACCATGGACTTTGATTCGCTGCTGGTAGCTCTAGAAACTGGCAAAGTTGACATGGTTATTTCCGGGATGTCGGCTTCACCTAAACGGGCAAAGAGCGTTGCCTTCAGTCAGGTCTATTATGCCAGTGGTCAAGATTTGATTATCAGAAAAGCCGATGCAGGCAAGTACCACGATTTTCATTCCTTTGATGGTAAAGCAATTGCCGCCCAAACAGGTAGTTTACAAAGTGATTTAATTAAGAAGCAAGCACCCAAGGTCACGCTGAAAACAATGGATAAAGATAGCGACCTGATTTTGGCATTGCAGACACATAAGTTTGATGCGGTTGCAGTTGATTCAGCTTCAGCCGATGCTTATGTTAAAAATACAACGGGGATTATCAATATTCGTTCGGGCTTCAAGGATAAGTCAGTTGGCTCATCCGTTGCCTTTCATAAGGGTGCCCAAAGTTTAGTCAATGCGGCTAATAAGTCAATTGATGAAATTAAAGCAAAAGACCTAATTAAAAAAGACTATCTGCCAATGGCAGGTAAATACTTGGCATCAAATGGCAAGTCTAAAAAATCGGCTAAAATTGATAATTCCATGTGGGCATACAAAGACTTCTTTGTCGCTGGCGTGGGCTACACCTTGTTTATTTCTGTAATTTCTGTCTTCTTTGGCTTCTTATTAGGTGCAATTCTTGCCTTAATGCGTCTGAGCCGTAATAAAGTTGCCCATTCAATTGCCACGGCTTATATTGAATTTGTTCGTGGTACACCACTGATGGTGCAATTGCTCTTTATTTACTTTGGCTTGGGACTGGTGGTTAATATTCCGGCATTATTATCTGGGATTATTGCAGTTTCACTTAATTCGGCATCGTATGTTGCGGAGGTTATTCGTTCAGGGATTAACTCAATTGCCCCCGGACAAACCGAAGCTTCGCGGTCCTTGGGAATGTCAAGAACAGAAACAATGCGTTACGTCATTATGCCGCAGGCAATGAAAAATATTTGGCCAGCTCTGGGGAATGAATTTGTTTCCTTAATTAAGGAAAGTTCAATCGTATCGGTTATCGGGGTTAAAGATTTGATTTACCAATCAAGAATCGTGCAGGCCGATACTTACCGGGGCGTAATGCCATTAGTAATTACGATGATTCTATACTTTATCATTACGTTTAGTTTGTCTAGTCTGATGAAAGTATTTGAAGGGAAGATGAAACATGAGTAACGAACAACCACTGATTAAAGTTGAGCATTTAAAAAAGACTTTTGGTAATAACGAAGTTTTAAAAGATATTAACGCTGAAGTTAAAGATGGTCAGGTTATCTGTTTGATTGGACCATCAGGCGCTGGTAAAAGTACCTTCTTGCGGTGTTTGAATTTACTGGACCAACCAACTTCTGGGAAGGTAATTTTTGAAGATAAAGAATTAACTGCCTTAAGTGAAGATGAACTGAATACTTTGCGGGAAAAGATGGGCATGGTGTTCCAGCAATTTAACCTCTTCCCACATATGAGTGTTTTGGAAAACTTAAAACTGGCACCGATGAAGGTCAAGCATGTGACTGATGAAGCGGCAACTACTAAGGCAAAAGAGTTACTTGCGCAAGTTGGACTGGCTGATAAGGCTGATGCGTTTCCTAGTAGTCTATCGGGAGGTCAGCAGCAACGGGTCGCGATAGCGCGGGCACTGGCAATGGATCCAGAAATGATGCTGTTTGATGAACCAACCTCGGCACTTGATCCAGAAATGGTTGGCGAAGTACTGAAGGTTATGCAGGATTTGGCTCAAAAAGGGATGACGATGGTTGTTGTTACCCACGAAATGGGCTTTGCCAAGAATGTCGCCAATCAAGTTTGGTTTATGGCGGACGGTTATATTCAGGAGAAGGCAACACCAAGTGAGTTCTTTGCTCACCCAAAGACCGAACGGGCACAGGACTTTTTGGCTAAAGTGTTGGAAGCATAGAGGCTATATAATGGAAGACAAAAAAGCACTTAAGATATTATCTGACTTAATCAGTATTGAATCGGCCAACGATCACGAAACGGCAGTGGCTGATTACCTAGTTAAGTTGTTCAAAGATTATCCAGTAAAGATCACGCGGGTTACTTATGCCGAAGATCGTGATAATTTGGTCATTGACATGGGGACACAGGGACCACTATTAGGCTTTTCTGGTCATGAAGATGTGGTTTCCGCAGGTAGTTTAGATAATTGGCAAACGCCACCGTTTACCGCAACTATTAAAGATGGCAACTTATATGGCCGCGGTGCTAGTGACATGAAGTCAGGATTAGCTGCAATGGTTGTTTCGATGCTTGATTTACTAGAAAGTGGTCAAGAATTGCCGGGACGGATTCGTTTATTAGCCTCAGTTGGTGAGGAAACAGGCGAATATGGTGCAGCCCAACTAACTAAAGAAGGTTACGCCGACGACCTTGATGGGTTAATTATCGGCGAAGCATCTAACTGTGACATTGTGGTGACGCACAAGGGTGTTATTGATTATTATGTGACTGCCAAAGGTGTAACAGTTCATTCGTCAACACCGGAAAAGGGTAAAAATGCCATTATGCCGCTGGTTGCTTTTGCTCAAAAAACGCAAGCCAAGATGGATAGTCACGATCAAGTAGACCCAGTCTTAGGACCATTGACACATGTGATTAGTCAAATTCAGGGCGGCAGTCAAATTAATTCGGTTCCAGATAGTGCTTGGCTTTCGGGCAATATCAGAACAACGCCGCTTTATCCGAATGACCAAATTTACAAGGAACTTGAAGAAATTGTGGCTGAGTTGAACCAGCAGGGAGCAGAACTGACAATTCGTTATAGTTTCCCAGAAGTACCGCTGCCTAACCAGAAGCACACCAAGCTCGCCAAGTTAACGCAAGCTGTCATTAAGGAAACGATGACTTATGGTGGTGATTTTGTCGCCGATACGGGTGCAACTGATGCGTCGGAATATATCCGGGCTGCTGGCGACTTTCCAATTGTAATTATGGGACCAGCGCCGGGGGATGTTGCCCACGAACCTAATGAGTATACACCAGTAAGTAATTATTTAGCTGGCTGCAAGCTTTACCAAGATTTGGCTTGGAAGTTCTGGCAGGAATATGCAAAATAACAATAAAGGACCAAGGTCATGATTGATTTTGGTCCTTTTATTATCCTTGAAAGTTAAGCAGTATATAGTGTTAAAATTAATTGAGGTGAAAAATCTGATGAAAAAATGTTGGCGGCTATTTAAAGTCTTATTTAGACAAAAAACACGCTT
Source organism: Lactobacillus sp. ESL0703 (assembly GCF_029433435.1). Lineage (NCBI taxonomy): Bacteria > Bacillati > Bacillota > Bacilli > Lactobacillales > Lactobacillaceae > Lactobacillus > Lactobacillus sp. ESL0703. The sequence goes on from NZ_JAQTIB010000002.1 coordinate 253,402, forward strand.
AACTTATCGCGTATTTGGCATACAATTATTGGCTACAGTCGTTTGTTCATTAATAATGATCTTTACGACGCTGCAGGCAAACCGGTGGGAATCATATACCTATGATTTGCAAATTATCTTTATTTTGTTTGGTTTATTAGCAAATTTAATTTATCTTGGAATTACTTGTTGGCAAAATGAAAAATTTAATCATGACCAGACGTGGCGGTTAATCCCACTACATGATGACCAATTATATTTAACTAATACGATTTCTTCTGGTATTGCGTTTATTTATCTTGATTTTTTATTGGGTATTGAATTGGCATCAATGCTAGTGCTGCTTTATCCAGTTGATGAATATACCAGGCAGCAGATAGCAGCTTTTGGCTATTGGGTCACGCACTTAACCTTGTTAAAATGTGGGCAGTTACTATTAGCGGCGCTGTTATTATTGCTTATTGGATTAGCAATTTATCTGACAGTCAGCTGTTTGAATTTTAGCAGTCATGCTGTGATTGACTTTTGGTTTGGTAAGTCGCACCGGATTATCACTTGGCTGGTGCGGTTAGTAATGATTATTCTAGTTAGCTGGTTATTGGTGATTAGTTATAACATTTGGTGGGATGTAGTTGCCAATATCAGTCATTTTTTGACTGGCAGTTCTTACCAAGATATGGAAATGATAGTACCCAAAGTCGGCATAATTGGAGATTTTTGGCTCTTTTTATTTTATGACGCGATTGTGATGGCAGTTGATCTGTGGCTTTTTACTCGTTACGTTGAAGCTAAAATTAATAAATAAATTATATTAATATATAGTATTCGAAACTTGCACACGTTTACAATTGCTATGGCAAATATGATTTGACATTATTCATGGATAGTTATACATTATAACTAGCTATGTATATATGTTACCAATAATGATATGCTTGCCGATGAATTAGTCAAAAGCTATTAAATTTTACTTGCTAGCTTAAATATTATTTAGAATTTTTGGTTAATCCTCTTTATTAGTAATATAGAGGATTTATTTTTTTGCCCTAAATATAAAATTTCAATAGCTTGGAATTAGGCAGATTAACTTTTTGAGACTTGGGGAATAGTATGGAAGACTATTTGAATTTTTATCAAATACTTGGAATAATTCGCAAACATATAATTTTTATTATAACTAGTTTTGTAGTTTGTTTAGCTGCTGCAATAGGCATAGGAAAATTTGTCATCGCGCCGCAATATACGGCAACTACACAAATATTGGTCAACCAAAAGAAAGTTGGCTCTGACCTTAATGGCATCTATCAGGGCCAGCAAGCTGATGTGCAAATGATTAATACGTATAAAGATATTATTACTAATCAAGTGGTCTTAAAAGCTGCCAGTCAAAATTTGGCTAATCCAAGTGATACCATAAAACCCTATTATGTCAGTGTTAAGCAGCTTCGAAAAGATATTTCAATTACCAGCAATCAAAATTCACAGATCTTTGCTTTAAACGTAAAAAGTCATGATCCAGATGAAGCAGCGACGATTGCTAACGAGATTGCCAGTGTGTTTAAAAGTAAAATCAGTAAAATAATGAGCATTGACAACGTGATGATTGTTTCTAAAGCCTTACCGGTAAAGCAAAAAACATTTCCCAAAACCTCAGTAATGTTATTAATTGGTGCGGGTGTTGGATTGTTAATCGGTTTGAGCTATGCCTTTATCAAAGAAATAACCGATACGGCTGTTAAGGGTGACGAGTTTTTAACGACTGAACTTGGGTTGCCGAACTTGGGTCATATTTTTAGAATCCAGCCAGTTCAGAATTATAAGCGGCATCGGTGAGTTTTAATTAGCAAGGATATTTATGAAGATGTTTCATCGCAAAAAAAGCAAAAAATCTACTACAAGTAGCAAAAAAGGAATCAAGCTAATTGCTGACACTGATTCGAAAAATATTGTTTCTGAACAATTTCGAACGATTCTAACAAATATAAATTTTTCGGCGGTTAATCATGAATTGAAAACAATTCTAATTACTTCTTCGCAAGCTAATGAAGGGAAGTCGACTGTTTCCGCGAATTTAGCAGTTGCTTGGGCCAAGCAAGGGCGAAAAGTTTTATTTATTGATGCGGATTTGCGTCAGCCAACAATTCAAAGCGCATTTGGCTTACACGATAGCCGCCACGGTTTGTCAACAATTTTAGCAAGTGATGCAAGTTTTGATTTGGTAGTACATCAGAGTCCAATTAATAATTTAGCAATAATTACTAATGGCCCTATCCCACCTAATCCAGCGGCACTTTTAGGATCAAGACGAATGGAAAAATTGCTTGCTTATTTTAGAAATCATTATGACTTGCTAGTTTTGGATGTTCCGCCAGTACTCACAGTAGCTGATACTCGAGTTATTTCTCCAAAAGTGGATGGTGTTGTGTTGGTTGTTCGTCAAGGTCAAGCGCAAAAGGTTGCTGTTAAGAAGTCTGTGGAACTTTTGCAAATCGCTAAGGCTAATTTATTAGGCTACGTACTAAATGATGTGGTGCCAAAAAACAGGTCGTAATGTAAATGATTTCTGAATGAAGCAGCGATAAATGATGGCGGTAATTACTCAGCTAACATGTAATCCGAAATTTTTCAGAAAATTCCGAACTACTCAATAAAAGATTGAGCAATATTAGAAAATCCAAGAGATTTTAAATTTGTTGTAGTAAGGAAGAGGGCCAATGGAACTTAAAAATAAAATTTTGCTAGATCAAAATATGATTAATGGACGGAATATGTATCTTTTTTTAAAAAGACGTTTTGATATTGCGTTAAGTCTGCTGGCGCTAATAATTTTAAGTCCACTTTTTCTGGTAATTGCTGTTGCGATTAAATTAGATAAGAGTTCACCTGGGCCAATTTTTTATTCTCAAATTCGAATTGGCAAAAACGGCCGTAAATTTAGAATGTATAAATTTAGGTCAATGGTGGTCGATGCGGATGCACAATTTAATGGTTTGCTTCATAAAAATGAAGTTGCTGGGGCAATGTTTAAAATGAAGAATGATCCGCGCGTGACTAAAGTGGGAAGAATAATTAGGAAGCATAGTTTAGATGAATTGCCACAGCTCTGGAATGTATTAAAAGGGGACATGACTCTAGTTGGCCCTAGGCCACCATTAGAGCGTGAACTAACTGAGTATACAAATTTTGATATGCAAAGACTGGTAGTTAAGCCAGGCTGTACAGGTTTGTGGCAAGTGACAGAAAGAAATGCGGTTAGTTTTTATGAAATGGTCCAAATAGATATTATCTACATCAATAAAGCTAATCTTTGGCTAGATATGCAAATTTTGCTAAAAACTGTCGTTGTTGTTTGCTTTCCTAATACAACCTATTAGATAAAAAAGGAATTACTAATGAAAGTTTGTTTGGTTGGCTCTAGTGGTGGGCACTTAACTCATTTATATCTGCTTGAAAAATTTTGGCGGGATAAGGACCGTTTTTGGGTGACTTTTCCCAAAAAAGATGCAGTAAATTTATTGGCTAAGGAAAAAATGTATCCGTGTTATTTTCCAACTAATCGGAATTTGAAAAATTTAATTAGGAATACTTTTTTGGCAATTAAAATTCTTAAAAAAGAACGACCAAATTTGATAATTTCTTCTGGTGCAGCGGTTGCCGTTCCGTTCTTTTATGTTGGCAAGCTATTGGGAATGAAGACTGTTTATATTGAAGTATTTGACAGAATAAACAAGCCGACATTAACGGGAAGACTTGTTTATCCTGTCACTGACTTATTTATTGTTCAGTGGGAAGAAATGAAGCAGGTCTATCCTAAGGCAAAAAATTTAGGAAGTATTTTTTGATGATTTTTGTAACTGTCGGGACGCACGAACAACCATTTAACCGCTTAATCAAGAAAGTCGACCAACTAAAGGCCCAGAATAAAATTACGGATGAAGTATTTATTCAGATTGGCTATAGTACTTATTTGCCCCAAAATTGCCGGTATGAAAAATTCATTTCACCGGCCAAAATGCAGGCGCTAATTAACCAGGCTTCGGTAATTATTACTCATGGCGGTCCATCGTCTTTTATTGAAGTCATTAGACAGGGGAAGACGCCAATTGTGGTTCCGCGTCAGGAAAAATTCAACGAACATGTTAATAATCATCAATTAATCTTTTGTACTGACTTACAAAAGCGCGGTTTTCCCATTAAAGTTATTACTAATATTGAAGATTTGGCTGAAGCAATTCGTGCTGAAAAAGATAATAAGCAGCCTAAGTTTCATAGTAATAATCAAAAGTTCAATCAGAATTTGGAAACTTTGGTGAGGCAATTATTTTGAGGAATACGCAAATGATACCCAAAGTTATTAATTACTGCTGGTTTGGTAAGGCACCTCTGCCATCCGAAGTTCAGCGCTGCATAAGTTCCTGGCAAAAATATTGCCCAGATTATGCGATTGTGCGGTGGGATGAAAGTAATTTTGATGTTAATAAGTACGATTTTACAAGGGAAGCCTATGAAAAACAAAAATGGGCTTTTGTCTCAGATGTCGCAAGGTTAGACATAATCTATCATCATGGTGGCATTTATTTGGATACTGATGTTGAGCTAATTAAGAGTTTAGATTCGGTTCTGGCTGCGGAAGCTTATTTTGGCTGTGAAGATCGGCTGACAATTAATACTGGTGGGGGTTTTGGCGCCGTCAAGGGTAATAAACTTATCTGGGCTAATCTTAATGAGTATCAGAAGCTGCATTTTATTAATCATGACGGCACGTTTAACCAAATGATTTGTACGGATATAACAACACACTTGCTGGCAAAAAGAGGATTTAAATTTAACGGAACTAAGCAAAAGATTGATAATGTAGTTATCTATCCAAGTTCATATTTTTGTCCTGTAAATTTTTGGCAGGGAAAATTAACGATTAAGCCGAATACAATTTCAATCCACCATTATGCTGCTTCTTGGAAAGATGAAAAGAATAGGAATGGTAAGGTGCTAGTGATGAAGAAGTATCTGAAGCATTATATTGATTTTCTATTGGGTTATGGTACGTATAACAAAATTAAACGGTTAATCAAGTGATTTTGCGGCTATATAATTGATGATGGGGATTTACGTTTGAAAGTAACTACTGTAACTAAATTAATTATCATGATGTCTGTTATTGTTTCGATGATGGCAATTCTAAGTGGGGCAGGGCTAATTTCTAATTCACTTTCAAGTGCGATTCAAGCAGTTGTGAGTATGCTGGTAATGCTCGCAATTCTATTTTCAAATAATAAATTTAGTTATTCTTTTATTTTTCTATTTTTGTTGTCACTGTTTATTTGTCTAATAAATGGCGCGATGTATATGATTTCGGGTACATTGATGATTACCTTTATTTATGTACTGCATACGACAGTTGGTATTGATTCCAACAAAATATTGAAGTGGTTGGCAATTATCTCGGGGGTATCATTTGGTCTAATAGTATTAGCTAATTTATTAACCGGTCGGGGTGCAAATAACTTTGAAATGTGGCGCGGCAATGGTTATGTTTTTAGAAAATCTTTGGGCTTTACTCATCCTAACGTAGCGATGCAATTATGGCTGGCAGTGGTGCTGGATTTCTGTGCTATTAAACGAGCAAAATTTGAACGTGTGGCTAACTTGGCTGTTGGTATTCTGACCTACATTATTTATACGCAGACGCAGTCTAGAACTTCAACTTATGTTATTTTGCTTTATTGTCTGATCGCATTTATATTGGGGAATAAAATCTATCTGAGAGTTAATGCGACTGTTTCAAAATTAGTTTGCCTAATACCGATTGCACTCTTTGTGCTTTCTTTGTGTACTTTGTTTTACCAATATTCGCCACTATTGAATAATATGCTGTCAGGCAGGTTAGCCCTGTACAAACAATTTTATTCAATGTATGGTATCCATCTGTTAAAAACCCCACAGCTAGAATCGGCAATGTTTGATAATGGTTATTTGCAGGCATTACTTGCAAAAGGAATAATTTTTACAGTGCAATTACTATATATTTTGGTGATGATGGGGTGGCAAATTAAAAAAATGCGGATTAAAGATATACTGATCTTCACCATGTACGTCCTGCTTGGCTTCACTGAAACTTCCCTGCAGCACTTTGAACTGTTTATACCTGTTGCAATATTGCTAGCATCTAGTGCGTGGCAGGGTAAAGATGTGCAAGTGCAACCCGAACTAAGTTAAAGGCCGATACATGAAAGTCGTTAAAAACTATTTATATAATATTATTTACCAGATTTTTATTGTACTTGTACCTTTAGTTACTACGCCGTATATTGCGCAAGTTGTTGGGCCTCGAGGTGTAGGAATTAGTTCCTTTACTACTGCGACAATGCAATACTTTATTCTGCTAGGTAGTATTGGCATTAATTTATACGCTGAACGGCAAATCGCTTTTGTTCGCGATAACCATAAGTTAGTCACACAAACTTTTTATGAAATTTTATTTTTAAAAATTGGTACAAGTATTTTATCGTTTTTACTATTTCTGATTTTTTTGTCATGCATTAAGCAATATCACATCTATTATTGGGCACAATCATTTTCGCTGGTTGCCTCTGCTCTTGATATTTCATGGCTTTTTATGGGTGTGGAAAATTTTTCTGTAACTGTTATCAGAAACTTTATTGTAAAGATACTAACGGTTATTAGTATCTTTATTTTTGTTAAATCTCCTGCAGATTTGGTCAAATATATCCTGATTTCATCGGTTTCACTATTAATTGGCAACTTGACAATGTTTCCGAGTTTAAAAAAGTACGTTGGTCACCCTGACTTTAGGTCGTTAGCTATTTTGCGCCACCTTAAACCAGCACTAGCTTTATTTATTCCGCAAGTGGCTTCACAGATATACTGGGTATTGAATAAAACTATGCTGGGATCGTTAAAGAGCGTTCAAGCAGCAGGTTATTTTGATCAGTCAGACAAGATTGTGAAGATGCTGTTAGGAATAGTCACAGCAACGGGAACAGTGATGCTGCCGCACGTTGCCAATGCCTTTGCCAATAGAAATTATCGTAAAACAAAAGAATATCTGTATAAAAGTTTTTCGTTTGTTTCTGCAATTTCAGTGCCAATGACCTTTGGATTGTTAGTAATTGCACATAAACTTATTCCGTTATTTTTAACGGTCCAATTTACTGACGTAATTCCAATTATGATGGTTGAATCTTTTGTAGTCTTGCCGATTGCTTGGAGTAACGTGCTTGGTAACCAGTATTTGTTGCCAACTAATCAAAATAGAAACTATACTATTTCGGTTATTTTAGGGGCAGTTGTCAACGTACTGGGCAATATTATTTTTATTATCTTAAATGGTGCAGTTGGTGCTGCACTAACAACAGTTATTTCGGAAGCGGCAATAACTGGTTATCAACTTTGGGTAATTCGAAGACAAGTGAACTTTCGTGAATTATTCCATGAGTTTGATAAGTATTTATTTGCAGGCTTAATTATGTACGTATGTGTTCTGTGGCTTGACCGCGTGGTTGCTACTAGTTGGTCAATGTTAATAGTCGAAGTTATGGTGGGATTTGTTGTTTATTTAGCAGTATTATTTGTTCTAAAAGCTTCAATCTTAACAGTTTTTAAAAAGTTGGTTAATTAGCTTATTTAGAAAACAATTTTGCAATAGCTCTAATTAGCAAGTAGCCCATAATGAAGCCTAAGCCATTAGCGATCACGTCATTGATGTCAACCCAGCGGGCTGCAAGTGATAGGTTATCCAAAATAAACTGAGTTACTTCAATGAAGCAGCCAATTGCAATACCGGTAATCGTGATTAGCTTTAATTGCCACCGGTATTTTGTTATTGCTGCAATAATTATCCCTAAGGGAATAGTCATTAAAATATTTAACCAAAATCCTAGTTGACCAATTTCTTGAAAGGGAACGTAGGCTATGGGAGCCTGACCAACCATAATATAGGAAATTTGCTGATTACCAGCGGGCAAATTGACAGGTAGGCTGGGGGAGAAACATAGGTATCCTACTGCAGCGATCAAGATAAGTAATAGCAGCCAAGCGGCTGTATGGAAGTGCTTTTTCATAAATTTGATCCTTTAAAGAGATTATTGATTGTAAAATTTTAATCGTAATAGTTTTGTTTATAAACTAAAAACGACTTCTTAAGCAGAAGTCGTTTTCTTGATGTGAGAAACTTTTTTGTTTCCTTTAATAGTTATATTATTTTTTTGCATAACCTGCAAGTATTATTTGTAATTGAATGTTTACTTTAGGCAAGTAAAACCGCATCGTCTTTTAATTCAGTGCCAACGTGCTGCTGGAAAAGATCCATTAACTTAGGGACAGTCATCTTTTTCTTTTCTTCACCAGCAAGGTCGAGTGCGATTTTACCTTGATGAAGCATAATTAATCGATTGCCGTAACGGATTGCATCTTCCATATTGTGCGTAACCATGAAGGCAGTTAATTCTTGTTCGTTGATTAATTTTTCGGTTAATTGCATAACCGTGATTGAAGTCTGAGGGTCAAGAGCAGCAGTGTGTTCGTCAAGTAGGATTAAGTCGGGGCGTTTGAGGGTGGCCATTAATAAGGTAATTGCTTGGCGCTGGCCCCCAGAGAGTAGGCCAATTTCGGCATTTAAGCGATTTTCTAGGTTTAGGTCAAGTTGGGCAAGCTGCTTTTTAAAAAATTCACGGTCTTGACCTTTAACACCAGCACGAAAAGTTCGATGCTGTCCGCGCTTCATTGCAAGGGCAAGGTTTTCTTCAACAGTTAAGCGAACAGCGGTCCCCATTTTGGGGTCCTGAAAGACCCGACTGATGTTTTTGGCTCTTTTGGTAACTGACAGCTTGGTAATATCTTCGCCGTTTAGGATAATCTGCCCTTCTTGAATTGGCAAGGTTCCAGCAATACTGTTGAGCAAAGTCGATTTGCCGGCCCCATTACTGCCGATAATTGTGACAAAGTCGCCTGCGTTTAATTCGAGGTCAATGCCGCGCAAGACGCGATTTTCATTAACTGTGCCCTGTTCAAAAGTTTGGTGGAGATTTTTAATTTTTAGTACGTGAGACATTCTTAGTTCCTCTCTTGTGTAAGTGAAAGTTAGGTAGGGCAAGGCAGATGATTAAGACCAAAGCTGAAGCTAATTTAGCATCCGAAGGTTGAACATTCATCTGGAAGACTAATGCCAGAATTATCCGGTAAATAATCGCACCTAAGACCAGTGTTAGTAGACGCGCGGCAATCCCCAAATTATGAACCAGCACTTCTGCAATAATAATTGAGGCAAGACCAACAACCAGCGTCCCAACACCGGAGTTAAGGTCAGCGAAGCCGTTATTTTGCGCGAGCAGGGCACCGGAAAGAGCGATACAACCGTTAGAAATCATGTAACCGCAAATTTTCATGCTTTGGGTTTTAATACCATTAGCTGCACTCATTTCTGGATTGTCACCAGTTGCCCGCATAGCTAAACCAATCTCAGTTCTAAAAAAGGCAATTAAGATAATAATTACTAATAAAGCAATAATCGCGCCCATTACAATTACCGCATTGGTGCGTGACAGGCCCCAGTTTTGGGCAAGAGTAAAGATTGTATCTTTGCCTAATAAGGAGACATTGGCGGCATTTTTCATTACACGAGAAGTAATTGAATATAAGCCGGTCATGGTAACAATCCCAGCGAGTAAGTCGGGAATCTTTAACTTAGTGTTCAAGACGCCCGTGATTAATCCGGCGACCATGCCGCCGCCAAATGCGGCAATTGTGGCGAGAATTGGATTAACGCCCTGAATTAAGCACATGGTAGTAATTGCCCCGCCAAGCGGGAAGCTGCCTTCAGCCGTCATGTCAGCTAGGTCTAAAACTCGGAATGTCAAGTAAACACCAATTGCCATCAGTGACCAGAGCAGACCTTGGGACGTGGCTGAAATAAGTAAATCTCCAAAAGTATTCATTATAAATTATTATTCCTTATCTAGTTTAATTATTTAGGTGCTTTAATTGAGTTAGGATTGATCCCCAATGCCTTAGCCATCTTCTTATTAACGACTAATTTTAGATTGTTTGCTTTTTCAACAGGCATGTTTTCTGGTTTAGCTTTGCCTGATAAAATTTTAGCGGCCATTTTACCGGTTTGTCTGCCAAGGGCTTCGTAGTCGATTCCGATTGAGGCTAAGCCGCCATCTTTGATTTGGTCAGTTGAACCAGCAACTAATGGAATCTTCTTTTCCTTAACGACTTTACCAATTAGTGAAGAAGCTGAAGCGAAAGTGTTGTCTGTTGGAACGTATATTCCTTGAACTTTATCTGCTAATGTTTCTGTAACTTGTTGCACATCGTTGGTTGAATTGGCTGTTTTGACAATAACCTTAACGCCGGCCTTCTTAAGTGCGGCAATTGCTAGGTCAGCCTGAATTTTAGAATTGGCTTCACCAGCATTGTACATAATTCCGATCGTCTTAGCCTTCGGGACAATGGACAGCAGTAATTTGATTTGCTTGTCAATTGAGACCATATCGGTGGTTCCCGTAACGTTTCTTCCTGGTTTAGTTTCGGAATTAACAAGTTTTGCGGCCTTAAGGTCGGTAACGGCAGTAACAACAGTTGGGATTTTGTTTGTGGCGTTAGCTAAACTCTGCGCAGCTGGAGTGGCAATACCCAATAGTAAATCAGATTTTTCATTAATTAATTTATCACTCATACTCTTCAGATTATCCTGACTGTTTTGGGCATTTTGGTAATCAATTTTTAGGTTTTTGCCTTCGACGTAACCACCATCTTTTAACCCTTCTTTGAAGCCTTTATAAGCATCATCAAGGGATGGGTGCTGGACAACCTGCAAGACCCCGACATGCTTAACGGCTGTTTTGCTAGTTTTGTTTTGACTGCAGCCGCCGAGTAATAGTAGACCTGCTAGACTAACACCAGTAATTAATTTCTTGAGACGATGATTCATTGTGATTTCCTCCATAAAAAAATACTCACTTATTTCTAAGTGGGTATCTCAAAATCATCTTCAAATAATTGTTGTGATTAGCCACTTAGAAGTATGTGACTAATTGCAACAAAACTGCTTTAGCCATCATAGATAAATTCAAACTTGCGTTCCGTTTGAATTCACCTAGATGAACTCAAACATTATCTAAAATAGCTAAAGTAAAAACGAGTATTCAATTGTAATCCGCGACATGCTATTGTATTCATCAGAATTACCTCCAACTCTTAATGTGTAAATTATAAAATACTTAAAAAACAAAGTCAATTAAATTAATAAATTACTTTGTAAAGTTGTTTGCGACAATTTGCTCGAATTCATCTAATCGTTTACTAAAGGTGTTAAAAGCATCTTCTAAGTAATCAGGTTTGGTCATATCAACGCCGGCGCGCTTCATGATTTCTACAGGATAGTCACTGGAACCGGACTTCAGATAACCAAGATAAGCTTCACGCTGGCTATCAGTTCCATGGACAATATTATTAGCTAGGGCAGTTGCCGCCGCAAAGCCGGTGGCGTATTGGTAAACATAAAAGTTATAGTAGAAGTGGGGAATCCGTGCCCATTCTTTAGCAATGTCGCCGCCAGGTTCAACACTATTGCCGTAGTAGCGCTGGTTTAAATCACCGTAGAAACTATTAAGTCTGTCAGCAGTTAATGGCTCACCCTGAGCATCTTGCTCGTGGATAAACTGTTCAAATTCCGCAAATTGAGTTTGTCTAAAGAGTGTCCCTTTGAAGGAATCGAGATAGTAGTTTAAGACAAAGGCGCGGGTTTTGGGGTCAGTGACATGATCCAAGAAGTATTCTGTTAGAATATTTTCGTTAGTTGTTGACGCGATTTCAGCGACAAAGATAGGATAATCACCGTACACGTAAGGCTGAGTTTCGCGCGTGTACATACTGTGGACGGAGTGCCCAGTTTCATGAACCAGTGTGTAAAGTGAATCGATATTGTCTTCCCAATTGAGCAATTCATAGGGGTCAGTATCGTAAGAGCCGCCAGAATATGCTCCGGTAGCTTTATTTTGTGATTCAACGACATCGATAACGCGGTTATTGAAAATATAGTCAACGTGCTTTAAGTAGTCAGCACCTAATGGGGCCAAAGCCTTTTTGGCTTCTTGTTTGGCTTCATCAAAGGTGTAGGACATTAGCGGCTTACCAGTTAATGGCACGTACATGTCCCACATTTGCAAATCGTCTAAACCAAGAATTTTTTGGCGTAAACCAACATAGCGGTGAAGCAGGTCAAGGTGGGCATCAACTTCTTTAATTAAAGTGTCATAGACTACGGTTGGGACGCCATTTTCATGTAAAGCGGCACTGCGTGCAGAATCATAATTATGTACTTTGGCATTGTAATTATGTTCCTTGACGACACCAGAAAGTGTTGAAGCCAGCGAATTTTCGAATTGACCGTAAGTAGCATACATTGAATCAAAAGCATCTTGGCGCACGTCGCGATTTTGCGATTGAATTAATAAAGAATACAAACCATCAGAAAGCTGCACCATGTCGCCATCATCATTTTGGACGTAGCCGTATTCCATATCGGAATTGGTGAGAACGTTGAAGGTGTTTTCGGAAGTACTCATGGCATCGCCGGCATCGGCTACTAGTTTTTCTTCTGCAGCTGACAAGGTGTGCGGCCGCATTTGGGTAATCTGGTCGAGCCAGTGGTCGTAATTTTTAAGTCGCGGTTCTTCTTCTTTGAATTGGCTTAGTTTTGCTTCAGAAATTCCCAAAATTGCGGGATTAATAAAAGAAGTTGCGGCATCAAATTGACTGGCTAAGGCTTGAACTTGGGCAACATAACCTAAATAGTGGGCATTGCTCGTGTCAACATCGCTGGACAATGTCGCATAGGCGTAGAGTTTTTCCAATTTACGGCCAACTGTTAAGATCTCGGTTAGGCCATCATATAAGTCGTGTCCTGAGCTGGTAAAATTCGCCTGCAATTTGCTTAAAGTTTGTATTTTTGTTTTGGCTGTTGTATATTCGTGTTCCCAGTCAGTATCAGATTTAAAAACGCGGGTTAAGTCCCATTTTAATTCTTCGTCAACGGCGGTTCTTTTTGGAATTGTCATTAAAAAATTCTCCTTTTGTGTATCTAATTAATGTTAATAATGATTATGCTAAAAAGCAAAAAATAAGATATTATTAATTATATTTGATAATATTTTAATTCAAGTTTAAAAGTGTTACAAATACATTGGACAGTTATTGGAAGGGAATAGATAAAGGAATGAATCCAAACTCTAAACGAAGAGAAGACTATCACCACCGCTCTTCTTTAAATCTTCATCGCAATCATGCCTTCGCGGCTCCGGCCGCTGCTTTAAAAGGAAATGCGTTTTTGCGCATTGTGGGGATTGTTGCGGTTCTGTGTGTTAGCTGCGGTTTAGCTTGGGCAGCACACATGTATTTTAGCCTGCATAGCGCAATTGACGGTCAAGATGGTAACACTGCAACTTCCGCGCGAATTGCTAATAAACAGCCGATATCGGTTTTAATTCTTGGCGTTGACCAGGGAATTGAAGGCCGTCATGACAAGGGAAATTCTGATACCTTAATTTTAGCGACGGCTAATCCTGATAAGAATAAAGCGACGATGACTTCGATTCCTCGTGATACTTTGGTTAATATCTTGGGTGACCCAGGCGATAAATATAATATGTTCCGAATTAATTCGGCTTATGGTGTCGGCGGCAGTAGTGCATCAATGAAGACTGTTTCGGCGCTCGTTAATGTGCCGATTAATTATTACATCGAAGTTAATATGAAGGCACTGAAGAACTTGGTAGACGCCGTCGGCGGTGTTGATGTCAACGTACCATTTAAGTTCTCGTATGACTGGTGCGATTTTCATAAAGGAAAGCAACATTTAAATGGCCGGCATGCAGTTGCTTATGTTCGGATGCGCCACGATGATCCTCGCGGCGATTATGGCCGGCAGATGCGTCAGCGGCAGGTAATTACGGCAGTTGTCCACAAGGCAATGTCAGTTAATACGCTTACTAATTACCGTAAGCTGGTTAAGATCTTTACTAAATATGTCAAAACCAATTTAACTTTCAATGATATGCTTGCTTTAGCAATGAACTATCGCGGCTGCATGGACAATCTGGAGAGCGGCTATATCCAAGGCCATGATGCCTGGATTAATGGCTCATCAATTCAGGTTGCCCCAACTGCTATTTTGCAAAAAACTTCGGATCAATTGCGGACTAATTTGGGTCTTGAAACGGAGACTTTAGATAATGATGAGACACGGCTTAATAAGTTAAACGAAGAACGAAATAGTATTAAGTGGAAGGATCCCAATGCTTTCACTAATTATCAGATTTATTCCTCGGTTGTTTCTAATGATACTAATAATGACGATCCGGCTGACGATTCAAATTCAAATAGCAGCAATAATAATATTTTTGGTAATTAGCTTTTTAGGAGGGCAAAATGCATAAAAAATCACTTTTTCCAGTTATTTATGGCTTAATTTCGGCATTGATTGCCTTTATTGCTGCCTTTTTTGTCTGCCTGCGCAGCTTTGGCTGGACGGTATCCAATGCGGGGTTAACTGCGGGCGGCTTTGCTTTAGTCTTTTTTGTCTGGTCGTGGTTTCGCGGGCATGCATCTGTTGAGATTAAGCGGATTACCAGAGAATATCACTTGTCCGACCAAGATCTGGCCCGGATTACGGGAATGAAGGCTAGCGATTTTCCGGTTTATCAAGACAAATTACAATTAATTTTGCCTAAACGTTATTGGCCGCAGGTTCTGCAGGCACTGCAAAAGTATGAGCAGGAACGTAAACAGGCAGGACTATAATAGAAAAAAGCAATATCTGATTCAAAATCAGGTATTGCTTTTTTAGTTAAATTAAACCATCTTCGACCAAGCATTCGGCGATTTCAACGGTGTTCCAAGCTGCGCCTTTAAGCAAATTGTCGGAAACAATCCACAAATTGAAGGCACCGGGATTTTCTTCATCGGCACGCAAACGACCGACAAAAGTTTCGCGCTTGCCCGCAGCAGTGAGCGGCTGCGGGTAGAGCTGCTCTGCTGGATCGTCTTGAACAATAATTCCTGGCATTCTGGTTAATTGCTGTCGTAAACCTGCAACTGTTGCTTTTTTATCAGCAACTTCAATGTAAACTGACTCGCCATGGCCAAGTTCCACTGGGACTCTGACACAGGTTGCGGTGACCTTGATGTCGGGACTATCCATGTCGTCCAGTAAAATCTTTTTGGTCTCGTGGATCATCTTCCATTCCTCGTGAGTGTAGCCGTTATCTTCAAAAACGTCAATTTGCGGCAGGAGGTTGAAGGCTAATGGATAGTGGTGTGGTTCACCTTTAACTGGCGTAATCTTAGCCGTCATTGCTTCATTATTTAGGCGCTGCTGCGCTTGATGCAGCATTTCGTTCCAGGCAGCTTGACCGGCACCGGAAACCGCCTGGTAGGTTGAGACGATAACTTGTTTCAGGCCAAAAGCATGATAAATTGGTGCCAAGGCAATTACCATTTGGATAGTTGAACAATTGGGGTTAGCAATAATCCCGTGGTGTCTTTTTAGCGCTTCGCGATTAACTTCTGGAATTACGAGCGGGACATCAGGGTCCATACGAAAGGCGCTGGTGTTGTCGACACAGACGGCACCACTTTGAACGGCAATGGGAAGAAACTTTTGGGAGACGTTGCCGCCAGCAGATGCCAAAACTAAATCGACGTTTTTAAATGAATCCGGCGTCGTTTCTTCGACTGTTAAGGGTTCATTTTTGAATTTTAGGACTTTACCAGCTGATCTGGCAGAAGCGAGCAGTTTTAAGTTTTTAACGGGAATATTCGACTGCGCCAATTGACTAATTAAGCGGCTGCCGACAGCGCCGGTAGCTCCTAAGATTGCAACGTTATAACCATTCATATTATTACTTCCTTAATTATTTAAAAACTCGGCTATTCTTGTGAGTGCTTTGCGAATCTTTTCGGGATTGGCTGCGTAAGAAAAGCGAACATAGCCAATTCCACCATCGCCGAAGGCACTGCCGGGAATACAACCGACGCGGGCTTTTTGTGCTAGGTCGTACGCAAACTTTATATCGTCAGTGCCATATTCAGCGGGAATTTTGACGAATAAGTAAAATGCACCTTCTGGCGGGATAATCTCAAGACCTAGTTGACTTAGACCAGTGCTAATCAGGTCTTTGCGTTCAGCGTAAATTTTGCTGGCGTTTTGCGGATCGGAATCGCCGTTTACTGATAATGCTTCGGCGGCAGCAGCTTGCGTCATATTGGGGACGGCAGTTACTAACAGTCCGTGCGTCGTAGTCAGCAGTTTAGTTACTTTTTGCGGAGCGGCGATGTAGCCGACACGGTAACCGGTCATGGCGTGAGACTTGGACAAGCCGCTGATTAAGATTGTTTGCTTAGGGAGACAGCGCGCAATGGAATAATGCTTGGCATCATAAATTAGTTCGCTATAAATTTCATCGGAAATAACGTATAGCTGGTGTTTTTCTAAAATAGCGGCCAATTTTTTGATTAAACTCTCGGGATATTCACGTCCAGTTGGATTGTTGGGATAATTCAGGATGATGCCCTTGGCATTAGGATGTGCTGCTAGAGTTTGCGCTAATTTCTCTGGCTGCAATAAAAAATCATCTTCAGCTGTATTGATAGTAACTGCCTTAACGCCAAATAGGTGCAGCAGTGAAAAGTAAAGCGCGAAAGTGGGTGTGGGAACGATGACTTCATCGCCGGCGTTAAAGAGCGAAACAATCGTGGTCGCAATGGCTTCAGTAGCTCCAACGGTGACAGTCACTTCTGTTTCAGGGTCATAGGTTAAATTCTGTTTGCGTTTTAGATATTCACTAATTGCGCGAGCTAGTCTAAGATCGCCCATTTGTCTACCGTAATGCGATTCATTATTGTTGATGCTGGCAATCGCGGCTTGTTTGACATGTTCTGGTGTGTCTAGGTCAGGTTCGCCCACAGTTAATTTAATAATTCCGGGAATCCCAGAAATCTCTTGGTCAAATTTACGAATGGCTGATGGTGTTGTGGTTAGTAAACGCTGATTGGCAATTGCTTCTAAGTTAGCAGCTAGTTCTGGCATAAAATATACTCCTTCAGGTTAAATTAAGTTTTCAAGACCAACAATCAGTTCATCGAGCTGTAGAACTTGCTTTAGGGCGAGTTCAACACCAGACATGAATGAATTGCGGTCAAATGAGTCCTGTCTGATAGTTAAAGCTTCTCCTGCGCCGCCAAACAAAACTTGCTCGTGAGCAACGTAACCGGGTAAGCGGACCGCGTGAATAGGCACGCCGTAATAATCGCCGCCGCGTGCGGGGTTGTCGTTAAAGTCATCGGTTGTTTGCGGATCCCGATTTTGGGCAATTTCTTGGGCAGTTTTGATCGCTGTTCCTGATGGTGCGTCTTTTTTGTCGGCATGGTGCATTTCAATAATTTCTGCATTGGGAAAATATGCCGCTGCCATTTTGGCAAACTTCATTAATAAGACTGCTGACAGGCCGAAGTTGGGGGCAATAATGCCGCCAACTTTGAGCTTCCCTGCCAAAGTCTGCAGCTCGGTAGTTTGGCTATCAGTTAATCCTGAGGTGCCAATAACGGGTCTAATCTGGTGCTCAATTGCGAACTTGGTATTGGCGTAAACGGCACTGGGAGTGGTGAAGTCAAGCCAGATGTCGTATTGCCCAGTAATATCTGCCAGCTTGGTAAAAACTGCAGTACTTTGGTCTAAATGATAGTCACTTGGATCAAGGCTATTTAGGTGAGGCGATAGGACTGCTGCTAGTTGATAGTTTGGCAATTTTTGCACTAGCTTGACAGCTCGCTGTCCCATTGCCCCATTGAAGCCAGCAATTAAAACTTTAATCATGCTTAATCTCCTAACTGTAATCTGATCGGTTGACTTAAATCATCGTTTGGCATTCCGAATGCGCGGGCGAGTTGCTTTTGTTCATCGTCATTTAAGTTAGCGATTGGCAAGCGGCAGCCGCCAGTATGGAAGCCTTGGGCATTTAGTGCAGCTTTAACGCCGGATGGTGATGGAAACATGAACAAGGCTGCCATCTTAGGTGTTAATTTACGTTGCCAAGCTCCAGCTTCGGCAATGTTACCGGCAGCTAGCGCTTGGTACATTTGTTTCATTTGGTCACCGTAGAGGTGAGAAGCAACGGAAATTATTCCTTGGGCACCAACTGTTTTGGCCGCCAAGCTTTGTGCATCTTCACCGCTGAAAACCAAAAAGTCATCGGGTGCATGTTCAACCAAGTATTCCAAGTCTTCAACAGTAGTGCATTGCTTAACACCAATGATTTGGGGATTTTTCGCTAATTCCAAAATGGTAGCGTTGCTCATTGTGACACCGGTACGTCCGGGGATGTTGTAGATAATAATTGGCAGCGTTGAATGTGCTGCAACTGCGGTAAAGTGGGCAATCATCCCTCGCTGATTAGGCTTGTTGTAGTAGGGAACGACCACTAATTGTGCCGCCAGTCCTTTTATCTGACTGACTTGTCTGCTTAGTTCAATCGTAGCTTGCGTGTTGTTAGAGCCAGTACCAACGATTACGGGCACGCGATTGCCTGTGATTTCAACAAATTTTTGGTAAAGTTCTAACTTTTCTTCATTAGATAAGGTAGCGACTTCACCAGTGGTGCCGCCAATAACGAAGCCTTGGCTGCCGTGGTCTAATAAGTAATTGACCAGTTCCTCAAGCCCTGAATAATTAATCGTGTCATCATCGTTAAACGGGGTGACGATAGCTGTTAAAATTTCTGCATCTTGTAATAACATTGTTAATCCTTTCTATTAATTGTGCTGCATTCGTCTTTTTAAAAAGCCAGTTACGGCTTGCACGCCAATTGGGATTGCTCGCTCATCAGGGTTAAAACTTGCTGAGTGCAGGGAGCCATGTTCACCGACACCTAACCAGAACATTGCCCCCGGGATATGATTAGTTAAATAACCAAAATCCTCGCCAGTCATTGCCGGTTCTGTTTCGACAAAGTTGACTTGGGGCGCTTGTTTAAGATAATTAATCAAATCTGCGGTTAAGCTTGGGTCATTTTCAACTGGAAAATAACCGCCTTGGTTAAAGTTAATCTTGATATCCGCGCCATAACTTGTGGCTATGCCGGCGGCAACCTCACGCAAGCGCTGCTTAATTAAAACAATCATTTCCTGAGTTAAACCACGAATCGTGCCTTCGATATGGGCATTACCGGCAATGGCATTACGGACACTGCCAGCAGTCATTTTGCCCAAAGTAATGACACCAGCCTTTAGTGGGTCAATACTGCGCGAAATAATGGTTTGCACTTGCGTGATAAATTGCGCGGCGGCAACAATCATGTCATTGGCATTTTGCGGGTAGGCAGCGTGACCATCTTGACCGGTAAAGTCAACGTTGACTTCGGTTGTTCCCGCAAACAAGGTACCCTGCCTAGTTCCAATTGTTCCTACTGGTAATTGTGGGGTATCGTGCAATGCGTAAATTTCGTCTAGGGCTAATTTACCGGTAAACAGCTGCTGGTCATAAGCGATTTTGGCGCCACTTTCACTTTCCTCGGCTGGCTGGAAGAAGAAGACTAGATTGTCTTGCGGCTGCTGGGTGGCAAAGTAGCTTAAAGCGCCAAGAGCAATCGTCATGTGCAAATCATGACCGCAGGCATGCATGACACCGGGATGCTGCGATTGGTACGGAAGGTTATTTTGTTCGGTAACAGGCAGACCGTCAATGTCTGCACGATAACCGATTGTCTTATCAGCATTTTTCCCTCTGACGTGCACCATAATTGCCGTTGGTAGTGCGGGACAAGTTTTAATCGTTAAAAATTCTTGTGGCAATTCATTAATTAGTTGCAGTAAGAATTTTTGGGTTGCCGTTTCTTTTAATGCCAGCTCGGGAACTTGGTGGAGCTGGTGTCTAATTCTGACTAACTCCTGTTCGGTAAATTCAGTCATGTCATCACAGCTTTCGCAAACTGGCTTCTAGGCCAGTTTTACTTTTGGTCTTGGTATCAACCTGCTTGATTACTTTGGCTGGGACGCCGGCAACAACTGTCTTAGGCGCAACGTCTTTTGTCACAACTGCACCAGCACCAATTACTGCACCTTCGCCAACCTCAACGCCTTCTAAAATTGCGGCACCTGCACCAATTAAGACGTTGTCGCCAATTCTGACGGGTTTAGCTGAAACCGGCTCAATTACTCCTGCCACAACGGCATTAGCACCAACGTGTACGTTTTGACCAATAATTGCCCGGCCGCCAATCACGGTTCCCATGTCAATCATGGTGCCGGCACCGATTTCTGCGCCGATATTAATTACAGCGCCCATCATAATCACGGCCTGCTTGCCGATTTTGACGTGGTCGCGAATAATCGCACCGGGTTCAATACGGGCATCAAGTTGCGTATAGTCAAGTAGCGGCACGGCGGAGTTGCGCGCATCATTTTCAACATGGTAGTGGGTGATTTGTGCTTTGTTTTTGGTTAAAAATGGCTGAACATCTGTCCAATTACCGAACAGAATTCCGATTTTGTCATCTAAAAATGCCTCAACATTTTCAGGGACAGCTAGACTTGCCAAATTGCCCTGTAAATAAACCTTAACGGGTGTCTTTTTAGGGGCATTGCTAATAAAATTAATAATTTCTTGTGCAGTTTGCTTCATGGCTTCTCCTCGTGTTACTTAAAGATAATTCAGGTCTAATCTGGTTAAATCGGCAAGCGTCTCACGTTTAACGACTAATTTGGCGTGACCGTTTTCGGCGAAAACAACGGCGGGGCGACCGACGCGGTTGTAATTGGAAGCCATCGAGTAGCCGTAAGCTCCTGTTGCCAAAATTGCTAAAATATCACCAGGCGCGCTTAAAGGCAGTTGTTGGTCTTTTGCTAAGATGTCGCCGGATTCACAATAGCGGCCGGCAATTGTCACGGTTTCGACTGGCCTTGCTTGGGGATTAGCAGCTAAGACTGCCTGGTATTCAGCCTGGTAAAGGGCAGGACGGATATTATCGCCCATGCCGCCATCGACGCTAACGTAAGTGCGAATACCGGGAATCTTTTTGCGGGCGCCGATTGTATAGAGGCTGTAGCCGGCTTCGCCAACAATGGAGCGACCGGGTTCGATCCAAACTTCTGGCAGCGTTAAATTAGTCTGGGCAATTTCTTTTCTTAGTGTTTGCACCATACTGTTAATAAATTCTTGTGGTGTTAAAGGCTGGTCCTGATTGGTGTATTTAATGCCAAAACCACCGCCAAAATTTAAAACTTGCGGCTGATAATGGTATTTTTTCTGCCACATGGCTGCAAGTTGTACCATTTTTTGAACTAGGGCGGTAAAGCCTGCGACTGCCATAATCTGCGAACCGATATGAGCGTGGTAACCGCGTAAGTTCAGTTTGGGATTTTGTAAGACTAACTGCAGTGCCTGTTCTGCTTGACCTGACTGAACATCAAAGCCGAATTTACTGTCAACTTGGCCAGTTTGAATGTAGCGGTGGGTATGCGCTGAAATACCGGGCGCGATTCGCAGCATGATATTGACCGGCTGCTTCTGCTCAGGCAGCAGTTTGTTTAATAATTCCAATTCGTAAAAATTGTCAACGATAATCGTGCCAACATGATTGTCGAGGGCTAACTGCAATTCCGCAAGTGACTTGTTGTTGCCATGAAAGCTGACGTTTTCCATTGGGAAATTAGCCTCAACAGCAGTCATTAATTCACCAGCCGAAACAACGTCTAAGTGACCGTCTTCTTGGGCAATAACTTGGTCGATGGCCCTAATTGAAAAAGCCTTACTGGCATAACTAATTGCGTATTTAACGCCGGCTTTTTTGAATGCTTTATGAAATTGTTGTAATTGCTGCCTAATTAGGCTGACATCGTAAACGTACAGTGGTGTACCGAAATCGCTAGCGAGATCGATTGCATCGCAACCACCAATTGATAAATGTCCTTGTGAATTAACGGTAACCAAGTTGATTCCTCCAAAATTAGCTAACAAAAAAGGTTCTTTTGTTTGCGCTGAAACAAAAGAACCGAATTAATATCTGGTATCAAATTGTCGGAAGCGCTCCGTAGATTTTCTACGACAGTCCATGACTTATTTGGCCATGGCCCAGCTGTTAATTCCTGCTTGTGAATTAACGCTTCGGCAGCTTCCCCTTTTAATTAGCGTCATAGTTTTAGCAAAACTCGACTAATTTACTGATGGTCACTGCAACCTCTTCGATTGCATAAATATTATATTTTTTTGAGAATAATGTCAATGATTTTAATTTAAAAATTAAAATGCTTTGCAAGCTGAAAAAAATATTTTCCTTGCAGATAAAAAAATAAATGCTAGAATTGCACCTAAACTCGCGAAAAGACAGACTAGATTTTTTACAAAAAGGATTTGACCCAAAATGAAAGTAGTTAAGTTTGGTGGCAGTTCATTAGCAGACGGCCCACATTTTGAAAAAATTATTAAAATTATTACAACGGATCCAGAGCGCAAAATCATTGTGACTTCAGCTCCTGGTAAGCGGGATGAAACTGATTGTAAAATCACGGATTTGTTAATCGATTATGCACATAAAACTATTGCTAATCAGAGTTTGACTGCTATTCAGCAGCAGATTTGGCAGCGTTATGAGGAAATCGGCAGTTATTTTTCTGTGTCAACTGAAAAAATGGCGGTATTAAAGCAAATTTTGCTCAATTTACCAAAAAAAGAATATCTAAATAATAATTATTTATTAGCAGAATTTAAGGCGCATGGTGAAATATTAAATGCACACCTATTAACGTTAATATTGCAACAATTAAACTTAAATGCCTATTTTGCAGGTAGCGGCGAATTAGGTATTGAAGTAACGGCTAATCCACAAGATGCCATGATTGTGCCGGAAACTTATGACAATTTGGCTAAATATCATCTGCCGATCGGCTATTTGGTTGTGCCAGGCTTTTATGGCCTAACAAAGAAGGGGCAAATCGCCACATTTTCGCGTGGGGGTTCGGATATTACCGGTGCTGTTTTAGCTCGCGGCTTTCATGCGCGGGTGTATGAGAACTTTACTGATGTTGATGCGATTTATTCGGCTAATCCAGCAATTGTCAGGCACCCAAAGGCAATCAGCAAAATGACTTATCGAGAAATGCGGGAGTTGTCATATGCCGGGTTTTCAGTTTTTCACGATGAAGCAATTTTGCCGGCGATAGCTGGTAGCGTGCCGATTAATGTCAAAAATACCAATCACCCTAATCTTAAAGGGACAATGATTGTTCCAGCAAAGGATTTTCATGCGCTGAACGTAATTACGGGAGTGGCAACTGCAACGCACTTCTCAGCACTGTACTTACACCGTTATTTGTTAAACAAAGAGGTTGGCTTTACCCTGAAGCTGCTGCAGATTTTTTATAAGTACCATATTTCTTACGAACATATGCCGTCAGGGATTGATGACCTGACCGTGATTTTTGATGATCGGCAGTTTACCGCTGGCGTTCGCGAAAAGATGTGCCAAGAAATTAGGACGCAGCTGCAGCCGGATAGCTTAGAGTGGATTGATGATTATGCGATTATCATGGTAGTCGGCGAAGGAATGCGCAATAAAGTTGGCGTAATGGCCAAAATTATTGAACCGCTGGCGGCACAAAACATTGGTGTTCACATGATTAATCAGGGTGCCTCACGGATTTCAATTATGCTGGGAACTAAACGCAAGGATGCTCCAGCAGCGGTTAGACAAATCTACAACAATTTTTTCACACAAGGAGCAAAAATAAATGATTAATATAGAAAAAGTTCATGGCTCGCAAAACAGCTTCTTTTTGCTAGACCAAACTAAATTAGTTAAGCCGCTGACAACTGCAGAATTACAGAATTTGGCAATTAAATTGACGGATGAGCAAACAGGGCTGCTTGGCGGCAGCGATGGCTTATTAGTGGTTGAACCGGCGACCACGCCAGCAGCTATCGCGCAAATGCGCATTTTTAACAAGGACGGTTCACAGGCATTGATGTGCGGCAATGGCTTGCGCACGGTTGCACGATATTTAACTGGCAAATTTCATCAGCGTGAGTTTTTGGTGCAGACGGCTGCTGCGAATTTACGTGTGCAGCAATATCCGGATTTGGCTTCTGGTGTACCGGCTTTTAGTGTTGAGATTGCGCCGGTTTCGTTTGCGGCAGATGATGTCGGCTGGCATAATTTAGCTTTCAGCAAAATTATTAATCAATCCATTCCGGCTTTTTCTGATCGTTTAAAATTTACAGCGTTAGCAGTACCTAATCCACACTTAATTAGTTTTGTGTCAGATATTCATGAAGCTCATGAAATTTTGGGGCAGTTGGGTCAGGAACTAAATCATCCCAATCAATATTTTCCCGATGGGGTGAATGTTAGTTTTGCGCAAATTTTAGCTCCTAACAAATTATTTGTGGAAACATACGAACGCGGTGTCGGTTTTACCAACGCTTGTGGAACGGGAATGTCGGCGACCAGCTTGGCAGGACACTTGACCTATCCCAAGCAGGTAGCTGCGGATGAATTGCTAACAGTTTATAATCCGGGCGGCTTGGTCAAGACAAAAATTCACGCGGATACTGATAATTACTGGGTTGAACTAATTGGTAATGCAACGGTTACTCACCATATATACCTTCCTGAGGAATGCTTACATGAGGGAGAATTTGACCAGCAACAGATTAGTGTAGTTGAAACTGACGAACAGGAAGCATACTTGAAATTTGTGTCTACTTTCAAAAATATGTAAAAGACTTTAGCGAATTTTTGTTGTGAGTGCTTTTTAGGCAGACAAAAATCCGCAATTACAATCAAGTTTATAATTGGGGATTTATTAGTTTAGTAATTTATTTAATTAAAAGATTTCAAAAGAAAATATGCTAGGCTAAAAGCCTAGCACGTTTTCTGTAAGTGATTTAATGAATAGAGCATATATTTGCTCAATCCTGCTAGGTGTTTAATCTAGCAGGTGACTAAATCTATGATTATCAGTGTCTTGATTGCAAAAGCTATCAGACTGATAAATTAAAGGTTCAAAAATATTATAATTAATATTGATACTTTGTTTGTTGTAGTTAATTAAAGCATAATTTATTGCTATATTCAATACTAAATTGTAAAAATATTAATTATCATAAAGTGGCGCAATGATAATCATATTTTTTGTGCTGGGGTAAGCAAATAACAGCGGTCAGCTTTTTGTTCGAGCTAAAAGTGCGACTTTATTATATACTAGAACGAGTTGTTTTAGTTCGAAAGGGATGGACGATGAGTTTACTAACGGTTAAAAATCTTGGCCAAAGTTTTGTGGATAAAACCTTGTACGAGGATGCAAATTTTGTCCTTAATAAAGAGGATCACATGGGGGTCACGGGACAAAATGGGGTTGGTAAATCAACCTTAATTAAGATTTTGACGGGTGAGATGCTGCCGGATGAAGGTCAAGTTAAATGGCAGAACAAAGTTGATGTCGGCTATCTTGACCAGTATGCCAAGTTAACGCCGGGGGAAACAATCCGCGGATTTTTGCGCACGGCATTTGCGTCGCTGTATCAAAAAGAAGACGAATTAAACGGACTTTACGCTAAATATGCTGAAAGTGGCAACGACGAGCTATTAGAAAAGGCCGGTAAAGTTCAAACTTACTTAGAAGAAAATAATTTTTACGGGATTGATACCGAAATTGAACGTGTTGCGTCAGGTTTGGGCTTAGCAGAATTAGGTTACGATCATGATGTGGCCCAACTTTCTGGTGGTCAGCGTTCCAAAATTATTTTGGCTAAATTATTACTGCAAAATCCGGATGTATTATTGCTCGATGAGCCAACTAACTATCTTGATGTGTCACACATTGATTGGTTAGTCGACTACTTGAATGACTTCACGGGTGCGTTTATTGTAGTCAGCCACGATTACGACTTTTTAGGCCGGATTACCAACTGTATTATTGATGTTGATGTCGGCACAATTACGCGTTATACGGGAACTTTGAAGCAAGCAATGCGGCAAAAAGAAGCTAACCGTGAAACTTATCTCAAGGCTTATGCTAACCAGCAGCGTAAAATCGCCAAAACGGAAGCTTATATCCGTAAAAATAAGGCGGGAACTCGCTCCAAGAGTGCCAAATCGCGTGAACGGCAACTAGCTCACATGGATGTTTTGACACCGCCGAAATCTAACCGGCGTGCGCGCTTTGACTTTCCTTATGTGGCAACAGCGTCTAACTTATTGCTGCAGACCCAAGACTTGGTAATTGGTTATGACCACGCGCTAGTTAAAGAGGCATTTAACTTTTCAGTTGGCGGCAATGAGAAGGTGGCAATTACTGGTTTTAACGGAATTGGTAAGTCGACCTTGCTGAAAACCCTGTTAGGACAATTAAAGCCGATTTTTGGTGATTTTGAATTATCTACAACTGCCAAATTAGCTTATTTTAAGCAGGATTTAACTTGGCCAAACAATAACATGACGCCGCTGCAATATCTGCAGGAAGAGTTTGAACGGCAAAAGCCAAAGGAATTACGTGGTGCGTTAGCACGCATGGGTGTGACGGCACAGCAGGCAATGAGCCCGTTGAAGAAACTATCTGGTGGTGAGCAGGAAAAAGTTAAGCTGGCGAAGATGCAGTTTGAGCCGGCCAACTTGCTGTTCCTGGATGAGCCAACCAATCACTTAGATCGCGATACCAAGGACGCATTGCGTAAGGCAATTGTTAATTTCCCTGGTGGGGTAGTTATTGTTAGTCACGAGCGCGATTTCTTTGAAGGCAACTGGGTAGATAAGACAATTGATATTGAAACGATGAACAAATAGACGAAAGATCAGGTAAACTGATCTTTTTTTATTAATTAAAATTGACCTTTGGTCATTTTTGCGTAATAATACTTTTAAACTGAGGTGAAAAAATGCCAAATATTCATACAACGCAGCAAAAGCAGGCTAAACGTGAATTAATTATGCAGGTAGCGATGCAGCTTTTTGCTAAGCAAAGTTATACCCAAATTACAATGAAACAAATTGCTGATACAGCTGGAGTAGCTAAGGGCACAATTTTTAATTATTTTGCGACTAAGGAAGACTTATTTATGAGTATCCTGCTGGAAGATTATTGCGTGTTTTTCACAAAAATTATCGAGCAGGTTAAGCAGCAGCCAGAAGTAACCCAAGCTCAGTTCATTGACCTGATGATTAGTTCTACACGGGCATTAATTAATAACCATGCGGAGCTGGTTCGCTTAAATGCCATTCGCGGCCCGGTGCTAGAAGGTAAAGCCAATATGACGGAGACGATTAAGCGCCGCAATAAGCTGTATGCACTTAGCCATGAACTTGGGGAGTTATTGGCGGTGAAGAGCAATCAGTTATTAACGCAGGGACAATTTAGTCATTTATTCGTTATTCAAAGTGCAATTATCAGCGGCTTAATGAATATGTCTTCGCTGGCTAGTTTTAATCATCAAGAGGTTGCCTTGACTTATCCAGACTTTACGATTGATTTAGTAGGGGAAGCCGAAGCCCAGATGCGATATTATTTAACAGGATTTTTTAAGGAACAAACAGATAATGAAACAAGCACAAATTCGTAATTTTGCCATTATTGCCCACATAGATCATGGTAAGTCGACATTAGCTGACCAAATTATGACGTTAACTAAAACGGTCAGTGAACGTGAATTTAGTGACCAAATGCTGGATGATATGGAAGTTGAACAAGAGCATGGTGTTACCGTTAAGGCAAGAACAGTGCGTAACTTTTACCAGGCACAGGATGGCCAGGAGTATGAATACAATTTGATTGATACTCCTGGTCATGTGGATTTTAATTATGAAGTTGCTAAGAGCTTGGCAGCTACTGAAGGGGCACTACTATTAGTTGATGCAACTCAAGGTATTCAGGCGCAAACGATTGCGAATTATCGCATTGCTAAGAAGAACAATTTGGCATTAATTCCGGTGATTAACAAGGTGGATATTGCTTCAGCTGATGTTGCCCGCACGCAGCAGCAGTTACTGGAGTTAGACAAATCCTTTACGCCGGAGCAGACGCTATTGATTTCTGCTAAAACTGGGCAGGGAGTTCCTGAATTACTTGAAGCAATTAGAACTCGGATTCCTGCGCCCCAAGGAAACAATCAGGCGCCACTTAAGGCATTGGTATTTGATTCAGTTTATGATGCTTATCAAGGAGTAATTATTGATGTGCGCCTAATTGACGGGCAATTATCGGCCGCAACTGACTTACAGTTAATGCAAGCAAAGATGTCATTTCGTCCCAAAGACATTGGGGTGTTGACACCTAATATGCAAACCCAAAAGGGATTACAGGCTGGTGAAGTTGGCTATATTGTGACTGGCATCAAGGACCCGAAAAAAATTCGGGTTGGTGATACTATTACAACTAAAGTGGAACCAACTAAAGAGGCACTGCCAGGGTATGAACCGGCTAAACAGTTGGTTTTTGCCGGTATTTATCCTAAAAATAATGATTTTCCAGCCTTGAAGCAGGCACTTAACAAACTGAGTTTAAATGACACGTCCTTTTCATTTGTGGAGGAGCGTTCAGAAGCATTAGGGCAAGGATTTCGTTGCGGCTTTTTAGGGACCTTTCATTTAGAAATTATTCGCGAGCGTCTGCAGGATGAGTATGGCATTGATGTCTTAACAACGGCACCGAACGTAACATACTTTGTCTATTTAAAGAATGGTCAAGAAATGAAAATCAATAATCCGGCGCAATATCCGGCTTTTGGTCTGATTGACCATGTGACAGAGCCGTTTATCAAGGCCGAAATTATGACGCCTAGTGAGACGTTAAATGCAATTTTGAAATTAACAGAGCAACATAAGGGGACGCTGCTGGACTTAGATAATGATGAAGCGCAAATTTTGGTGACAGTTAAGATGCCGTTGTCGGAAGTGGCGTACCATTTCTTTTCTGAATTAAAGTCGGTGTCGCATGGCTATGCCACACTTAATACGGAGTTCTTGGATTATGAGGATGCAGACTTAGTTAAGATTGAGGTGGATATTAACTACGCTCCGGTTGACTCGCTTTCATTTGTTGTTCACCGCATGGATGCACCGCAAATGGCGCAAAAATTGGTCAAGGAATTGAAGTATACGGTGCCACGGCGGCTTTATCCAACACCAGTTCAAGCAATCGTTGAAGGCAAAGCAATTGCCCGAGTTGATGTTCCGCCGCTGCGCAAAAACGCTGCGGTTGACGGTAATCAGCGGAGTGTCTCTAAAAAGGCAGCACTATTAAGACGCCAAAGTTTAAATAAAAGGCGGGCAGCTCAAGGAGAAGTTAAATTACCGCAGGAAGTATTTAATGTAATTTTGGAACTGTAAAAATTTGTCAGTTGCGTTAACCCATAATCTGAGTATAATGAATAATACGAGCCGACAAAAAACGCGAGATGCGTAATTTTGTTATGAGGATACCCGTCTTAACTGACAGGTACGGGAAGTACTGGTGTTTGGTCTACCTGATGTGAACAGAAGTAGCCAACTGTTTTTGTGAAAAATAGCCTCGATTAAAAAGAGCAAGTTCTTAGTTGAACCTGCTCTTTTTTGTTTATTTGATGTATAAAGCCTGCTTGCCCTGCTGGTTATAGCTCCGTTCTAAATTAGTCCACGGAATTTTCTCGTTTTTATGTCCAAAAGGATCATTAACCAAAACAATTCGCGCCCTTTTGTTAAAGCCGGTAATAACGCAGGCGTGCGATGATGGCGTAACGTGAACGTTGCCTTGAGCTGTTTTCCAAGTTTGCATGTCACCGACATGGTTAAAGTTGGTTGTGGTAATAATCATGACAGGATGGTCAGTTGAGACCAATTTCATTACTTGAATAAAGTCATGCCCCGTAAAATTTTGAATGCGGTTAGTATATTTTCGCGCCACTTGCTCTAGTGGCTCATTATAAACGCACCACCCGGCATTGGTCTGGCTCATATAGCCGACGAAGCCCTTATGGGGATTACCGCGATATTGGCCGTTGTCAGTAAATGAAGCAACGTGGGCAATATTTTGGGAGAGGTCCAGCTTAGTAACTTTGATGCCATAGTAGTTTAGCAGCATACTTAAAGAGGTGACTTCACAGCCATTAGGAAGGTCAGGATACTGATTTTCAAGTGGTACGTCCAGTTTTTGTTCAGACTTTAGGGTTAGCCAAGCATATTGATTGCGCCAACTTTTGGAATTAAAGGCAAAAATAATTGCTCCAAGAAGTAGGAGCATTATTAATAAAGATAAATATTTAGCGAATGACTTTTTGTTCTTCATAAATGCTATTTAATCATAAAAAACTATCCATAACCAAAAAAGCGCTCAATTTAATGAGTGCTTTTTTGGTTATTAATTGAAGGTCAGATTAGTGATGACTTGCACCTGAAAATGCGTCCATCGTGTGATCTACACCCTTAACAGGCATTCCTTCAACGTCCATTCCTGGGCAGAATACTTCGTCCATTGGCACACCTTTTTCTTCGGCTAATGCTGTGTTCAAAGTCTTCATATCCATCAAATGATACTTCTTGTCTGGATCTTTTGGATCAACAATTTGAATTTGAGCCATCATACCAGCATCTTCGTGTTCGATGATGTGGCAGTGGTACATGAAGACACCAGTGTTTTGGAAGTAAAGCTTGATGCGGACAGTTTCTTTAGGAGCAACTTCGATTGTGTCCTTGTAAACGCCACGTTCGTTAGGGTATGGTTCGTGACCATTACGTGATACTACTAAGAAGTGGGCACCATGAACGTGGAATGGGTGTAACATACCATGAGTCTTATCATTGGTGTTAGTTACGTCCCAGTATTCAGCGTCCATTAAGTTTTGCTTCATGTCAATTCTTTCCATGGAGAACAACTTACCGTTAATTTCGTTGTGGTTGTCCATAGTAACATGAGGAATTGGTGCGTTTGGATTTACAACTGGATCATGTGGTGTAAATAGGGTATCAGGAATGACACTGTCATCTTTTTCATATTGATGAATTCTAAATTCAACTAACTTGAAGTCATCAGTGTAAAGGTTGACAACGTCACCGTCTTTGTAGTCGCTGAAGTCAACAACTACTTGTTGACGTTCACCTGGCCCAATTAAGACCTTAGTCATCTTAACTGGATGCTCTAAGAATGAGTCGTCACCAGCGATTTGCGTCATAACTAAATCGTTGTCGAAGTGTAATCTCCATTCACGACGGTTAGAACCACCTAAGAAGATTAAACGTACTTTTTGCGTAGTAACATCAACGTAAGGCTTAATAACACCGTTAATTACTGGGTTATCACCGTAAACACCCATTGAATTGTAATCAGCCTTGTAGTCAAATTGGTTATCTTCGTGGAAAGTCCGGTCCTGCAAAATAATTGGGAATTCGTCCTTACCATAAGTCTTAGGAATTGGTAATTCAGCTTCGTTAGCGTCAGTAACAACAACACCCATTGCAAGTCCCATCCAAACTTGTGAAGCAGTTGATGGACATGGGTGAGCGTGCAGCCAAGTAAGGGCAGCAGGTTGGTTAACAACGAAGTCAATGTGTTTTTCTTCGCCTGGGTAAACTGGTGAGTGACAAGCACCATCGTTACCTGGTCCAGAAACTTCCATACCATGCCAGTGGTAAGTAGTTAATTCTGGCAAGCTGTTCTTCAAAGTTACGTGAACGTGTTGTCCGCGAGTTAAGACCATAGTCTTACCAAGAACTGGGAAGTTATAGCCCCAAGTGTGGGTCTTCTTGCCTGGTAAGAATTGGAAGTCGCCTTCTTGTGACTCAATTGTGTACCAAACATCATTGTTTTCAGCTTTATCTGGTTCCAATACTGGTGGAACGATTAACGGTTGAGCTTCAACATTGTCAGGGATAGTGAGTTCTTTGTAACCCATACCGTGATTTCTGTCAAAGTCTTCTGAATTATAAAAATAATCTGTGTAAACTTTATCTGACATATTCGTCTACCTTTCAGTTAAAAAATTTTCAGTTAAAAAATTTCATTACGCCTTAAATTTACTCTTGCTGAAAACGCTTGTAAAGTGGTTAAAATCATGATTTTATGCCAAGATTATAAAAGGCACTAGTTTTCAGAAAAACTGGCAACAAATGTTATTTAATTAGAAACAAAAATATGTTAAAAGTAGTGGTATTTTTGTCTTAAACAACTCGTTTTATTTGCTTACAGCGCTACTTACTAAAGATTAACGTTTTTTAAAAATAAAAATAAATAAATTGTTTTTAGCGTCGATGTTGAGTATCGTATAGAAGAATAATAAATTAGATTACACAATGAAAAAAGGAATTTTTAGTTTGAAGATTAATTTGAAGAATTTAACTGAAAAAATTGAACAAGAAGATTATTTACAAGATTTGGCAACTGTTAAGTATGCCGATTTGAGTAAGTCGAAGGCTAAAATTAAGGAAGCTGCTGCTAATATGGTCAAGGAGACCGCTGCGGCTGTTAAGAAGGGATCATTAAGTCATATTGCACTTGAAGTAACGGGACAGCGGCCAGTGACTTTTGCCTTGGAAACCAATATTATTAATTTGCCTTACAGTAATTACAAAAAAATCAGCAACTTTTTTGAAGAAGGACAAGATTATCCAGTCAATATTTACTTTGAGACTGCGTCAGATTATCTAAATGCGTCGAAATTTCGCATTGACCAGCTAGCAACTGAGGCTGAATTACAAGATGAAGATGCAGTTATTACGAAGTTAGCGGCTGCAATTAGCGAAAAGCTTAAGCAGGTGCGTGAATATGAAAAACCGGCACCGGCAGCTAAAAAAGCACCTGCTAAAAAGGCAGCGGCATCTAAAACTAAGAAAAAAACGGCGAAGAAGTCTGCTGCTAAGTCCAGTAAAGCTAAGAGCAAAAAAGAGTAGAATTGACTAATGAAGGTTGAATATGAGCGCTCGGGCTGCAAGCAATTTTTTAAAAAGCATAAGAACGAAATCAAGCTAATTAAGCACTGTATTGAAGAAGCTTTGACTATTCAGGTTGAAACAGGGATGTCCAAGGTTAAGCGGGCAGCAAGTGAGCGAGTGAATGGCGACTGCGTTTATGAATGCCGGGTAAATCTAAAAAAGACTGGTTCGGCACGAGTTGCCTTTATTATTGATGAGCAAAGCTTGATAACCGTTATCTATATTTCGTCTACTTTGCAAAAAGATGCCTTCACGCATTTACTTGAACGCAATTTAAAAGAAAATCATTATTCAGCTTAGCGAAAAAGATTGGCATTTTTGCCAGTCTTTTTTAGTAGATAACTATTCAAAATGAACTTTTTACAATATAATGGAAGCAATCACAGGAGGATTTTTATGTTTAGCTGGAATCTACTTGGCATCTTGTTATGGGTAATTGTTATCCTTTATTTTGTATTTGTAGTGCAGAATATCCGCAAGCGCCGAATTAGGATGATTATTAATAAGCACCGCCGCTTTAGTTGGCCTAATTTTTTACTAGATATTGTTGAAATCGTGGTTTTACTAGTTGGGATTGGCGGCTTATTTGCCAAGACCATGCTGGATAATCCCGATTTGGAGGATACGAGTAAAATCTCGTCAAATATTGTTTATCAGCCGCTGGTTATGGACACGGGAACTGGTAATTCAAGCTATGTGACCATTAACTCTAAGAAGAAAAAGATTGGCACACAGACTTATACCTTTTATCGTGCGGGTAAACGGGTCAAGGTTTCCAGTGATTTTGCGACAGTGGCTTACGGCAAGAATCCGCTGGATTTGAATGCTGAGCGGGTGCCTTATAGCGTTAAGCAATTGAAGCGAATGGATAAGAAGTATCAGCGGGCTTATGTTGCTACTTATACCGCAACTTACAAGAAGATTTGGCAGAATGGAATCGGGATGCACGCGGGACACAACGCGATGACCTACTACTTGATTAGAATTCCAGATGCATCATTCATTAAACAAAAATAAAAACGGCGACTTCAAAATTGAGGTCACCGTTTTTTAGTTGATTATTTTTCTGGTTTTTTGACCTGTCTGAGTAAGTTGCCGTCGATAAAGGCGAGTAAGAAACTGGCGGTCAAAAAGTCTAGGACGTTACCGGAAGAAAAGGCTGCAAGTAGAACAAACAGACTGGATAAGATGAGAGAACTAACGAGGTAGGTTCGTGCTGCTCGATATCTAAGCCACTGGTAAAAAGCATATGCAAGAACGACTAAATATGGCCCAACAAACAGCAGCATTCCCAGCCAGCCGAGTGCATATATTTGTGCCGAAAAGTCACGCTCTAAGTTGAAGATATTGTTTTCTCGAGTATATGAAATACCGAAAAATTTGTCTAAACGATTATTATTAGTCTTAATGACTTGGTTGAGCATTGCCTGCTCAACATGGCGGTTTTGCATGCGCGTTTGCCCGGGCTCATTCATGATTTTGAGCCAAAATTCAGGGTCGTATTGGTAGGGATAGCTCTTGAAGACGAACTTGGGATTGAGCGCATAAGCCTGATAATTCTTTTTGATAAAATGCCGTAAAAATTCGTCGCGCTCTTTGCCTTGGGGATATTTTGCTAGTCCGGCTTTGAGTTCGCGCGTTTCGCTTGTTAGGTCATGATCGGATTGCTTGGCAAGGTAGATTTCATAATTATAGCGTTGGATAGCGGGACCAAACGGCAAAATTACTAGTGATCCAAGTTCAATTAAAACAGCGGTTAAAAGTGCCCAGCCGCCTTTTTTAACGTCCTTAATAATAAACTTGTGGAAAATAAAGAGCAAACAGCTAATTATAATGCCGCCAATTAGTCCGATTGCTGCGACTTTGGTGCCGATTTCAATCATGGCAAGTGCTTGGACGACATTGAGGGTGACGGTGCGCCAATTAAATTCTGTAAATAGGTAATAGAGCATTAATGGCAGCAGCATGAACAGAACAGCCGAGATCATATTAGTAAAGTTAAAAAAGCCCTTGGAAGCCATGTGTGAGTAACCAATATTAGAATTGAAGAACCACATGAAAATATTGGCGCTGATTGTTCCGGTCTCGTAAGATTTAAGGGAAACGACAAATAGGTTGGATAATACAATTGTTCCTGAGAACAGTCCGGAGACGCCCTCAATTACAAGCCGCAGCTGTCTTTGGCCGAAATTAAATTCATCGGTTAAAAATAAGACAATGAGTGGTAATGCCATTCTAATTAAATAGAAGATTTCACTGGTCGTTGAGTAGCCGTATCCTGTAGGATTAACGCTGGTAAAATTGCGCACGTGAACTAGATGCAGTGCTGAATAGATGACAAGTAGCGCCAAATAGACCAACAGCCATTTACGCTGAGTAAGTTTAGACCATGATTTTTTCTGACTTAAGAAGAGTCCAAGCAGAACACCAACAACTAAAATCCGAATGATTGTTGGCAAGGTAAAGGGCAGGATATTGGCAAGCTGGCCATGGTAAAACCAATATAAGTCCAAAAATGGTTGACTGAGAATGAACCAAAATAAAATGGTTTTTGCTTTTTCTTTCAATGTTGTTCTCCATTTTGCAATAATTATTTTGTTAGCCTAATTTTAGGCAAAAAAAGTGTAAAAAAAAAGAGCAGTGAGATAAGATCACTGCTTTTTAAGCAAAAAATATTTTTATTTCGCTTTTTCGTCATTTTCTTGGTCGTCTTCTTTAGCCTTAGCGATTTTTTCAACTTTGACATCATTATCAGCTAAAGATTGAATTTCCTTAACTTTACGCTTTGGGGCTGCTTTTAGATTTTTGAAGTTGACAACAAGCTTGTTGTTTAAGTCACCGATGGCGGTTCTATCGGCTTCATCGAAGTCAATAATTTTTAACATAGCAGAATTTTCGTAGGTTTTTTCTACTTTACCGATAAATGGCTTGGTAAGTTCTTCCTCTGATTTTGCGCTGACAATGTCACCTAATTTTACATCTGCTTTTTTCAAAATGCTTCTTCCTCTCTCTCCCACGTTTCATTATAATAGAAAGATATTATTATAAAAGTCAATTGTTTTCAAGTAAAGGGAGTCTACATTTTGCGAAAATTAATATTAATTGCTGGTCCCAGTGGTGCAGGTAAGACAACGATTTCGGAATATTTGACGAAGGAATTTGGGATTCCGCGGGTGGTGACGCATACGACAAGACCGAAACGGCCGGGTGAAAAGCAGCATCAAGCCTATCATTTTGAAGATGATGCGTCTTTTAGTAAATTACACTTTTTTGAGCATGTACGGTATGGCTCATATCAATACGGTTCAAGTAAGGAGGCACTGGACGCTGCTTGGCAGCACAATGACTTGGTGTCGTTGATTGTGGATATTCAGGGAGCTAGTTCGTATCTTGAGCAGTTAAAGCAGCAGGTTTACTTTTTGTACGTGACAACCAGCAGCAAGCAGGAATTGGAAGAGCGGCTGGTTAAGCGTGGGGATGATCCAGCTAAGATTCAGGAGCGAATGAGCGGCGATGAGTTAAATCAGCTGCCGGACAAGCTTGCGGCAAGTGCACATATCCTGGTTAATGATGATTGGTCTAAAACTAAAAAATTGCTAAAGGCAATTGTTACAAGCCTTTAATTGAACTAAAATTTCTCTTTTTAACCGCTTGAAAACAGGTCATAATTGAATTCTCATGATTTTGTAGCTTGTTTGACATAAACGTGTAACATTTGATGGGTAATATATAAACTGACGGTTGGAAGAACCATTAAACTATTAAAATCAAAAAATTGTAAGTTGGAAGAAGAGAGAGAATTTTGAAACACAAACATAGTTTAATTAAGTTAATTACAGTTATATCATTATTCTTTGTTGGCAGTAGTACTGCCGTTTCTGCGGTTGCTAGTTCAAGTGAAGTTGTTAGTGCTAGCGCAGTTACTAAAAAGCGTAATGCCGTTGCTAAGCTTGCCAAAAAGCAAGTAGGTAAGAGCTATGTTTATGGTGCCACAGGTCCTTATTCTTTTGACTGTTCTGGCTTAGTTCAATATGTCTTTCGCAAGGCTGGTAATACGACATTGCCAAGAACCACTTACTCACAAGTTACAGTTGGCAAGAGCGTATCTTTAAATAATCTCAAGAAGGGCGACTTGCTTTTCTGGGGTTCTGTTGATGCACCTTACCATGTGGGAATTTGTGTAGGCAACAACAAGTTCGTTCACGCCGCAACTCCAGATCAAGGTGTTAAGGAACAAACAATTAGTACTTACTTCTATCCATCAGCAGCTAAACGTATTCTTAATTAAGTTGACGCTGCAAAATCTTTTTTAACAATTACAATTAAATTTAACTGAGCCTTTTCGGAAAATATTATTTCTGAAAAGGCTTTTTTACACACTAGTATCTATTTTGTAATATTTATGTAACATAACACGAGTAAAATTTACAATGTAATGATAGAAGTGTAACAATGATGGTTGGCTTGTAACAACCATCTGGTGTAATTGGGAGAATTTGATTTTGAAAATTAAGAGTAATATAGCTAAATTTACTACAGCTGCAGCTCTTGCCGTTACTGGTATTGCGACTGTCAATGCTGTTAATGCAAATTCTACAACTTCCAGTGTTGAAGCTGCGACTGAGAAGGTCAAGGTTAATTATGTTCCGGGATATGGTGTTAATATCTGGAGCAGTTACAAAAATCCTAGTTTCACGGGTCAAAAAGTTCAACACGGAACGGTTGTTAATGTCCTTAAGACTAAGAATGATGCTAAGGGCAATACTTGGTATAAAATCGGCCCTGGCCAATGGATTGAATCACAGTATACAGTCAAGGCTGATTCACCTGTTAAACGTGAACACGTTGCAGCTACAACTAATAAACAAGCTAAAGAAATTGTAAAATTAGCTAAGTCAGAAGTTGGTAAGGCTTATGTCTGGGGCGGCAATGATCCGAGCGGTTTTGATTGCTCTGGGTTAGTACAGTATGTTTATAATCAAGCTGCTGGTAAGGACGTTACGCGAACAACTTATACTCAAGTTAAGCAAGGTCGAACGGTTTCAATGCAAGATTTGAAGCCAGGTGATTTACTCTTCTGGGGTTCTGCAGA
Source organism: Lactobacillus sp. ESL0703 (assembly GCF_029433435.1). NCBI lineage: Bacteria > Bacillati > Bacillota > Bacilli > Lactobacillales > Lactobacillaceae > Lactobacillus > Lactobacillus sp. ESL0703. Next base: position 291,439 of record NZ_JAQTIB010000002.1, read on the forward strand.
TGCGCCATACCATGTAGGAATTTATATTGGTAATGGCGAGTTTGTTCATGCGGCAACACCATCACAAGGAGTTATTAAAGCAACTCTTAGTTCATACTTCTATCCATCAGTTGCTAAGCGGGTTCTTAACTAAATAACCCAAATAAATTAAGACATTTAGAACAATTTTCTAAGTGTCTTTTTTCTTTATTAAAAGACATGACTTGATTAAAAATTTCAGGCGACTAAAATAAGGTTATTAAGTAAAATTATAATCACTTTTCGCTACCAAAAAAGGAGAGTCAATGTTAATGAAACGTAATTTTTTAAAGATGGGTCTGGCGGCGGCCTTAACCCTAACAGGCATTGCTACTGTTGCTCCACAAAAGGCAGTTAATGCAGCAACGCTAAAAGAACCAATTAAGCGCGTACAGATTAATTATTTACCTGGAAAAAGCATTAAAATCTGGACAAATTATGATGGCGGTCGGCCGATTGATTTTAGTGCTAAAAATGAAAGTAAGTGGAACGTTGCTGCTACAGCCGTCGATAAAAAAGGTAAATTATGGTATAAAGTTGGCGTTGATGAATGGATTGAAGCCCGCTATACAACGGAAGTAACGGATGATAACGCTGCTGCTAAACCGCAAGAGCAGACCTCGGTGGCAAAAAAGCCTAAGAAAGCAAAACCAGCAAAAACGCAGGCACCAACTACGACTAAGCCCAAGCCGGCAGCTACAAAACCGGCTAAGGACAAGCCAGCCGCCAATAATACTACTAATAATGTAACCACAGTTGCTAATACGGTAGTGAGTGGTAATGCTAGTCAAAAAGCCAAGTCAGTCGTTAACTTAGCTGAAAGCCAGGTTGGTAAAGGTTATGCCTGGGGCGGCAATGGTCCTGACAATTTTGATTGTTCTGGATTAGTTCAGTATGTCTATAACCAAGCCGGCGGTGTTAATTTGCCGCGAGTGACGACAGATCAGGTCAAAGTTGGTACGACAGTTGATATGAGTCAATTGCAGCCGGGTGATTTGCTTTTTTGGGGTTCGACGGACGCACCATATCACGTGGCGATTTATGTTGGTAACAATCAATATGTTAGTGCCGCAACACCTGAGCAAGGGGTAGTGTTACAGACACTTAGTTCATACTTCTATCCGTCAGTTGCTAAACGAGTTTTACAATAAAATGATTAATAAAAGCAGTTAGTTGATGTTAAGTCAACTAACTGCTTTTTGCTTGTAATTATTTAAATAAGATATTTTTGAAATTGGGCCTGCTTTTCTGGTGCCAGACGAACGGTGACATGAACGCCGTCAGCTTGATATTGCTCGTCCATCACTTGGGCATGTTCGTGCAAGTAGGCTAGTGCCTTGCCATCGGTTAACGGCAATAATAGTTCAAGCTGCTCGTAATTGGCGAAAATTCGTTTGGTAATCAATTGCGCCAACATTTTGATTGAAGCCGGGTCGGTTGCTGAATATAGAATGTCGCTGCCCTCGATTTGCGGATAATTACGGTCGGTCTTGTCAGCCTTGTTATAAGCGGTAATCATCGGAATATCTTTGATGCCGATTTCAGCTAGTACATTCTGGGTAGTGCGGATCATCTGAATCATGTTAGGGTCAGCGGCGTCAACGACATTAATTAGTAGGTCAGCATCTTTTGCCTCTTGCAAAGTCGCTTTGAACGATTCCACCAGATTGTGGGGCAACTTGGAAATAAAACCAACAGTGTCAGATAAGATGAAGCTAAAATTATTCCCCAGTTCAATTCGGCGAACACTGGTATCTAGCGTGGCAAACAGCATATTTTTAACAAATACCTGCTTGTCGCTGTTTTCGTTGGTGAATTCTTGGAGTAAACCATTCATTGTAGTTGACTTGCCGGCGTTAGTGTAGCCTACTAGGGCAACTTTAGGAATGTGGTTTTGGTTGCGGCGTTTAGCTTTGATTTCTTCCTGACTAGTGATTGCCTTTAGTTCTTTTTTAATTGCCGAAATTTGCTTGCCGATAGTTCTGCGGTTCATTTCTAGTTTGGATTCACCGGCACCACGGTTGGCAAACCCACCGCCGGTTGAACCACCATTCCCACGCTGCTGGTCAAGATTATTTTCAGAAGGATGCAGTCTAGGCAGTTCATATTGCAGTCTGGCTAGTTGCACTTGTAATTTAGCTTGCTTTGAGCGGGCGCGACTGGCAAAAATTTCTAGAATTAATTCGGTGCGGTCAATTACCCGTAATTTACTTAATTTTTCTAAATTACGAATTTGGACTGGGGACAGTTCATCATTGATAATCAGTACTTTGGCTTTTAGTCCGTGGGCTAGGTCCTTAATTTCATTGATTTTGCCAAGGCCAAAGTATGTTCCAGCAACAACTTGGACGGCATTTTGGTGTGACTGACCAACGACTTCCATATTATTAGCCATGGTTAAATTGGCCAGCTCAGTCATGTAATAATCAAAGTTAGGGTCGTTTAAGTTGACGCCGGCAATGTAGGCTTTGATTTTTTGAGGTGTGTTATCGATCATTTGTGTTCTTTCTAATGTAATCATTTTAATGGTAGTTAGTTAGCTTAATTGTAGTACAAAAGTGGCTGTCCGCGAAAGAAGTTAAGTTAGACAAAATGTAAACTTTTTATTTAACTAAATTAGTTTTAATTTCTGTCATCTTGATTGAATTAAAAAATTAGGACAAATTTTAGAAATGCAAAGTTAATTATTAAATAGCAGTTATTCATTGTTGAGTAACTGCTATTTATTTTTTACTTGGCAAGAACTAAATAAAGTGTATAATTTATCTTCATAAGGTACCTAACTAAATTGAAAGTAGTTGAAAGGACTTGGAATAATGACACAGAATTTAAGTTACCAGACTGATGCCAAAGTGCAAAAAAATCGCTGGTGGATTTTGGTGGCAGTGGGTTTGTTTACCTTTATGTCAACCTTGGATGGGACAATCGTTAATATTGCGCTGCCCGTAATTAGTAATGATTTGCGGATTTCGATGAGCCAATCAGAATGGGTAGTTTCGCTTTACTTAATTGTTGTCTGTAGTTTTATTCTTTTCTTCGGCAAGTTAAGTGACTTGCAAGGTAAAATTAAAATTTTTCGGTTAGGAGCAATCTTCTTTATCGCCGGTTCGTTGTTATCTGGTTTTAAAGTTAATTTGTTATTTTTGCTGATCGCAAGGGCAATTCAAGCCTTCGGCGCAGCGATGACGATGGCGACCAACAACGGCATTATTACGGAAATTTTTCCGCATACTGAACGTGGGAAGGCCCTTGGGACAATTGGGTCCTTCGTAGCCCTAGGATCGATTGCGGGACCAGGTCTTGGCGGGTTGATTTTATCGCATTTGTCATGGTCATACATCTTTTGGTTGAATGTTCCCGTTGGTCTTGTTGCGGCAATTATTGGTGCCATCTTTTTACCTAAGGACATCACTTTCACTAAGGCACCACTTGATAAAACCGGTTCATTTGCGTTTGCGCTGGGTATGGTCAGCCTGTTTGGCGGGATTTTTCTTGGTCAACAGCTTGGCTTCACGGCAGCAGCAGTTTTATTAATGCTGGCGATTGGCTTACTCAGCTTTTGCTGGTTTGTTTATACAGAAAATCATGCGACTAATCCTTTATTGCGGTTTAGTTTGTTTAAAAATCCCGACTTCTCAGTAAGCTTGCTATGTGCATTATTGATTTTTATTACCAACTTTTTCTTCAACGTTGTGACCCCATTTTATTTGGAAAATGCGCGGCACTTATCGCCTAGTCAAGCTGGCTATATTTTGATGATTTTGCCGCTGGTACAATTATTTGCGGCACCGGTTGCGGGGTCAATTTCTGATAAAATTAGTCCCAAATTGATTACTTTTATTGGGTTGTTGTTACTACTTGTAAGTCAAATTGGTTATTATCTATGTAATTTAACTTCACCGCTTTGGCTCTTTATCGTCAGTATCGCCATTATGGGACTGGGCAGTGGTATTTTTAGTTCACCGAATAATTCACTAGTCATGAGTTCGGTTGAGCAAAAAGACTTGGGAGTTGCCGGCAGTATTAATTCACTTTCCCGTAACTTGGGGATGGTAATTGGTATTTCTAGTGCGACAACTGTTCTGTTTGCGGCAATGAGTGCCAAAAAGGGTGTGCGGGTAACAGAATACTTACCTAAGCAGCCAGAAATTTTTATTTATGGGATGCACATTGTCTTCTTAATTTCGATTATCATTTGTTTGGTAACAGTTATTTTAAGTGACTGGCGTCTATTTAAAAAAGATTAGTATTAATTAGTTAACAAAAAAGAACTTGAAGCTGCATTACAGCTTCAAGTTCTTTTTGCTTTGGGATTTAATCTTGGAAGCCAATCATCAACCCGCCGTTTTCAATATAAAAACCGCAAAGTCCCTTAACTGGACGAATCAATATCTTGGTTTGGGGATATTTGGCAATAATCTTTTCCTTGAGCGAGGTAGCGTCCTTTAGGTTGTGGAAGTGGTCAATAATCACTTCACCGCCATGAAACCCGCGTTCTTCCATGCGGCTGATAACGTCTTTGAGTGCTCGCTTCATGCCGCGGATTTTATCGAGTGGCTCAAGTTTGCCTTCAGTACTTGCTTGGGCAACAATGTTAATCTTTAACATCTGGGCGACTTTGGCTACTGCTGGACTAATGCGGCCATTTAATGACAAATTGTGCAAGGACTGCAGAACGGCCAACAAGTGTGTATGAGTTTGCCAATGGGCGATTTTTTGTTCAAAATCAACAAACCGGACATGATTCTTAATCAAGCGCTGAATTTCGTGCAAGGTCAGTGACAATTCTGGGCCAGCAGACTTGGAATCAACAACGATTATGCGACTTTCAGGGTGATTTTCTTCATAAATCTTTTTTGCTTGGTAAGCTGATGAGTAACTGCCGCTTAGTCCGCTAGTTACCGTCAGCATAATCGCGTGAGTGCTGCCTGCTAGTGCCCTAAGCCAATCATCAATACTTGGACAAGCTGTCTTGCCAGCCTCAGTATTGGCTGCCATGCTAGTGCTTAACTCGTTTAAATCTAGCGTTTCATCATCAACAAAGTTTTGCTGGTTGATAGTGATTGTTAGGGGAACGATTTCAATGTTTTCTTGTTTATTTGATAGTTCGTTAGAACTAGAATCGATAATTATTTTTATTTTATCCATATTAGTATTCCTTATTAAAATAATACTGTTAAATTTACTTTAGCAAAATAGTACTACCTTTCATTTTCAAAAGCTATATTTTTAATTAAATTTATAGTTTTTAGTAAAGGTTTAATTTATTTGTAGATTATCAGGCATAATTGGTTCTATTTGATATAATTATTAAGTGTCATTCTCAATGAAGACTTAAATAAACGATAATTTTAATTTGCAAGTACCCACGAAAATGGTAGATTTGCCGAGTGGAACTTGCTGTCTGAGAATTACGGGTGAAATATCATGGTTAACTTTGAACAAGAACTGGCAAGCTTGAAGCATGCGGTTGACTTTCAACTATATTTACATAGTTCATGGGGTCTAGAATATGAAGTAAATACAGACCAAATGTGGGCAACGGCTAGTTTGATTAAATTGGCGATTGCAGCTTATGGGCAGCAATTATTTCTTAAGCAACCTAATCTTTTAGAAGAAAAAGTCACGTTGCAGCCAGAAGATATTGTTCCGGGTGGGACTTTAAATTTAGTCTCGCCAAGGGTATATACTATCAAGGATTTATTGCAGTTAATGTTAATTCAGTCGGACAATACGGCGACCAATGCACTGCTGACGACGTGGGGCATGGATAAGATTAATGCTTGGCTTAAGAAAAATTATCCCAATGTTTTATTGCAGCGCCGGTTAATGATGCCGCCGACAAATGGTGAAAACTTAGCTAATGCTAAAAGTCTGGGGAAATTACTTCATGCGGCGTTTAAATATGACGATGAATACGCTCAGACCGTGCAGATAAGTATGCAGAACCAAATGTTTTATGACCGGCTGGTTTGGCCAGTGGCAATGGGTGAATATAGTCAAATTAAGTCTTACAATAAGACGGGGGACCTAATTAATTATCAACATGATGCCGCACGCTTAGAATTAGGTGATTCATGGATTGAGTGTGTTGCCATGACTAAATTTACGCCCAATGAAAAGTCCCACGCTGTGCAATTTTTACAAAACGTGGGTCGAGTGCTTTGCCAAATGCTGACGGAACAAAATCCAATCTAAGTTAATTTACATAATCAAAAAGACAGATTTCTAAGGAGATCTGTCTTTTTTTGGCTAAAAATAAGTTTGATTGCACGAATAATTTTACATTTTTGCAAAATTTTCGTGCAATTTTTTTCAAAAAATTTTGCGCGCGCATTTAGCGATTTTTTGAAAGCAGTTCATTTGTGATGAAGACTATACGTTAATCGCTTTTTTGAAAATAAAAATAACAGCGCTTTTACTGGCTGTAGGGTTAAGAGCAATGAGCACTAAAATTGACGCTCATAAATCCGCGTGTTTATAATTGCTCCCTGTTGTGCTTATTAGTTTTTAAAATATTTAGTTAATCATGAAAGGAATTTTCATATGGGACAAGGTACACACTCATCTGTGCACAAAACTTGGCGCGATAACAGATGGCTGATTGGCCTGTCTGTTGTTATCGCTGGAATTGCTGTTGCCACAGCGCAAAATAAAGTTTCGCCGGTAATGAATATGATCATTACGCAATTCCACACCAGTGCGTCTGTTGCTGGCTGGATTAGTTCAAGTTTCTCATTGATCGCTGTCTTGTTGTCAATGACTGCTGCTAATCTTGCTGACTCAATCGGAATTCGCAAAGTCGGTATCTTCGCTTTGATTATTACGATTGTCGGCGGCGTGCTTGGCATGTTTTCAACCAATATCTGGTTCATGCTCTTAACACGAGTTATTGAAGGAACCGGTGTTGGTATCGTTGCTGTTATTGGGCCGGTCTTAATTACCCAATGGTTCAATTCGAAAAACGGATTGAGTATCATTATGGCAATTTGGACATCATGGATGACGATTTCACAAGTAATCATCTTCTTCACGGCGTCACCAATTACCAGCAGCTTTTCATGGCAAGGGATGTGGGGCTTAGCAATTGCCTTCTTAATCGTTGGCTTTGTTGCTTTCTTGCTGTTCGTTCACCAACCACAAGAAATTGTGGAGGAACACGACGGCCGCAAAGATAACCGTTCAACTGCCCGTAAGGTGCTTGATTCAATTAACATCAAGACACAATTTAAGGCAATTAAGGCTGCAGGTAAGTCATCTGTATTCATCGGTATTGCGGCATTCTTCTTTGCTTTATGCTCATTTACGTTTGTTTCTTGGATCCAATCAGTTTGGGTTCAAAATGTACCGGGACTTTTTCGCGGTCAAATCAACACAATGCTTAGCAGCATGTACTTCTTGGAGATTTTCTTCACGATTCTTGCTGGAGTTGTTTTGGACAAGATTAAATCAGAAAACGGTAAGAAGATTTTTGGGATAAGCTGTGCTGTTTTATACGGAATTATTGGTTTAGTAGCCTTTAACTTCATCCACACAACGGCTTTAGCTTGGGCCATTATCATCATTTTCCCAATTTTTGATGGTTCAATTCCGACAACAATTTATTCGCTTGCACCAATGTCTGTTAAGAAGGCACCATTATCAGCTAATGCGATCGGTATTATGAATATCGGTCTTAACGCTGGTACCTTCTTTGCAGCGCCGCTTGCCGGTTCAATTATGAACATGGGTTCAAACATGGTCGGCATTATGTTTATTGTTTCGGCAATTTTAGTTGCTATAGCATTCGGCTTTGTAACGTTGTACGAAGGTAAATAAGCTTATTATTTTTTAAGAAAGGAAGTTAACGATGTTAACGACAAATTACGCATTACCTGGTTATTTAAATTTGGTCTTTATGCAAGCTGGCGCTCGGACTCCTGTTTCTGGTTATGTTTCAGAAGCTTCAATGAACGAATGGCTCCGCTTTAAGACTGATAGTCAAAAGGCAGAAGTTAAGGAATACTTAGCAAGCAAATCTGCTACTGAAATTGCTGAAATGCAAATTCAAGACAATTTGGACCAATTATTTGAGTACATGGACAGAGCCACAATCTCATACGCTGGTTACCAAATGTTAATCACTCCTGAAACTTACACTCACGGTTTTAGTCCAGTTGCTCATGATTACCCATTGCACGAAAACGATAAATTCATGAAGCAATTGCAAGATAAATGTGCTACTTTGGGCGTTTGGCTTGTTGTTGGTGCTTACTACCAATTCGAAGGTGACGACGAAGCAAGAAACGTTGCCATTACTATCAACGATGAGGGTAAAGTAGTTAACATTTACGCTAAAGCTCACCCATGGAACCCAGCTGAACCAACTCACCCAGGAATGGGCGAAGGCTTAATGCCATTTGACGGTCCAGAAGGTTCAAAGATTTCCACAATCATTTGTGCTGATGGTGACTACCACGAAATGTGGGATCTTCCACGGCAAAATGGTGCCAACTTGGTAATTCGGATCTCTGCTTACATGGATCCATACCAAGAAGGAACAATGATTACTAACCATGAAGCTGCTTACCACAACAACTTCTACGTTGCTTACACTAACTTAGCTGGTCGTGATGATGGTTACCAATGGTTCGGTCACTCTGGTCTTTACGCACCGGGTGGAGAATTATTGCAACATTCAGATTCCAAGGACGCTGAAATGTTCATGGCAACTTTCAACCCACGTGAAGCTAGCTACTTACAAAACTCATCAATGATGGGAGACTTAGGTTACTTGAATGACCACCGTGGTGGTGCTAATCCAAATGCTGGTGACCATGATTACATTGGTTTCAAAGGCTTAGATAGCAGAAAGGACTAATACAATGGCAGAATACGTTGTCGCACAATACGATTCACATTACTTTGCACAAAGTTACCGCGAAATGCTTGAAAACAGCAAACGCGGCATGATTAACTTCTTCCCAATTACCAAGGATGAATTAGTCAAGGAAGCTGCAGACTATGATTTACGGCTTGGTAACTACAAGTCAGTTAAATTAGGTCAAGTTATCAGCGAATTTGATGGTCAAGATTACCCATCAGCAACTGCTTTAACTCAAGCTTATGTTCGTTGGACAGGCCTTGGTAAGACCAACTTTGACTTAGAAGCAAAATAATAAATTTCTCTTATATATACACAATTTTCCTAGCATAAACACACTTAAAAAAGCTCCGTAATTCAAATCCGAATTGCGAAGCTTTTTACTTTTGTTTAAACTTATTTAACGTTTAACATTCCTTCTTTAGCGTGAACTAAGTTGGTAATGCAGGCACAATATGGTGTTGGCACGCCGTATTTTTGTCCTTTGCGCCAAACAGCGCCGTTGATGTAGTCGATTTCTGTTGGCCGGTGATTGACTACTAAGTCCTGGTACATTGATGGGTAGTGGTCCATTGTCCAAGTACTTTCAACGTGTTCAACCACTTCTTTGCGGTCAAGATAGACACCTTCGCGTTCAGCAACATCGGCAAATTCATCTACAATGGTGCGTGTAATTGCGTCGGCATTTTGTGCATGACCGAAGTCAACGGTAGTCCCCTCTAACAATGCACAAACGGAGTTAACGACCCCATTAACGCAGGCTTTGCGCCAAATAGAGTACAAGACGTTCTCGCTATAAAGGGCCTCAATCTTTGATTCATTGAAGACATCGACGATTTTTTGGACTTCTTGTTGGCCACTGGCAGCCAAGCATTGCAATTCTGTTGGTCCACTACCATCAAATTTGGTTTCACCAGGAGCTGGCATGCTTGCAGCGTTCATTGTGACACCCATGATGATGTGGTCTTTAGCAACATATTGCTCAAGCACTTCTTCGTGTCCTAGGCCATTAAGCAGGCAAAGAATATAAGTATTTGGTCCAATTACTGACTTAACACTATCAAGCATTGAGCCTAGAGCCATTGACTTGGTGAAAACAATGACAAGATCAACATTGTTAACCTCTTCAGCAATTTCATTTTGCTTATAAATCGGCATGGTAGCAGTAAGAGTTTCGCCGTCAACATCAGCCTTAACGCCGTTTTCTCTAACGGCAGCAATATTCTTATCCCAGCCGTCAACGAGAGTGACATCATTACCGCCGCGCTTCAAAAGCAAGCCGAACCGTAAGCCCATTGCACCAGAGCCGGCAATCACAATTTTCATAATATAATTCCTCCACAAAAACAATAAAATGTGTATGACTTCACTAATTATAATTCTTCTGCTTTCAATGGGCAATATGATAAATATTTAAAATAAATTGCAAATTCCTACGGCAAACTTTGGTTTTAGGTATATCATTAATATTAATTAGTACTATAGATGGAGGGAATATTTAATGGATCATAGAATAGTAACATATCCGGCAATTTTTAAACCACTTGATGATAATTTCTATGTGATTAGTTTTCCTGATGTCAAAGGAGCAATTACCGAAGGTGAAGGCTTGCGCGAATCATTAAAGATGGCGGCCGATACTTTGGCGAGTCGGTTGTATGATAAGGCGGTATTACCTAAATGCAGCGCACTTGATGAGATTGATCCTGGTGATGACGGCTCATTTGTTGCGCTGGTTTCGGCTGATTTGACAGAAGCTTCACGTGATCGAATTAATTATGAAATATAAAAAAGCACTCCTCGCGGAGTGCTCTTTTATTAACTTGTTCCAAAAACTAACTTATAATCCTTGGGAACACAATTATTATATTATATAAAGCTCAAGATTGCTATTGATAAGGGTAATAAATTTCTTGTAGCTGACGCTTTTTAGTGTGAAAAATGTTTTTCTTCTATTATAATGTAATCTCTATTAATTTAGAGTGCTTATTTTGCAAAAAAGCGCTAGTTTAAGGGCTGAATTGACATAAGTGGTGTTAAAGTGCTATTTTTAAGTGGGAGAAAGTTTGGAGTGAACTATGCAAACAATTGAAAATTCTCTTTTGCGCGTCGCAATTGCTGAAGATGGTGCCCAAATGCTTAGTTTGGTAAATCATGGTAATCAGTCTGATTATTTCAAAAGTGATGCTGCGCAGGAGAAGTTGACGGTTGTCTTTCCGAGTGCGGATCAAGGTGAAAATTGGGCGGAGCTCTTACATTGGACTGTTGTCGATAAGGGAGACGCACGTGTTAGTTTGGCTTTGATTGATGATGCGGTAAGCTACAAGAAGTTTCCGTATCATTTTGAAATGATTTTGACTTATGCGCTTGAGGGTAACCGAATTGACCTTAAATGCTATTTAAAGAATAATTCACATAAAGAAATGCCGTTTTCTTTGTCTTTTGTTTTGCCGGTAATTACTGGCTGGACGGTTAAGGAAAGTGTCAATGAAGTTGAATTAACCAATCAGGAGGCAACGATTAAGTTAAATTCTGCTAATTTTGCTTTAACTGCTAAAGGCGAGCAGGTAGTTGCCTCAATTGATAATGCGCTGCTGGCTGGGGACAATGATAACGAATTTCAGTTAACTTTAGCACTTAGTTAAAGATGGTAATGATTTTAATAAGAAGTTGTGAGCAAACCAGCATTGGTTTGCTTTTTTTGCTATAATACATTCATTGTTAATTAATATTTGGGTAAGAAAATGGATCATAACGATAAGCGCAGGAGTAAGAGTCGGGTAGAGTTGCATGCTAAGGACTATCATCGGCGGCGACAAGTTTGGACCTGGCTAATAAGTATTATTGCGGTTGCTGTTGTAGCGGCAGCTGCTTATTCGGCATACGTTTATTATCGAACCAAAACGGCGGTTGATAATACGTACGACAGTAACAATCAAGTCCAGATTAAAAAGGGTGAGTTTAACGGTAAGAAAAAATTTGCCGTCTTATTACTTGGAACTGATACAGGGGCACTAGATCGAACTGAAAAAGTCGGTAATACGGATACGATTATTCTAGCTGTTGTCAATCCGCAAAAGAAACGGTACACGTTGATGTCGGTTCCGCGTGACACAATGGCGCAAATGGTTGGTGCGGAAGAATTTCAAACTGAAAAGATTAATGCTGCCTATGGGATAGGTGGTGCCAAGATGACAATGGCTAGTGTCTCGCAGTTAATCAATGTGCCGATCAAGTACTATGCCTTGGTTAATATGAAGGGAATTATGCGCCTAATTCGTTATGTTGGCGGGATTAATGTCAGACCAACCCTTAGCTTTGAGTATGGCGGCTATGTTTTTAAGAAAAATCAGCTGACCCACATGGGTGGCGGCGGCGCCTTGGCATATTCAAGAATGCGTTATGACGATCCAGAAGGTGATTATGGTCGCCAAAAGCGGCAGCGTCAGGTTATTACAACTTTGATTAAGAAGGCTGTTTCAATCAGCACTTTGACCAAGCTAGATTCAGTGTTGACCTCAATTTCGGGTAACGTTAAGACTAACTTACCGTTTAAAGCGCTAGAAGAAATTGCGCTTAATTATCGCAGCTCGACTGAAAGTGTTAAAAACGATTACCTCCATGGCCATAACGCAACAATCGGGGATGCTTCTTATCAGGTGCAGTCAACTAAAGAGTTGCAGCGCGTCTCTGACTACTTGCGCGGTGAATTGGGATTAACTCTAATGCCAATCAACAATAATGAAACTTACCAGAATAAGCGTAATTCTGCTGGAGGCTTTGACTTTTCTGATCCAGCCACACAGGATTATACTATTTATCAGGATTATCAAGAGCAAAATTCACAGGAGGAAGATGATAATTGATGACACGTTTGTGGTCAATCTTAATTGGTTATGTACTGGGGAATTTGCTGGGTGCAATGTTAATTGGCCGGTTTATTTTTCATCAAGATCCGACCAAAGTCGGTTCTGGTAATCCCGGAACAGCTAATGTCGGTGCTGTTTTTGGTAAAAAATGGGGCATAATTACCTGTTTAGGTGATTTTTTGAAAACTGCCGTTGCACTATTAATAGTTGCTAGTCTTTTCCCAGGGCGCGTTAATTTGGCTTATACAGCTTTAGGGCTGATTCTGGGGCACTGCTTCCCAATTTTAAATAAGTTTCAAGGCGGCAAGGGAGTTGCCGTGGCGGGATTGTTTGCTTTGATTTATGATTTTCCAGCAGGTGTTACTACCTTGCTGATTGCCTTAATTTTGGTGATTATCATGAAGAATCTAACAGTACCGCCGCTGGTCTTTATATTTTTGTTTAGTTGTTATGAATTGACAAAAATTAGGGAAGTCGGCATTATCCTATTAGTGATTGCGCTAATTATGACTTTTAAGTTTAGGCATGATCTTCATGACTTTTTTGTCGGTAAGGGTAAAGAAGTCGATGTTTTATACACAATTAAGAAAAAGTTGGGTATAAAGGTACAATAAGAGATAAAATCAATTTTTAGTGAGGGTATATACTAGAAACATGAATAAAAATAAAAAAACGTTAAAGACTGTGCAGGCCATCTGCCTGCTGGTTGCGACTTTCTTCATGTTAGTACAAATGTTTAACTTACGAGGCATTGCTTCTAGAGCACATTTTTCGTTTATTCGGTTTGTGCCAAATATGTTGTATCACGCAACAATAATGCTTGTCCCAATGGTTTTTGGTGCTGTCTACAGTAAGAAAAAGCAACGTGCAAGTGAGAGTCTTAGGTACTGGCTGTTAGGGGTAACGACCTTAATTGTTTATTACCTGTTATTCTTTATTATTTCGCCAAGTCACTTTAATATGTGGCGTGTATGGGGAATGCTCTTCCCAGTAATTACCAGTACGTCAGTTTTGTTTGCAGGATTAATCTTCAGTTTGCTGGCTCAGCCATACCTGTATGATCTGCAGCACAAGTTAAGTGACAAGCAAAACCTGCTAGTGTTGAGTATCTTAACGGTATTAGGTTTTGCTTTAAGTGCTGGTAATTTAACTTTTCAATATTCGCTTTACGGCTTGTATTTGATTTTGTTCTTTGCTTGGGGAATGTTTCTCGCCAATGTCAAAATTGATGGCAAAATGCTGGGAGCTTCCTTATTTGCCGGCTTAGTTTCTTTCTTTGTCGTTTTAATTGGGGTTCCGGGGTTTGATGCTGTTTATTGGTCACAATTAATTTCTGGTAATGGTGGCGGCGATTGGAACAGGGAATTTTTGAATAATCCCTCATCACCGTTTATGTTTTTGATGGTAGCAGCAGCCTTTTTACTCTTTAAAAAGGTTATTGTTACCTTCAGCGCGCGGGAAATGCGCTACTTTATCCCAGTAATTATTTTCATGGATGCGCCAATTTCAAGCAAGTTCATGAAGGTCTTTACCTTTACCGATTCTTCGACAATTAACAAGCTCATTATGATTGTCTTAATGATGTTAATTGCTTGGGGCTGGTACTTTATCTTGGACCGCTATCTGTTTAAGTGGCGGCCGTTTAAACAGGCACTTGACTATCTCGACCACGAAACTAATTTGGCCAATGTGTGTGAAACTGCTTGGCAAGGCTTTACTAAGTGGGTAGTTACTAACCGCGTTAATCTTTTAACGTGGGGCTGGTTCTACATTTTAAGTTTTGCGTCTTTCTTAATTGAATCCGATAATTTACGTATTCAGATTAGTACGGCCAAAAATATTAATGCAATTGTTTATCTTTTGGGAACCAAATTCTTTGCGATTGTTCTAACGACAATCTTCCTTGATGCCTTGTTCTCAATTCTTTACTTCATTACCACGCGCTACTGGACTTCCAACATGCTGGTCAGCATTATTGGGATTGGCTGGGCTGTTGCTAATAAGATTAAGATGAATTTGCGTGGTGAGCCGATTTATCCAACTGAAATTAGCGAAATAGTTAACTGGAAGACCTTGCTGCCAATGATCGGCAAGGGGATGGTTATTGCTATTTTAGTTGCCCTAGTAGTAGTAATTGTTCTGGACATCTTTTTAGAGAAGAAGTACCCAATTAAAAAGCGCGGTTCATGGAAGCGGCGTGGAATTTGGGCACTGCTCAGCTTGCTGTTATTCTTGACACCATTGCGGTTTAATCACGATGATGGTTTTATTTATTACATTAACCTTGGCTTTGATAACCACCAAAAATTCCGTAACCCTGAACGTGATATTCAGGTTAACGGGCCGGTTTTGAACTTCCTGAATTACATTGATTTGCAAATTATGGATCAGCCAAATGGCTATTCAGCAACGACAATCAATCAGCTAAACCAAAAGTATGCTAAAGTTGCCGCTAAAATCAATAAGATGCGGAAGAATGACGTTAATAAGCAAACCGTAATCTTCAACTTGAGTGAAAGTTTTGTTGATCCATATACTTTCCCAACAATTAAGTTTGACCGTGATGCGCCAAATCCGGTTAAGTTTATTCAGTCGATGAAGAAGCGGTCAACTTATGGCTCGATGCTTAGTGCCGGTTATGGTGGTGGTACGGCCAACATGGAATGGGAGACGCTGACGGGTCTGAACATGGGAATGTTCAAGTCAACGCTGACGCCATACGTTCAAATCGTACCGAATTACAAGTTCTATCCAACAATCGGGATGGACTTTGATTACAAGTCTGCGATTCACCCATTTATTGGGACTTACTACTCAAGAATTGGTGACTATCGGATTTTCAAGTTTAATAAATTTGCTTACTTGGGTTCAGGTTATAAGATTGTTGACCAGAAGAAATTAGGTCACAGCAGCTATAATTCTGATTTCACTACTTATGCCAATGGTTTACGTCAAATTAATTCGCGTAAAGGCGGCCAGTTTATTAATCTGATTTCAATTCAGAACCACATGCCGTATGACAATTGGTATCCAAAGAATGAATACATGGGTAAGATTTCCGGTGACTTGTTCAAGACTGCCGCAGATCGTGAACAAATGGCTACTTATGTTAAGGGTACACAATATACCGACAAAGCAGTTAAGAAGTTTATCAAGCAAATTGATAAGATTAAGAAGCCAATTACCTTGGTCTTTTATGGCGATCACTACCCAAGTATTTTGTCACAAAGTTACACGGCGAAGTATCCGGTACAAATGCACTCAACGCGCTACTTTATTTACTCAAATAAGTATGCTCGTGACCATGGCGCCAAGATGAAGCTGTCAACTAAGGACAATAATTATGTGAATACCAGTGACTTCATTGCCATGATGCTGCAACAGACTGACTCGAAGGTCACACCGTACCAAGCCTTGTTAACAGAAGTTCACAAGGAATTGCCAGCAATTACGATTAATTTTGCTGGCGACAAGGGCTTCAACTTAGTTAACCGTAAGGGTGAAATGGTTGATCCAAAGAAATTAACGAAGAAGCAACAAAAGCTGCTTGCTGATTACGAAATGATTCAGTATGACATGACTTCGGGTAAGGCATATGGCTTGAAGGCAAAGGGCTTTTACAAATAATTAAAAAATAATGTTGACTAATTAATAAAAAATTAGTATTATGCATTTAACATCATGATGAAGTAGCACTTCGATTCAGCGATCAGAGAACTAGCGGTTGGTGTGAGCTAGACAGGTCGAAGGTGACGAAATACGAGTTGGGTGGTTCCCGTAAAGACCAGACAAGGCACTGTAATAGGTGTAAACGTGGGTGGTACCACGGCTAAAAAGCAATTTAGTCGTCCCTAGATTCGAATTGAATCTAGGGGCGTTTTTTGTTGGAGGAAAATAATGGCAAACTTTGATATTTTAGAAGACTTAAAATGGCGTGGCGCCATTAACCAAGAAACTGACGAAGAAGGTTTACGCAAATACTTAGAAGAGCACGACGACTTGGCATTGTACTGTGGGACCGACCCAACTGGTGATTCGCTTCATATTGGTCACTTGATTCCCTTTATGATTTTGAAGAGATTCCAGCTTGCCGGTTACCACCCAGTAATTGTTATTGGTGGTGGTACAGGAACAATCGGTGACCCATCTGGTCGTAAGTCAGAACGGACCTTGCTGGATGCGGAAAAGTTACACCAAAATGAAGTTGCTTTGACTAAGCAAATGGAAAAGCTGTTTGGTACAGAAAACTTTCAAATCGTTAACAATGCAGAATGGCTGGACAAGCTAACCTTAATTGACTTTTTGCGTGATTACGGCAAGCATTTCCAAGTTAATAACATGCTTAATAAAGATGTTGTTGCCAGCCGATTAGAAAATGGGATTTCCTTTACTGAGTTTTCTTACCAAATTTTGCAGGCGATTGACTTTAACGAATTGAACAAGAATTACGGTGTACAAATGCAAATCGGTGGTAGTGACCAATGGGGTAACATTACTGCCGGAATCGACTTAATTCATAAGTTGCAGGGTTCAGACAGACAAGTCTTTGGCTTGACCATTCCTTTGATGTTAAAGGCTGACGGTACCAAGTTTGGTAAGTCAGCAGGTGGTGCTGTTTGGCTTGACCCAGAAAAGACAAGTCCTTACGAGTTCTACCAATTCTGGATTAATCAAGACGACCGTGATGTTGTTAAATACTTGAAGTACTTCACTTTCTTAAGTCATGAAGAAATTGATGCCTTGGATGAGGCTACTAAGAAGGAACCTTGGAAGCGGGCAGCACAAAAGAAATTAGCTGAAGAAGTAACCAAGTTCGTCCATGGTGAAGACGGCTTAAAAGAAGCACAAATGATTACTGACGCGCTATTTTCTGGCGACATCAAGAACTTATCGGTTAAGCAAATTGAGGAAGGTCTAAAGAGTGCGCCAGCTGCTGAGACAGATGGCAGTGTGAAGAACATTGTTGATTTCTTAGTTGAGACTAAGGTTGAAGATTCCAAGCGTCAGGCGCGTGAAGATATCAAGAATGGCGCAATCTACATCAATGGCGATCGGGAACAATCCGTTGACTTTGATGTTGACCCAGACAAGGCATTTGATGGCAAATACGTCATTGTCCGTAAGGGTAAGAGAAAGTACACGTTAGTTACAATTAAATAGTTGAGATAGGTATTCCAAATATGGGATACCTATTTTTTGTTTACTAAACAGCTATATTAATAATTTAAATTTATAAACTAACATTATATAATTAAAGAGTGCCTAGTTAGTGAATAAGTTTAGGAGAATAATTATGGACGCAGAACAGATCATGGTGACAACGACAGAGCAAATTCCTGGTAAGAAATATGAAATTCTGGGAGAAGTCTTTGGCTTAACTACACAATCTAAGAATATGATTAAGAATATTGGTGCTGGCTTAAAATCAATGGTTGGCGGTGAAATTGGTTCTTATACTAAGATGCTGGAAGAGTCGCGAAATAAGGCATTGGCAAGAATGTGTCAAGCAGCTGCCGACAAGGGTGCGGATGCAATTGTAATGATGCGTTTTGATTCTGGCTCAATTGCTAGTGACATGCAATCAGTTGTTGCCTATGGGACAGCAGTTAAATTTATTAATTCAGAAGAATAATGACTGCAATCTAAATAAAAAATAAAGCATCTCCTGTTTGCAGGATGCTTTTTTGGTACAATAGAGGTGCCACTTTAGCTCAGGAGGTAGAGCACCGCCGTGGTAAGGAGGAGGTCCCCAGTTCAAATCTGGGAAGTGGCTTAATGTCATTGAAATTAATAGAAAGGACACCTAAAGTGCAGATAACTGAGGTAATCGATTTTGTTAAAAGGCAGCTTAAAGATGAAAAAACTGGTCATGACTTTTATCACGGTCAGCGCGTAGCCCACTTAGCGAAACAAATGTATTTACAAGATAATCCCAATGCCCACCAAGATAGTCGCATGGTAGCGATTATTGAAGCAGCCGGATATTTACATGACACAATTGATGAAAAAGTTTGCTCAGATCCAGAAATTGTCTTGGCTAATATTCAAGAAATATTGCCGCAGGTAGGCTTTACGACTTTAGAAATTAAGGACATCTTGTTTACAATGCAGCATATGTCATTTTCTAAAAATATTGAGCATCATTATCAATTACCTGTTTCGGGGCAATACGTTCAGGATGCAGATCGAATTGAAAGCCTTGGTGCAATTGGGATTGCTCGTGCTTTTACTTATGGTGGTGCGCATGGCAACATGATTTATGATCCAGCAATTAAGCCGCAAAAATTAGTTAGTCATGACCAATATCGACAGCACCAGGAGACGACAATTAATCACTTTTATGAAAAATTATTTCAGCTTGAAGATTTAATGAATACAGCAGGTGGTAAAAAAGAAGCACACATTAGAACTGAATATATGCGTAATTTTGTTAACGAATTTATCCAAGAGTGGGATGTGTGAAATGCGAGCTAGGGTTGTGATTTATAATCGTCAAACCCAGGCTTTACTGCTAATTCATCGCTTGAAGGATGGCCGTGATTATTGGGTAGTTCCAGGCGGCGGTGCTAAGGGGCAAGAAACGCCTATTGAAACGGCAATCCGTGAAGTTCGTGAAGAATTACAAATAGAGTTAACAACTAAAGATTTACACCCGTTGTTTGTCTTACAGGAGCAAGAATGTGAAGTCTTTTTCTGTGCCCAATCTTTGCAAGTGACGACACCTGAGATTAGTGGTGAGGAGCAAGAGCGATCAAGTTTGACGAACATTTATTTGCCAACTTGGATAAAAATTAGTCAATTACCCCAGCTTAATTTAATGCCTCCACAGGCGAAGTTAAAAATCAGTGAATATTTCAAAAATTAAGTACCAGCTTTTTTAATAAAGATGCTGGTGCTTTTTTGTTTTAATTACCCTTAATTAGGATTAATATTGAACAAAATTATTAGCAAATTCACAGAGGTTAAAGTATGAATAAAAAACGATGGCGCTGGTTGACAATTGTTCTTGGAATAAGTCTTGTTATGACGGCCTGCACGGGTAAGAAACAGGATACTTCTAAAGCTAAAATCAGTAAAAATAGTATCGCATTGATTACTGACAGTAGCGGAGTTGACGATCAGTCATTCAATCAAGCCGCATGGGGTGGTTTTACGGCTTTTGGTAAAGAACATAATTTAAAGCGTGGAAGTGGCTACCAATATTTTCAATCAAATAGTGCAGCAGATTATACCCCCAACTTCAATCAGGCAGCTAGTTCTGGCTACCAGACGATTTTTGGTGTCGGCTACGCGCTAAAAGATTCGGTGAAGGCAGCGGCAGCTAAAAATCCTAAGAAAAATTTTGTCATTATCGATGATGTGATTACCGGCCAAAAAAATGTGGCATCCGTTACTTTCAAAAGCAATGAAGCATCATATCTAGCCGGTGTTGCGGCAGCTTATACGACTAAAACTAATTCTGTCGGCTTTGTTGGTGGTGCTAAATCTGGCATCATTAATTCTTTTGCGGCAGGTTTTAGCCAAGGCGTCCAAGCTGGTGCAAAAATGCTGCACAAAAAAATAACGGTTAAGAATGAATATATTGGCAACTTTACATCGACTGATAAAGCAAAATCTATCGCCCAGTCACTGTATTCAGATAAGTGTGACATCATTTATCAAGCAGCGGGGACGGCTGGTAATGGTATTTTTCAGGAGGCTAAGGATTACAACCAAATGCATTCAGCAGCCCAGAAAGTGTGGGTAATTGGCGTTGATGTCGACCAAGCAGGGTTAGGTAATTACAAAACTAAAAATGGTCAGAAGGATAACTTTACGCTGACTTCGGTTTTGAAAGGATTAGGTGTGGCAACTAAATCATTAGCGGATTTGGCTGCTAAGGGTGAATTTCCTGGGGGTCGGCACTTAGTCTATGGCTTGAAAAATAACGGCGTTGCGATTACTAAGGGTAATTTAAGTGCCGCAGCTTGGACAGCTGTTCAAAAGCAGCGTACACAAATTATTGCTGGAAAAGTTAAGGTCACTCAATCATTAAAATAGTTTTTTAAGACGCGAAAGCGTCTTTTTGTTTGGCTAATTTTACATAAGTCGATAAATTTTGAAAAATTTTCAAATTCTGCTTTGAAGCATACAAAAATAATGGTGTGTCTGTCTTAGAACATGTTCTAGACCAATTATAGAATCTTGATAAATCAGCACTTCATCTTGTGGTGCGATTTTGACATAACCACTAAATCTTGATATTTTAATAACTGAAAAGATATTTAGGGGGTTACAACATGAGCATAAAGTTCAAGAAAATTTGGTCAACAGCAGCACTGGTCTTTACGGCCGGTCTGGTGTTAACAGCATGTTCTGGTAAAAAGCAGGGCGGCAGTGGTAATACAGGTGATAGTGCCAAACATTCCATTGCTTTGGTAACAACGGCAGCTGGGGTCAATGATAATTCGTTTAATCAGTCAGCGTGGAATGGATTCAAGGCATATGGCAAGCAGCATAATTTGCAGCGCGGCAAAAATGGCTACCAGTATTTCCAATCAAGCAGTGATGCTGACTTTGTGCCTAATTTTGACCAGGCCAGTAAAGCAGGCTATCAAACGATTTTTGGGATTGGCTACAACTTAAAAGATGCTGTCAGTGCGGCAGCTAAGAAGAATCCCAAGAAGAACTACGTGATTGTTGATGAAGTAATTAACGGCCAAAAGAATGTTGCTTCGGCTAACTTTAAGAGTGAGCAAGCAGCCTACTTAGCAGGAGTTGTTGCTGCTGCAGAAACTAAGACGAACGTGATTGGTTTTATCGGTGGCGTTCACGGCAATATTATTGACCTGTTTGATGCTGGCTTTACCAAGGGCGTGAATGATGAAGCTAAAAGATTGCATAAAAAGGTAACACTTTTGAACCAATATGCTGGCAGTTTTACCAGTGCGGATAAAGGCAAGGCAATTGCCCAATCAATGTATGCCAAAAAAGCGGATATTATCTTCCACGCTTCTGGCTCTACTGGCGATGGTCTATTCCAAGAAGCCAAGTCAATTAACCAAAATCGCCCTGCTTCTAAGCGTGTCTGGGCAATCGGCGTTGATGTCGACCAGTCATATTTAGGCAATTACAAGTCAAAGGACGGCAAAAAGGCGAACTTTGTCTTAACTTCAGTAATTACGGGCGTCAATATTGCCACCCAAGATATTGCTAATCGGGCGTATAACGGTAAATTCCCTGGCGGACAACATCTTGTTTATGGCCTCAAGACCAATGGTGTCTCAATTAAACGGGGACAAATTACTCCTGCTGCTTGGAAAATTGCCCAAGAGGCGCGGTCGCAAATTATTGCTGGTTCAATTAAAGTACCAATTCACCCAGCAGAATAGTTCGCTGTTTAGCGCATACAAAACTGCTTTATCCGTAAAATAAAAAACATTACTATTGCAATTACGTATTTTTAAGATAAAATAATTATGAATAGTTCGTTATTTATGGAGGGCAGAAAATTGCAGCGTAAATTTAGTAAGTTGTTAGCTTTAGGAACAGTTGTGGCATCAGTTAGTTTGGTTTTGAGTGCATGCTCCGGCAAAAAGCAAAGTTCGGGAAATCAAACTAGTAAAGGCAGTATTGCTCTAATTACTGATGACAATGGGGTTGATGACCAGTCATTTAATCAAGCTGCTTGGCAGGGCTTCAAGGCTTATGGTAAAGAACACGGTTTTACCCGGGGCAAAGGCTACCAATACTTTCAATCAGGTAGTGCATCAGATTTTACTCCTAACTTTAATCAAGCTGCTAAGTCAGGCTACCAAACAATTGTTGGTGTTGGTTATATGTTGACTGATTCAGTTAAGGCGTCAGCTAAAAAGAATCCCAAAAAGAATTTTGTCATTATTGATGATGTGATTACAGGGCAAAAGAATGTTGCCTCGGTTACATTTGAAAGTAACCAGTCTTCTTATTTGGGCGGGTTAGCAGCAGCTTACACGACCAAGACAAATAAGGTCGGCTTCATCGGCGGTGCTAAATCCAGCATCATTGATAAATTTGAAGCTGGCTTTAAGCAAGGAGTGCAAGACGGGGCAAAGGCTTTACAAAAGAAGATTAAGGTTTCAACCGAATATGTTGGGAATTTTGCTTCAACTGACAAGGCTAAGTCAATAGCGCAATCAATGTATGCCAATAAGACCGATATTATTTTTCAAACTGCGGGTGCTGCAGGTAATGGGGTCTTCCAGGAAGCTAAGGATCGCAATCAAACACGGCCAGCCAGTCAAAAAGTTTGGGTCATCGGCGTTGATGTTGACCAGGTTAACTTGGGTAACTACAAGACTAAAGATGGCAAGAAGGACAACTTTACTTTGACTTCAGTTTTGAAGGGTCTTGATGTTGCCTCGAAGTCATTGGCTGATGATGCCTATCGCGGCAAATTCCCAGGAGGCAAGCACCTAGTTTATACCTTAAAAGGTAACGGTGTTTCACTAACTCGCGGTAACTTGTCCGCTAAGACCTGGACTGCAGTCAATCGTGCTAAGGCACAAATTATTGCCGGTAAAATTAATGTTCGGGAAACGACTAAATAATTAATAATTGAAAACTCTTTGTGTAAGCAAAGAGTTTTTTAACAAAAAGGAAATCAATAAGCAAAATGGAAAATATGACGAACGTAATTGAGATGCGCCATATTGTTAAGGACTTCAATGGTTTTAAGGCTAATGATGATATTAATTTGGTCTTGCATCATGGTGAAATCTTAGCTTTACTTGGCGAAAATGGTGCGGGGAAGTCAACCTTGATGAGCATTTTATCGGGGTTATTAACACCAACTGCTGGTGAAATCCTGGTGCGTGGTCAGCAAGTTACAGTTAAAAATCCAACAGTAGCTAAAAATTTGGGCATTGGGATGGTGCACCAGCACTTTATGCTAATGGATTCCTTTACTGTTTTAGAAAATATTATTTTGGGTCATGAGACAACCAAGGGACCTAAATTAGATTTAAAAAAGGCGCAAACGCAAATTGAAGAGTTGTCCAAACGTTATGGTCTGAATGTTGACCCTAATAAAAGAGTGGGCGATATTACCGTGGCGCAGCAGCAACGGGTAGAAATTTTAAAGGTGCTGTATCGCGGCGCAGATATTTTGATTTTTGATGAGCCGACGGCAGTATTGACCCCGCAGGAAATTACGGAATTTATTCAGATTCTTAAGGAGCTGGCTAAAGAAGGTAAGTCAATTATTCTAATTACGCATAAATTAGAGGAAATCAAAAGAGCAGCTGACCGCGTGACCGTTATTCGTGCTGGGAAAAGTGTCGGCACTTTTAACGTTGCTGATGTTACTGACAATAACTTAGCCGAATTAATGGTTGGGCGCCACGTTAATATGCGTCTGACCAAGCCGGCAGTAGAATTAGGCAAGACCATTCTTGATGTAACCAACCTGCAAGTTAAAAATAAGCAAGGCGTTGCGGCGCTCAAGGGGTTATCCTTTAACCTGCGTGGTGGTGAAATTTTGGGAGTAGCCGGAATTGACGGCAATGGTCAAGATGAATTAGTAGAAGCAATAACGGGTTTGCGCCATGTTAGTGCGGGCAACATTATCATTAATGGTCAGGACTTGACCAACCAAAAGGTACGTAAAATTACCCAAGGGGGCGTGGCTCATATTCCCGCCGACCGGCAAAAGTATGGTTTGATTTTGCCATTTTCAATTGCGGATAATTTGGCATTGCAGGATTATTATCAAGAGCCATTTTCACGTCATCATATCTTGCGTCGTGATGTCATTAGTCAGCACGCGCAAAAGTTGGTGAAAAAGTTTGATATTCGAACTACTGGAATTAATTTACCGGTTAGTGACTTGTCCGGTGGTAACCAGCAAAAGGTGATTATTGCGCGAGAATTAGACCGTGACAGTGATTTAATCATTGCGTTTCAACCAACACGGGGACTAGATGTCGGGGCAATTGAATATATCCACAAGCAATTATTAGAGCAGCGAGCAAAAGGTAAGGCGATTTTGTTAATTTCTTATGAATTAGACGAGATTATGCAATTATCTGACCGCATTATTGTGCTTCATGATGGGAATATTTCTGGTGAAGTTAAGCCAGGAGAAACCAGTGATGAAGAATTAGGCCTGCTGATGACCGGAGTTAAGAAAGAAGGTACTGCTCTTGCTTAAAATAACATCTAGAACCAAAAGAATTTTAGTACCAGTTATTTCCATTCTTGCTGGCTTTTTAATTGGTGCAGTAATTATGTTAATTTGGAATTACAATCCAATTCAGGCTTATTCCTCAATGTTCTCTAGTGCGCTTGGCAACATGAATGGTATTGGCGAAACCATTCGGGAGGCCACGCCGTTAATTTTTACGGCGATTGGCTTCGCGATTGCTTCCAGTGCCGGCTTTTTTAATATTGGTTTGCCCGGTCAAGCACAAGCTGGTTGGCTAGCTTCAATCTGGGTCGTGTTAGCTAATCCTAATTTACCCAAAGTTGTCTTACTGCCGCTGGCGATAATTGCGGGAATTGTTGCTGGCGCGATTGTGGCCGGGATTGCCGGTTGGCTGCGGGCCCAATTTGGGACGAATGAAGTTATCACTACAATCATGCTTAATTATATTGTGCTCTACTCATGTCAATATTTGATGCAGCAGATTATGCCAAGTAGTTTGCGGCTGGATACGGATACGACCAAGACAATCGCCGCTAATGGCAGTTTGAAGATTGACTGGTTGAGTTCTTTCTTTGGCGATTCGCGGATTAATGCGGGGATATTTATAGCATTAATTGCAGTTGTAGTCTACTGGTATTTAATGAAAAAGACGACCACTGGCTTTGAAATTCGGTCAGTTGGAACCAATCCTTATGCCAGTCGTTATGCCGGCATGTCGACTAAGAAAAATATTATGCTGTCGATGCTTTTATCAGGTGGCTTTGCCGGACTGGGCGGTGTTGTTCAAGGCTTAGGAACTTACCAAAACTACTTTACGCAGACTACGAGTTTGGATATTGGTTGGGATGGATTATCTGTTGCCTTGTTGGGCGGCAGTACGGCTGTTGGTATTTTGCTGGCTGCATTATTGTTCTCAATTTTAAAAATTGGTGGCTTGGGAATGCAGACAATTGCTGGTATTCCTTATGAAATCGTCTCAATTGTGATTGCCGCAATTATTTTCTTTATTGCCATTCAGTATGTGATTGGCCGCTTGTTTAAGGATAAGCGGTCGCCTAATTTAGCGGTTACTAAAAAAGAAGTTCAGGCAGATAACGGGAGGCAAAAATAATGAGTTTGGTAGCGATTTTATCTTTACTAGTGTCATCGACTTTTGTCTATTCGGCGCCACTAATTTTTACTGCGTTAGGCGGAGTTTATAGTGAGAATTCTGGTGTCACTAACATTGGTCTTGAAGGAATTATGACGATGGGTGCTTTCTCGTCGATTGTATTTAACCTGACCTTTGCAGGTACTTTTGGCAAAATCACGCCGTGGCTGGGTGCATTAGTCGGCGGGATTGTTGGCTTGCTGTTTTCACTATTGCATGCAGTAGCGACTATTAACTTTCACGCTGACCATATTATCAGCGGCACGGTGCTCAATTTAATGGCACCACCACTGGGTGTTTTCTTAATTAAGGCTATTTATGATAAAGGGCAAACAGAGAATATCAGTCAGAGCTTTGGTTATTTTTCTTTTCCGGGCTTGGCTAATATTCCAGTGATTGGTCAAATTTTCTTTCAAAATACTTCGGCACCAGCTTGGGTAGCGATTATTGTGACCATTATCCTTTGGTGGGTGCTCTACAAGACACGCTTTGGGTTGCGGCTGCGCTCTTGCGGTGAAAATCCCCAAGCCGCTGATACATTAGGAATTAATGTTTACGGGATGCGTTATGCTGGCGTCTTAATTTCCGGCTTTCTTGGCGGGATTGGTGGTGCTATTTTTGCGGAAGCAATTTCTGGGAACTTTTCTGTTTCTACAATCGTTGGTCAAGGCTTTATGGCTTTGGCGGCAGTAATCTTTGGTAAGTGGAATCCGCTTGGAGCAATGCTGGCATCATTATTCTTTGGTTTTGCACAGAGTATCAGTATTATTGGTAACCAACTGCCATTTTTCAACCATATTCCTGCTGTTTATATGCAGATTGCACCGTATGTGATTACAATTGTAGTGTTAGTATTGTTCTTTGGTAAATCGGTTGCGCCAGCTGCCGATGGTCAAAATTATATCAAGTCAAAATAAGGAGATTGTATGAAACAAATTTATTTTAACCATGATGGAAATATTGACGATTTAGTCTCATATTTACTG
This sequence comes from Lactobacillus sp. ESL0703, assembly GCF_029433435.1. NCBI lineage: Bacteria > Bacillati > Bacillota > Bacilli > Lactobacillales > Lactobacillaceae > Lactobacillus > Lactobacillus sp. ESL0703. The sequence continues at coordinate 318,488 of NZ_JAQTIB010000002.1, forward strand.
CTCTTGCAGGCACCTGATATTAAATTATTAGGCGTGGGTGCGATTGATGCCGATGGTTATGTTGATCCGGCAGTTGAGGTTTGCCGGAAGATGACCGACCGCTTTAATTTGCGTGGTGATAAGTTAGAAGTCGCCAAGTCAGATTCGCGAGCAGTTAACCAGTTCCCACAAGAATGGCGGACGGCTTCGTATTCCTTTAATTATTTGCCAATTTTAAATGAATCAGGCAAGATGATTACCAAACAAGCAGAACTGCCGGCTCATTTAGACATGGTTGCCAAGCTCAAGAATGCAACAGAGCCAATTACCTTAGTTATGACGGGCCCATTAACGGATTTGGCAAGGGCACTTGATGAGGACCCAACAATTGAAAGTAAAATTGCCAAGCTTTACTGGATGGGCGGCTCACTTGATGGCCACGGTAATGTAGTGATGGTTAATGCTGATGGCAGCCAGGAGTGGAATGCCTTCTGGGACCCACAGGCTGTTAGTCGTGTGTTAGCATCACACATTCCAATGCAAATCGTGGGGCTTGAAAGCAGTGAAGAATTACCGCTGACTGATGAATTACGGATGCATTGGGCGAGCTTACGCAAGTATCCAGCAATGGACTTGGTGGGTCAAGGCTACAGCTTATTGGTTAATCCGCCGGTACAAACAGCGCAACTATATTTCTGGGATGTTTTGACCACAATTAGTGCATTGTATCCTGAAGTTGTTTCGGAAGTTGAACAGCGTAAAGTTCGAGTGATTACTTCAGGAATTGCTCAAGGAAGAATGGAAGATGATCCAAATGGCCGTGAAATCACTTTAGTTACTAAGGCTAACAAGGAATTGTTCTTCAAGCGCTTTGACGAATTATTGGAGCAAAGTAAATAGTGCGACGGCAAAATTAAATCAACAAAAAAACGAGGCTCGATTTTCGAATCTCGTTTTTTAAGTATATTAAAGCTAAAATTTAGTTTTAAGCCAAAGTATCCCAAACTGGCAGGTCAGTGATTGGACCTTCAGCCAAAGCAACTTGTGCAGGTGTTAGGTACTTCTTGTGCACAACAACTTCATAAGTATATTGCTTAAACCAATCGTTGGTCATTACGAAGAAGCCCTTGTCGCCATTCTTTTCGCCCCAAGAATTCTCAACTTTCCATTGGCGAATATGACCATTATCCTCATCGACACCAACTAAGGTCATGGCATGGGTTGAAGCAGCTGAACCTGTGCGCAGCTGGTCGGCCTTGGACATCTTGGAGTTAATGCCAAACAAGTCATCTAATTGATACAGGTTAGTATCAAGATAACCTTGTTTACGGTCGCTTTGCTCGCCAACATCGTTACCAAACCAAACGGCTTCGCCGTCTTTTAATTGGGCAACAGCAGCTTGTTCAAGATATTCCATTGGTACGTTCAAGAATTTAACTCGGTAGGAACCTTCAACGTTGTCTTCAAATGGTAGACCGTATAACTTGTCATATTCATGGTCTGGGGCATTAGTTAAAACGACATAGTCGTAAAAGTCTACGTCACCGAGATATTTATGCAAAAATTCAAGTGGTGTTAAATCTTTGTCCAAATGATACTTCTTATCATCATCACGGTATTCCAAGTCAAATTTCTTAGGTGGTTCACCAACAGCAATTGCTGTCATTTGGTAAACTTCACTTAGGAATTGCTGCCGTGTTTCCTCGATTTCTTCATCCTTGCCAGCTTGCTTCAATTCCCGCAATACTAGTGCATCCTTGCGCATTTTATCGCCCAAGGCTTTGGCAAAAGCGTTCGTATTATTGGTATTGAAATTTTCTGGCATTGCATAAGTTGGTACGACACCATATTTTTCAACTAAAGCTGCTGCCATGTGGAATTGTCCACCGTCTTCGCCAGCATCACGTAAATAAGCTCTGACAGTTCGTGAGTCAAGTGGCTCATCGGCACTAGCTAAAATATTGTCGTAAAAAATATTGGCACGCTCAATTTTATCCCAGAAAAAGTTGTAACTTTGTGAGAAGGTAAAGTTCTTAACATGGTATTTTTTACCAAAATTGTGGCGCAAAATATTTAATGTTGCAAATTCCCAGCAACGACCAGATTGTTGTTGGTTGGTAACATTTTCCGTATCTAATTCTGTTGAAAAAACGCGTGTCAGTTCACCTTGTACACGTTCATTATATGAAGCCATTAGAACACCGCTCTTTTGAGCAGCGCGGGCAACAACTTGATTTTTTGGATTATCGTTAAACTTGTCAGCGAATTGTTCAAGTTCTTGCACAGTTAATTTGTGTCCCATATCGGATCTCCTTTTTAATCTTTTTTGAATTACTCTCTAATTTTAAGCTAAAAGAAAACCGAGTTCAATTACTGAACCCGGTTTTTTTATTGTTAGCCTAATGGATCCCAAACTGGTAAATCTTCAGCAATTGGGCCTTCTGCTAAAGCTAATTGCTCTGGTGTCAAGTACTTTTTGTGGACAGCAACTTCGTAAACATAGTCGTTAAACCAGTCGTTGCTCATTACAAAGTAGCCGTTCTTACCAACTTGATCGCCCCAAGAATTTTCAACTTTCCAGCGGCGAACCTCGCCTTGGTCTTCATCAACACCAACAAAAGTCATGGCGTGTGAGAAGTTTGCTTCGCCAGTGCGCAGTCTATCAGCCTTACTCATCTTTAAGTCAACGTCAAAAAGATGGTTCATTTGGTAAAGTTCAGAGTCAAGGTAGCCCTTTGGTCGGTCTAATTCGTGCAATACATCGTTGCCAAACCATACAGCCTCACCATCTTTAAGCTGGCGAATGGTTGCAGTAGCCAAGTATTCCATTGGCACGTTGAGCAGCTTGATTTCACATAAGCCCGCAACATTATTATCGGCAGAAAAGCCGTATAATTTGTTATATTCGTGGTTAGGTGAGTTGGTTAAAACGACATAGTCATCTAGGTCAAGGTCACCAAGATACTTTTGGTAGAAGGTTTGCGGCGTTAAATCCTTATCCAAATGATACTTCTTGTCATCATCGCGGTATTCCAGATCAAATTTCTTAGGTGGTTCACCGATAGCAATTGCCGTCATCCGGTAGACTTCATTTAAGAAACGATCTTGTGTTTGCGCAACTTCTTCATCCTTGCCGTCTTGCTTTAATTGGCGCAAGACTAAGGCATCTTTGCGCAGCTTTTTACCTAAAGCCATTTGTAAGGCATCGGTGTTGTTGCTGTTGAAGCTCTCAGGCATTGCATAACTAGGGACGACGCCGTACTTTTGCACTAGGGATGCGGCCAGCTGCCAGTGACCGCCGTCTTGACCAGCACTTGCCAGATACTTGCGGACAGTTCGCGAGTCAAGTGATTGGTCGGCAGTTGCAATAATATGGTTATAAAAAATATTGGCACGTTCAATTTTATCCCAGAAAAAATTATAACTTTGTGAGAAAGTAAAGTCCTTAACATGATATTTTTTACCAAAATAGTGGCGCAAAACGTTGAGAGCTGCGAATTCCCAACAGCGTCCGGAATGCTGTTGCGCGGTAACTTTGCCGACATCTAATTCGGTTGAAAAGACGCGGTTTAAGTCATTGCTGGCCTTTTGTTCATTATAAGAAGCTGCAAAAATTCCGCTCTTTTGGGCAGCACGGGCAATGACCTGATTTTGGGGATCGCTGTTAAAGTCGGCAGAATACTTTGCCAACTCTTGAATTGAAAGTTGATGGTTCATTAGTTAATTCTCCTTTTTTAATTAATTATTAATAATTATTTTAGGACAAAATAAAAACGAGTTCAACAGCTGAACTCGTTTTAGAGAATTACATGTATTGGCAACTTATCTAAGACTTCTTGCAAATATAATAATAAGTTAATCGATTGAAATCGAGTTATCACTACTGCCGGCAGTTTGCTTTGGCAGTGTGATAGTCAATACACCATTATCATACTTTGCATGAATCTCACTTGCAACTACATTTGGTAATCTAAAGCTGCGGGAAATGTGTCCGGCACTTCTTTCGCGGTGGATAATACTGCTATCTTTTGATAAATCTTTAAATGATTTTCTCGAGCCAGATACGCTCAAAACCCCGTTATTGTAGTTTAAATTAATCTTTTCTTTATCCATGCCGGGCATATCAACCTTAACAACATAGTTTCTGTCGTTTTCGGCAACATCAGCCTGCATTAATTTTGCCATTTCGTTAGTATCAAAAAATTTCTGTGGAAGGTCAAACCAATCATTCATTGCGTCAAATAAGTCATTGTGACGATTCGTTAAATCTTGTGCCATAGTAAAAACTTCCTTTCAAAAATTAAATTATTTGTAGAGAAGACTTTCATTTCTTCCTTACACTGATTATTATAGTAGGCAGATTAGGAAAATGAAAATATTTAGCACTCTTAATTTTAGAGTGCTAATTTTAGATAAAAAATACTGTCGTTATCAGTTATTTTGCTTGTGGATAATTATAAATTTAAAAAAGTAGAGGAGTAATCTTGATGGTTTATTATCAAAAAATGACGCCGGAGGGCTACCAAAAAATCAAGGATGAAATTGCAGATTTGAAAAAAGACCGGCCGCGTCGAATTAAGATTTTGCAGGAAGCGCGCAGCTTAGGTGACTTATCTGAAAATACTGAGTATACCGAGGCTAAACGTGACTTGGGACACTTGCAGAGCCGTTTGCGGTACTTGGATAAGCAGTTAAAATATGCTGAAATTGTGGAAAAAACTGATGACGGCAAGGTTGATTTAGGCAAGACCGTGACCTTGAAGTTTGCTGGTGATGATGAAGTTGAAGAATATCGCATCGTTGGCCGGATGGAAGCTGACTTAGATGAAGGAAAAGTTGCATTTGACTCACCATTAGGGCAGGCGATTATGAAACAGACGGCAAAGACGACAGTAACAGTGGCGGCACCTGCTGGTGAATATCAAGTAACAATTGTTAAAGTCGATTAAACAGGCTTGAAAAAATAGATATTATTAATTTCCTGATAGTGCTATCATTAGCTTAATACAAGAGGAGGAGAAGATTTATGTTTAAGTGGATTTTAGCGCGACCAGATTCTCAAAAACGAGTGCCGCAGGAAAAAATTGGGAAAACTTATAAGTTACGGCAACTTGGTGTTTTACTTGCAACTTGCATTGGCTATATTGGGTATTACATCATTAGGCTAGTTTTTACGACTGAACAGAACGATATTATGAAGGTATATCATTTTACAACCGCTGATATTGGTCTGATTTTGTCGTGCTTTGGCATTGGTTATGGTGTTGCCAAGCTGTTTATGGGTGCATTAGCCGATAAGTGTGATGCCAACCGTTATCTAATGCTTGGGTTATTATTGTCGGCAGTCTTAAATATCTTTTTGGGCAGCAGTCGCAATTTATACATTATGATGCTCTTGATGTTTTTAATTGCTGTAACTCAAGGTATGGGAGCAGCAGCCTGTCAGCGAATGATTCAGTTATGGTGGGGACCAAGAATGAGGGGAACGATGTATTCGATTTGGTCTTCAGCCCATAATGCTGGGTCATTTATCTGTGTTGCTGTGGTGCAATTAGCGAGCTTTTTGTTTGCTGGTTCCTTGCCAGCTGTCTTTTATACAGCCTCAGTAGTGTCGTTTATTATTTGTATTTTGATTTTGCTTTTAGGAGCTGACCGGCCAGCAGTCGTGGGGTTACCCGATATTTCTACTTACACTGGTGACAAGGTCGTTTTGGACGATGGACAAACGGTAACTTCTGATTCAACTCAGTTAAGTATTATCCAAATTTTTGTTAAGTATATTTTGAAGAATAAGCTTGTTTGGGCCGTGACATTAACCTCTATGTCGCTTTATCTCGTACGTTATGGAATTCAAAGCTGGATTCCATCGTATTTAGTTCAAACGAAGGGCTTTGATCCCGGTGTTGCGAAATGGGTAATCGGAATTTTCGAATTAGCATCTGTTCCGGGGGTGATTATTATCGGTGCAATTTCGGATTTGCTTAAAGGACGGCGGGCACAAGTTTCAATCGCTTGTGTTATTGGCGTATTACTATGCTTAACGGTTTATTTCTTTACCAATAATCATACTTTAATTATTGTGGCCCTGATTATTATGGGGAACTTGATCTATGCGCCTTTGACTTTGGTGGGCCTAATGATTAATGAAGTTGTACCTAAGTTTGCCGTGGGAGCGTCAACAGGATTTATGGGCTTTTTCCAGTATATCTTTGGTGAAACTCTAGCTACAGCTCTGATTGGGATTTTAGTTAATCAATTTGGCTGGATTGCCAGCAACACAATTTTGTACCTCGCTTCAGGCCTAGCAATTGTCTTTTTACTATATACAGCAAGAAGTGAAAAACTGATGCGGCAAAAAGCGATGAGTAAGTAATAAAAGCTGTTTTTAATGTATTATAATTGATGATAAATGGTCGAAATGGATTAGAAAAAATCTGTTGAAATTTCATAAAATTGTCTTTTTTTGCTATAATATGGAATTTGTAGAGTACACAAATGGATAGAGGTAATTTTTGTGAATACACCAGCATCAAGAGAGGGCAACTTAATCCGCTACATTATTTATTTTATTGGCTATTTAATGGCTGCCGGCACTGTTAAGCTGGTTACTATAAATTTACCAATTCGCCTTTGGGATTTAATCTTATTTGCATTAATTTCTTTAATGGTTTTGCTGTTCTTCATTTATCGCTTTAATCGCGAGCAGCGCTTTTTTGACCGTAGCTTTTCGGGGTCATGGCTTGGTAATTTTGGCATGACTATTAGCTTAACTTTGGTGGTAACAGCGTTGCGAATTGGTGTTTCGTGGCTGCAAGCTTATGGCAAAGTTAAGCCGTATAGTTTCCAAACACTATATTTACAGCATGAGTCAGTCAAGATGTATTGGTTTTTGGTTGTAGCGTTAGGAATTATCCTACCGATTTTGCAGGAATTTTTGATTACGGGGTTTTTGTTCAATTACGCGTTTAGGCGCAACACAATGTTTACGGCAGTTTTGGGCATTGTGACCTCGGGCATTCTGTTCAGTCTTTTGAATTGGCAGATGTCACTGCCTCTTTTAGTGATTAATGCGGTGTTTGGTGCATTGTTTGCGTGGTCTTACCTCTACACGCAGACTATGTGGATGCCGGTTTACTTAGCCGTGGTCAATGGCATCATTTTAATGATTATGATATAAAAAATAAAAGGCAATGATTTTTCAATCATTGCCTTTTTTAGTTAAGCGGATAGCGTGAATCGAACCCGCATCTTCAGCTTGGGAAGCTAACATTTTACCATTAAACTATACCCGCGTTACTAAAATAGTTTATCATGTTTCAAGAACATTGCCAAGCATAATTTTTAATTGTGCTATATCATTGTATCAGAGTTTCCAAGTAATACATTTATGCTAAATTAATAAAAATAAAAAGCAGGAAACTCTCCCTGCTCCTAAATGGATTACTTAAATAGTTTAACTAATTCTTTTAAAATACTTACTACGGTATTTAAGAATTTAGTTGCTTGATTAAGGATAATCCAAATGAAAACTAGTATAACTACGTCTTTTAGCATGTCGCCACCTCCTTTCATAAAAGCTGATTAGGCTTTTAAAGATAGCGCATTAAAAACGTGCAATAATATTTTAACATGTTATAATAATAGTGAAAACTAGTTAACTACGATTTTAGTAGTTAAAACGTGCAGGTGAGCTGATTACTTACAACGCGCGGTGACGATCTTAAAAGGATCGTCTTTTTTGTTTTACGCTTACGGTAATTTAAGCCAAATTTATGAAACCCCATACAATATTTTTGGAAAACAGTAGAAACTTATCACTTTGAAGTATAAACTATAATTTAATAAATATATTATTTGTTTTTTATGAGGTGTAGAGATGAAAAAAATAAAAAAGTAATAGTTAGTTTGGCAGCAGCAGTTTTGGCAACAACTTTAGCAGGCTCAACTATTTTTAATAATCAGGCTCACGCAGCGCAAACTACTGACCAAACTCAAGATAAAAATACAGCAGGTGGGACTTTAACTTTAAACCACAATACTCGAATTTATAATAAAAAAGGGCAGAAAATATACTCTTATCAAAGAATGAATGGCTTACTTAAAAAAGGCTCAACAGTCAGTTATGCTAAAAAAGTACAAGCAATAGCTGATCCAAGTACAGTTAGATATTCATTCCATGATGATGACTGGAACTGGCTATATTTGCCGTATGAAATTATCAAGGGCCAAGAATACTATAATATCGGCAATGGCGGTTATGTTAAAGCAGTGAATGTTGATAAGATTGATGGCGATAGTTTGTATACAAATCAGGCTACAGGGACAGTTAAGGCTCTAAAATATTCTAGAAAACCCGGGAAAGAAGTAATTCTTGACGGTAACGGTAAGCAAACTAAAAATTATCTTAAGGTAGGCCAAAAAGTGATTTTAGATCGGCAATCTAATTATCATGAACTTAGCAATACTGATCCTGATAATAATGGCGGTAGTACCGTATTATATGGTATCAAAGGTCAAGACGATCAGTATTTATGGAATACTGCTGTTAATATTAATAGTAGACAAGCTTTACTTCCATATAGCAATTATATGCAGGTCTATGTAATAAGGGATACTAATGTTTACACCAATAATGGTGAACAATATGTTCCAAAAGTTAATTCAAATGAAATTATACTTGGTAATAAAAACAGTTCTGTGAAAGCATCTAAAGAACCACAGACTTTACTTAAGGGAACAGTTGAAAGTGTAATTAAAAAGACCTACATTAAACTTTCAAATGAGAGTAAATCTGAATTATTTTATCAATTGCAATCTAGCAATGATTCAGTAGATAAATTTATTAAAGCTTCTGATGTTAAATATATGTACGGCAAGCAATTATAATAAATGAAAAATAGCAACAAAGTATAAATAAACTTTGTTGCTATTTTATTTTCTCTGCGGCATTTTATTAACAGCTAAGGGCATACTGCTACGGTCAATCAGGTTAGTAAAATTTTGAAACAGCCAGCGGCGTAATTCTGCGGGAGTAATGACTAAGGGCATGCGGTCATGGATTGGTGTCATGTTAGAATTGGGCTTAGTTGTTACCATTGAAAAATATCCGTCTTGATAAATTCCGGCAATTAAGGTCAAGGGCGCATTAGGGTCGCGAAAACTGTACCGCTCGTGATAAGTGCGCTGATTAGCGGTATAAGTTTGATGTCCAGATTCCCAAAACTGCTCAGCAATAATAATGCACCGTGATTTAGCAAATGACTTATCCCACATTGAAGGTTTAGTCTCAAAGAAGCGTTCAACGCGGGCATTAAAAATCACTTTTTTACTGTCAAAAGGACTGGGGTAACCCCAAGTTTTGGGCACTAATTGCAATTGATTATTCTGATAAAGTAGAACAGGGGCAGCGGCTTTAGGGAAGACCGGCTGACTTTGCGGCAGGTTATTTGTTGGTTCAACTAATGGCAAGTTCAGGTCAGTGACTAAATATTTTTTGATTTCTGCCAAACTCGGCAGCTGGAATTGATTACACATTTTTCCTCTAGGTTTAATCATTGCTTGATTTTTGGTAAAATCAAGTATAGCTATTATATTAAATAAGATTTTAATTTTTAAAGAAGGCCAAAAACAAATGGAAAAGAAAGTTATTTTAACAGGAGACCGCCCAACTGGCAAATTGCATATTGGGCACTACATTGGCTCATTGAAGAACCGGGTTATGCTTCAAAATTCAGGCAAATATCGTCCGTTTATCATGATTGCTGATACGCAAGCCTTAACTGACAATGCGCGTAATCCTGAAAAGATTCGCAACAGTCTGATTCAGGTGGCCTTAGATTATTTGGCTGTTGGCATTGATCCGGAAATTTCGACGATTTTTGTACAATCACAAATTCCAGCTTTGTTTGAATTAACGGCTTACTACATGGACTTAGTAACTGTTAGTCGCCTTGAACGCAACCCAACTGTTAAAACCGAAATCGGTCAAAAGGGCTTTAACGATTCAATTCCAGTTGGCTTTTTGAATTACCCTGTTTCACAAGCAGCTGATATTACTGCTTTTAAGGCAGCACTTGTTCCTGCTGGTGACGATCAGGAACCAATGATTGAGCAGGCTCGAGAAATTGTGCGCACCTTTAACCGGGTGTATAACTGTGATGTGCTCGTTGAGCCTAAGGGTTACTTCCCAGAAGGCGGCAGCGGCCGTCTGCCTGGTCTTGACGGTAATGCCAAGATGTCCAAGTCATTGAACAACGCCATTTACTTGTCAGATAATGCCGAAACGGTGCAAAAGAAGGTCATGTCAATGTACACTGATCCAGACCATATTCACGTTGAGGATCCGGGTAAGATTGAAGGCAATACTGTCTTTACTTATCTTGATATTTTTGATCCTGATAAGGATAAGGTAGCGCAATTGAAGGAAGATTACCAAAAAGGCGGTTTGGGTGACGTCAAAATTAAGCGCTACTTAAACAAGGTTTTGGAAGCTGAACTAGCACCAATTCGTGAACGTCGGGCTAAGTTTGCCGAAGATGAGGCTGCGGTTTATGAAATGCTGATCGAGGGTTCAAAGAAGGCCAATGAAGTTGCCAATGAAACCTTACACCAGGTTCGCGAAGCAATCGGCTTAAATTACTTTGATTAAGAGGTAAAGATGATGCGTGATCGAATTCCGTGGAAGCAATATTTTATGATGCAGGCCCTAGTAATTGCCCAGCGTTCAACTTGTGATCGGGCACTTGTCGGTAATGTGCTGGTTAAAGATAACCGCATTATTGGGACGGGCTATAATGGTTCTGTTACTGGAGCTCCGCATTGTGACGATGTTGGTCACCAATTAGTTGATGGGCATTGCGTGCGGACAATTCATTCAGAAATGAATTCATTGATCCAATGTGCAAAGAATGGCGTTTCAACGGACAATACGGAAATTTATGTCACGCATTTTCCTTGTTATAATTGTGCTAAGGCCTTAGTTCAGGCTGGAGTCAAAAAAATTAACTATTATTTTGATTATCATGACAGTCCACTGGTAATTGCACTATTTAAAGATTGTGGGGTTCCCTATGAGCAAATTAAGATTGACCGCAAGTATGTGGAACAATTGGCACATAAACTGGAAGACGCTGAAAACTAAACTAATATTTGTGATAGCGTTAGTTGGTCTTTTTTGTACAGTAACCGGTTTTGCGAATGCCAATATTCAGGATAATGGTCGTCTTTTAGAGCGTGCAACTAAAGACCTGATTGTTGCTAAAAATGACCGTTATTGGCAAACGGGTGAGCAGCCTCAAATTGTTGTGCGGACGCTTAATCGAATTGATAAATTAACACCGAATAACTTGACAAAATCTAAACGGACCGTCTTTATTATTGTAGGTACTAAGGGTAAAAAGCGTAATGTGCAGATCTATTCAAGTAAAGACTTGCATGGCGCCTTTACGGCAGATACGCGCGGCAGTATTATTCGTTCTCAATCAGATCAATTGCGCAGCAGCAGTAAGTCTGAATTTAATAAGGGATTACGGTTTGTCTTTCGCGCTTGTGCAACAACGATTGACCAGCAATACCAGTATTCCTTTGACAAGTACGACTTAACTAATGATGAGCGTTCGCAGATTACCCACCCGCACCGGTTGGCGTTGCCGATTGCTCTAGCGCTAGTTATTGTTGTTGCTGGACTATATTACTTTTTCCGGCGTAATTTTTACTCAAAAAATCGCGCTCAGAAATAATCGTGACCCAATCAGTTGACTTGGTGCACGATTATGGATTACACTCACTATGTAATTAAATAAACAAATAAACTGTTAGGTGAGACTCCTACGTGAACACACGCTATCGCCCAGAAACATCCAGAGATGCCAACGGGTTAAATAGGTGTCGTCGATTTAAGGCGAGATCCAGATAGCTAGCATGTGCTTACGTCACGTAGTGTTAAAACTGAACGACGAGTATATTATGATACATGATACCTTGTTTAAAAGAAGGTCGCCTGCAGCTTTTGTGTGCGGCTTTTTTTGTTTGTTTAAGATTTTAAATAAGGAGTGGTGAGAATGCTGAAAAAACCTAATGATTCAGCTGAAAGCAAAGACTTGCAGCGGGTTAAAGCAATTGCTAAGGAGACACGTTCCGAAACGTTGGCGCGGCTCCATGCGAGCAGTAATGGGTTATCTAGTAAGCAAGCTGAAAAAAATCGTGAGGAATATGGATCAAACGAAATTGCCTCAAACAAACACGATTCTAAGCTGCGTTTTTTAGCTGAGGCTTTTATTACACCGTTTACGTTGGTGTTGTTAGTTTTGGCAACACTATCGCTGTGTACGGACTATATTTTTGTTCCTGCTGGACAAAAAGACTTAAGTACCGTGCTGATTATGGTGACAATGGTCTTAATATCTGGAATTACCAGTTTTATTCAGAACGTTAAGTCATCCAATGCCGTTAATTCATTGTTGAAGATGGTGTCAGTGACAACGGATATTATCCGTGATGGCAAAGACCAGGAGATTCCGACTGACCAAGTAGTTGTCGGCGATGTTATTCGCTTAGCTGCTGGAGATCTAGTGCCAGCTGATATGCGGCTGCTTTCCAGTAAAGACCTGTTTTGCTCATCAAGCTCTTTGAATGGTGAATCTAGTCCAGTAGAAAAGATTGCCTCTAAGCGTCCCATTATAGGTCAGGATCGCGATTATCTTGACTACCCTAATATTTTGTATGAGGGGACGACGATTGTTTCCGGCTCCGGCCGCGGCGTTGTCTTTGCGACTGGTTCGCATACCATGTTTGGTAAATTGGCGCATGATATTGCTAGAAATGATGTTAAGAATACATCGTTTGACGTTGGCATTAAAAATATTTCTAAATTGCTGATTACCATGACGGCAATTATTGCCCCACTGGTATTTATCATTAATGGTTTAACCAAAGGTAACTGGATTGATGCCTTAATCTTCGCGATTGCAACGGCTGTTGGCTTAACACCGGAAATGCTGCCGGTAATTGTGACCACTAACCTGGTTAAGGGTTCGATTGAGATGTCCAAGCACGGGACAATTGTTAAAAAGATGAACTCGATTCAGAACTTCGGCTCAGCTGACGTCTTGTGTACTGACAAGACGGGAACGTTGACGCAGGACAAGGTGGTTTTGGAACGGCATTATGATTTGAATTTGCGCGAAACGTCGAAGATTTTGGAACTAGGCTATCTTAATTCTTACTACCAAACAGGGATGAAAAACCTGATTGATAAGGCGATTATTGAAGCCGCCGGCGATGAACTAGATGTTAACGAAATTCAGCGTGATTATAATAAGATTGATGAAATTCCGTTTGACTTTTCTAGACGTCGGATGAGTGTTGTCATTGAGAATTCGGATCGTGAACACGGTGAGCATCTTTTGGTAACCAAGGGTGCTGCTGAAGAAATGATGGCTGTTTCCAACCGTGTTGAAGTTGATGGGCAGATTTTGGCATTAACACCAGAACGCAAGCAAAAGGTCATGGCGAAGATTAACGACATGAATGATGACGGTCTGCGGGTCATTATGCTGGGGTATAAACCTAATCCTGCGCCAGTTGGTGAGTTCTCAACTAAAGATGAGAGCAATTTAATTTTGTGCGGCTTTTTAGCCTTCCTTGATCCGCCAAAGGAAAGTGCCAAGAATGCTTTGGCCAAGTTAAAGCATGATGGTATTAATGTCAAAATCTTAACTGGTGATAATGAAGCTGTTACTAGAACTGTCGGTCTGCAAGTTGGTCTTAACGTTGATACCGTTTATTCTGGTGCTGATTTGGATGGTAAAAATCCACAAGAACTGGCTAAAATGGTTGAAGAATGCAACATTTTTGTCAAGTTGTCGCCAGAAGACAAGACGAAGATTATTAATTTGCTCAAGCAAAATGGGCACACAGTTGGCTACATGGGTGACGGCATCAATGATGCCCCTGCAATGAAGGCTGCCGACGTTTCAATTTCGGTTGATACTGCAGTTGATATTGCCAAGGAATCAGCTGATATTATTCTGCTCCACAAGGATCTCAACGTTTTAGAAAAGGGTGTTAGAATTGGTCGTAAGGTCTTTGGCAATACGATGAAATACATCAAGATTACCTTGTCCTCGAACTTTGGGAATATCTTGTCAATTTTGGTGGCGTCATCGTTTCTACCGTTTTTGCCAATGCTGCCGCTGCAGCTCTTGATCTTAGACTTGCTATACGGCACTAGCTGTTTGTCATTGCCGTTTGACACAATGTCAGACGAATATTTGAAGCAGCCGCGGACTTGGTCGACTAAGAAGTTGCCGAAGTTCATGTTTTACTTTGGCCCAACCTCATCGGTCTTTGATATTGTGACGTTTGCGTTACTGTACTTCATCATTTGTCCCAAGCTTGTGGGCGGCAACTTCAATGCAATTTCGCCAGCTCAACAGGTTGCCTTTATTGCCTTGTTCCATACAGGCTGGTTCATTGAATCACTCTGGACCCAAGAAATGGTTATTCACGCATTGCGTGACCGGCACTTACCGTTTATTGGACAGCATGCAACTTATGCGGTTATCTTGGCAACTTTCGGTGCCGGGATTATCGGAACATTGTTGCCATTCTCAGGTGTTGCCGGTGCACTTAAGTTTGGTCCAATGCCACTTAGCTACATGTGGATAATTCTGGGAATTTTAATTCTCTATATTTTGTTAACAACAATTGTTAAGCACTTTTATTTAAAGGGCGAAAAATTCTTAATTTAAAGGTTAATGCAAAAAGCGACTTGGATTTTTATCTAAGTCGCTTTTTTGTGTATTCATTAAAGGTGAGTTTGCTTTCTATTTGTAATAGTGTTACAACATAATAGTACAGTAAAACTATAACATTATTATTTTAGAAAGGGATACGATGAAATTAAAGAACTTAACAGTCAAATATGGTAAGAACACTTCCTTAGATAATTTAAGTGTTGAATTTACAAATAATGGGAAGATTATTGGTGTTCTTGGTGAAAATGGTGCCGGTAAAACGACCCTAATCAATGTAATACTAGGAAGACTAAATCGCTTTAAAGGGACAAGAACAGTTGATGAAAGCATTGCTTATATGCCTGATCGCTTTTTTCTTTATGAAAATATGCGCGTTAAGCAGGCAATAAAATTATTTAAGCAATCTTTTTCTGACTTTGATGAAGCGCGCGCTTTAAAAATACTAGCTCATTTTGAACTTGATCCCAATATGAAAATTCATGATGGCTCTAAAGGTAATCATGAAGCAATCCATTTAGCATTGATTTTATCGCGGAACACAGACTTCTATGTGCTGGATGAGCCATTGTCGTCAATTGATCCAATTAATCGGGCAGCTTTTATTGAAGCAATTAAAAGCTATCGACGAAAAGACAGTACAGTTTTAATCGTTACTCACTTGTTGCGTGACTTGGGCAGCATGTTTGACGAGATAATCTTGATGAGAAATGGTCGCTTGATTTTGCAAGATACTAAAACAAATATCTTGAATAAATATAGCAGTCTTGAAGAAGCTTACTTTGAGGAGGTAGGAAGATGAGAGCATATCTTAGTGTAAGACTAAAGAAAGTTCTGCCGCTATTTATTATTTCAATTGGAAGCGAAATTGTTTTTTGGTTGCTTAGAATTGCCAAGCCAAATAATGCGACAATTTCTGAGATTCATGATTTATGGTACGCCGCGATTACGGCAATTATCTTATTTGTAACGGCATACCAGCTAATAAAAATTTATTATCTGGGCAGCGATGATTTGATAAACATTTTGCCGTTTTCTAATGAATTGCTGACTTTGATTGAATTAGCAATTTATTCGGTTTTAACAACAGTTTTGGGAATTGTTTATCAAGAAATAAATGTCTACAAGTCTGGTGTCAAACTAGATATTGGGCAGTATTTATTTAGTAAGTTGATATCATTATTAAGCTTTTATATGTTGCTTTTTGCTTTTGCGATGATTTTTAAGAATATTAGAAAGGCTGTTGTCGGTGAATCGTTAATCTTAATTGCGACTGTCTTAGTTATTGCATTTGAAATTTTTCTTTTTTGGCAGATTGAAAAAACGCAGGTAGCGCATTTTATGATCGGAATATCTTCGCCAGATGCGCAAATTCATGTGGTTTATTTAAATATTTTGCCATATAGCTTTTATGGGCAAAGTTCTGCTGCTACCCATAACCTAATTAATCTGGGCTATCTTATAAACGGAATCAGTATGGCCGTATCAGGATTAGTTGTGATTTTGTGGCGCAAGATTGTTAAATTGAATTATCTAAATTTGGTCGCCTAATTAAAAAAGTCCAGAATTTCTGGACTTTTTTATTTTGTCTGTGAAGAATATTGTTAAATTATTAATGAAACAAAAATGAAATTATACCATAAAAATCCTCATAATACGATTTTCAAGCTATCTTAGTGTAGTATAATGAACTGAAAACAAATAAATCCTAAGGAGAAACAAATATGGCTGACAAAAAAACTTTTTATGTTACCACACCAATCTATTATCCATCCGGCCGCTTGACGATCGGTAATGCGTACACGACAATTGCTGCTGATACAATTGCGCGTTATAAGCGCAGTCAAGGCTACGATACTTTCTTTTTAACTGGTACTGATGAGCACGGTTTAAAGATTGAACAAAAGGCTGAAAAGCAAGGCATTAAGCCGCAAGAGTTTGTGGATAACATGGTTGTCATGTATAAAAAGTTGTGGAAGAGTCTTGATATTTCTTACGACAAGTTCATTCGGACAACTGACGAAGAACACGTTAAGAGTGTACAAAAGATTTTTGAAAAGCTATTAAAGCAAGGAGACATTTACCTTGGCGAATACACTGGTTGGTACTCAGTTGAAGATGAGGAATACTTTACTGAATCGCAATTAGCAGAGGTTTACAAAGATGATGCTGGCAATGTGATTGGTGGTAAGGCGCCATCGGGTCACGAAGTTCAATTAGTTAAGGAGCCATCATACTTCTTCAAGATGAGTAAGTATGCTGACCGCCTGCAGCAATACTACAAGGATCATCCTGACTTTATCCTGCCTCATTCTCGTGAAAAAGAAATGGTTAACAACTTCTTAAAGCCGGGTCTAGAAGACTTGTCAGTTACGCGGACGACGGTTTCTTGGGGGATTCCAGTACCAAGTGATCCTAAGCACGTGGTTTACGTCTGGATTGATGCCCTATCAAACTATATTACGGCACTAGGTTATGGTTCTGACGATGATTCCTTATTTAAGAAATACTGGCCAGCTGATGTTCATTTGGTTGGTAAGGAAATTGTTCGCTTCCATACAATTTATTGGCCAATTATGTTAATGGCACTGGACTTGCCGCTGCCAGAACACGTTATTGGTCACGGCTGGGTTCTGATGAAGGATGGCAAGATGTCCAAGTCCAAGGGGAATGCCGTTTATCCAGAATCAATCACTAGCCGTTATGGTGTTGATGCCTTGCGGTACTACTTGATGCGGGCATTGCCGTTTGGTTCAGATGGTGTCTTCACACCAGAAGACTTTGTCGAGAGAGTTAACTATGATTTGGCAAATGACTTAGGTAACTTACTTAACCGGACTGTTTCAATGATTAACCAATATCAAGATGGTCACGTTGCTCCAGTTGCTTTAGAGCAAAACGAATTGGGCAAACAATTAGCTGCAGCTGCAGAAGAAACGATTGCTGACTACAAGAAGAATATGGACAAGCTTTACTTTACCCAAGCAATTGAAGGCATTTGGAAGTTTATTGGTCGTGCCAACAAGTATATTGATGAAACGACACCTTGGGCTTTGAACAAGGAAGGCAAGAAGGACGAATTGTCTTTGGTAATGTCCAACTTGGCTGAAAGCTTACGAATTGTTGCCTTATTAATTGCGCCAATCATGACTAGAACACCAGTAGAGATGTTTAGACAACTTGGTTTGGATTGGGAAAATGCCGACCAAAAGAAACTAGCCTTTGGCGACTGCGCTTGGGATGTTAAGGTAACAGAGAAGCCAACCCCAATTTATCCACGCTTAAAACCAGAAGAAGAAGTTAAGTACATCAAGGATGAGATGGCTAAGGCTAAGCCAAAGAAGCAAAGCCGCAGTGAACAAGGCAAAGACCCAGAGATTACTATTGATGATTTTGACAAGGTTAAGATTAGAGTTGGTAAAATTCTGTCAGTTGAACCAGTTCAAGGATCAAGCAAGTTATTGAAATTCCAGCTTGACTTCGGTAACGGTGACGAACGGCAAATCTTGAGCGGTATCCGCAAGTATTATCCAAATGCTAGTGAGCTGCTTGACCGCAAAGTATTAGCTGTAACTAACTTGAAGCCGCGTAAGATGGTCGGCCAACTTAGTCAAGGGATGCTATTGTCCAGCGAGAAGAATGGTGAAGTTAAATTAGCCTTAGTCGGCGATGAACACGAAGTTGGGGCCGAATTAGGTTAATGGAACTGATTGATAACCATACACACCTGCAGGATGAACCGTTTCGCGGCAAAGAAGAGTTTTACATTGACCGGGCCCAAGAGCTAGGTGTTACAAAGATGATTTGTGCGGGGCAAGATCCAGATTTTAATAAGCGGGCAATTGACCTTAGTCAACGCTTTAGTAACGTCTATGCCATGGTTGGTTATTGCCCTGATGTTGCTAAGGATTACGATCAAGAAGCAGAAGATTTGCTGATTGAGCAGCTGCAGACACCTGGTGTTGTTGCCATGGGTGAGATTGGACTTGACTATTATTGGGATGAATCTCCAAGAGACAAGCAGCGTGAAGTTATGACGCGGCAAATTGAAGTAGCTCACCAATTGCACTTGCCGGTTGATATTCATACGCGGGATGCTTTTAGCGACTGCTATGATATTTTGAAAAATAGCAACCTTGAATACGGGGCGATTTTGCATAGTTTTAATGGGGACATTACTTGGCTCAAAAAGTTTATGGAGCTAAATGTTTGTTTTTCTTACTCTGGTGTAGTTTCCTTTACTAAGGCAACCGAAGTCCACGAGTCTGCCAGACAAACACCGCTTGACCGTTTATTAATTGAGACGGATGCACCGTTTTTAACACCAAAACCGTACCGCGGCAGACAAAACGAGCCAGGCAATGTTTACTATGTGGCTCAGGCAATTGCCGAACTGAAAGATATTCCAATAGAAGAAGTTGCTGCGGCAACTTACGCAAATACTGTGAGAGTTTATGGTCTTAACTAAAAAACAATTTAATGCAGTTGTGGTCGTTGAGGGAAAGGACGACACAATTCGACTGAAGCAATTTTTCCCAGGGATTGAAACAATTGAAACCAACGGTTCAGATGTGCCCCAAGCGGTTTTAACTGAATTACAGGAACTAAATAAAAAGCGGGACGTCATTGTGTTGACCGACCCAGACTTAAACGGCGAACGCATTCGCCGGTTGGTAACTGAAGCAGTCCCCAATGCTAAACAAGCCTTTATTACCCGTAAAGAAGGCGTTCCGCAAAAGCGAGGCAACTCACTGGGCGTTGAACATGCATCAAAAGAAGCCTTAACACGGGCTTTAAGTGATCTTCACGAGGTTAAGCTGGATCAGAGTGATTTAACTAAAGAAGCCTACCAGCAATTAGGCCTAGCTAGCGGGCAAGGTTCGCGCAAGCTGCGTGAGCAGGTTGGAATTAAATTGCGCGTGGGCTATGGCAATGCCAAGCAATTTTATAAGCGGCTGCATACCTTTGGGGTAACACTAGCAGAATTAACTGCGGCAGTTGAGGAGGCAAAAGATGAATAATGAGATTCCTATTGGCTCGCCGATAAGGACGCAGGCAATAATTAACCGTTATTTTGTTAAGGCGAAGAAAAATCTGGGACAGAACTTCTTAGTTGATCTGGCTGCAATTCAAGGGATTGTGCAGGCAGCACAAATTCAACCTGGCGACCAGGTAATAGAAATTGGCCCGGGAATTGGTTCGTTAACTGAACAATTACTAATTGCTGGGGCAAAGGTCTTTGCCTATGAAGTTGATGATGATCTGCCAGAAATATTAGACAATGAATTACCTAAACAGATTAATGGCGTGCCGATTAAGGAACGCTTTGAGTTAATGATGAAGGATATTCTGCAGGCCGATTTTAAGGAAGACTTAAAAGACTTCTTTGATTTAACCAAGCCAATCAAGGTAGTTGCGAACTTACCGTATTACATCACGACACCAATTATTTTCTTCTTGAATGAGTCCGAGTTGAACTTTGCCAGCCTTACTTTAATGATGCAAAAAGAAGTGGCTGACCGCTTGGGGGCTGAGCCTGGCTCCAAAGCCTACGGCCCGCTTTCAATTGCAGTGCAAATTGAGATGAATGTAACTGAAGCATTAACCGTAAAAAGCACCGCCTTTATCCCGCGGCCAAAAGTCGATTCAAGTGTAGTTGTCTTGACGCCATTGACGCAAAAGCCGGATGTTGGCGACGCGAAGCACTTTAATTGGGTAGTCAAAATGTGCTTTGCGCAACGTCGTAAAACATTGAATAATAACTTAAAGAACTTGATTCCTGATGCCGCTGAAAGAGAACAATTGATTGCATCGTTGGGCGTTGACGCACGTATTCGTCCAGAGCAGCTCACAATTGCCCAATTTGCGCAAATAGCGGCGGCAATCAAGCACTAATAACCACAAAATTTTGTTCGGTAATTATGAAAAACAATTGAAATATTTGTCATAATGTAGTAAAATACCGAACAAAGGAGTTGTTATTTAGTGCCAACATCAATTATTACCATTAAACATGAGTTAGATTCACATTTAGGTGATCCTTTAACAGTAGTCGCAAGAGCCGGTCGGAAGAAGATAACTAAGAGACGGGGAATTTTAAGAGAAACATTCCCTGCAGTCTTTGTTGTCGATTTAGACCAAGATCAAAATAATTTTAAGCATGTTTCTTATAGTTATACTGATTTGTTAACCAAAAATATTACATTAAAATTTGATGATGGGGCTAATGCGGCCGAAGCATAATTTAGAAAAGTAAATTTTTTTGGCATTGACATTTTGTAAAATGTTGGTGCCTTTTTTTATGGCTTAGAGTATAGTAATTAAAAGCAAAAAAGCAAACATTAGGAAGGAGAAATTATGAAACGTTCAGAGAGATTAGTTGATATGACTAAGCGGTTAATGGAACGACCACACGAGTTAATTCCGTTGCCGTTTTTTGCCAAGCAATATGGTGCCGCAAAGTCATCAATTTCTGAAGATTTAGCCATTTTGAAGCACACTTTAGCTGCTAATCAAGATGGTATTTTAGAGACAGTTGCTGGGGCTGCCGGTGGGGTAAGGTATGTTCCTTTTTGGGGGAAGAAGCATGCGCAAAATTACCTGACAGACCTAGCTGCGCGGATTGAAGATCCGAACCGAATTTTAGCAGGAGGTTTTGTTTACCTGTCCGATATTTTGGGCGATCCACAAGAATTGGAACGGATTGGTAAGTTAATCGCTACACGTTATGCTTATTCAAACATTGACGTTGTGATGACCATTGAAACCAAGGGGATTGCCTTGGCTCAAGCAGTTGCACGCTACTTGAATGTTCCGTTCATTATTGCCCGCAAGCGTTCAAAGGTCACAGAAGGTGCGACAGTATCTGTCAACTATATTTCTTCATCACTTGATCGCGTGTCCAAGATGGAATTGCCGACGCGAGTATTGAATGAAAATTCTAATGTTTTGCTTGTAGACGACTTTATGATGGCCGGTGGAACGCTGACAGGGATGCAGCAATTAGTTAAGGAATTTAACAGTAATATTGCTGGAATTTGCGTCTTGTGTGAGGCTGACTTTGATGATGTTAAGTTAATTGAAGGTCACCTTTCTTTAGTGAAAATTAAAAAGGTTGACGCTGCCAAACGAGTTATTTTGGCTGAACCGGGTAATTTTGTGGTACATACCGATTTTAACCGCTTTTAGTATTAAATGATATACTGTAATCTAGTTGTAATTTAAGAATAGAACGAGGTTAATTTAATGAAGAAGTTTGTAGTTGTTCTTGCTGCTGGCAAGGGTACCCGCATGAAGTCCAAGTTGTACAAAGTTTTGCATCAAGTTTGCGGCAAGACGATGGTTGAGCATGTTGTTGAGTCTGCTCAAGCAATCAATCCCGATAAAATTGTGACCGTTGTCGGCAACGGCGCTGAAGAAGTTGAAAAAGTATTGGCTGGCAAGTCCGAATTTGCCCTGCAAAAGCAGCAATTGGGTACTGGTGATGCGGTCCTAACGGCGCAAGAGCAATTAGCGGGTCAAGATGGCGCCACGCTGGTAATTACCGGTGATACGCCACTGTTTACCAGTCAAACTTTTCAGAGTCTGTTTGACTATCACCAAAAAAAGGGTAATGCAGCCACTGTTTTAACGGCGCAAGCACCTAATCCTTATGGTTATGGCCGGATTATTCGTGATGACCAGGATAATGTCTTACGGATTGTCGAACAAAAAGACGGTAATCATGAAGAACTTAAGGTTAAAGAAATCAACACTGGTGTGTTCTGTTTTGATAACCAAAAGCTTTTTGCGGCTCTAAGACAAGTTACAAATCACAATGCTCAAGGTGAATATTACTTAACTGATGTTTTGGAAATTTTACGCAATAGCGGCGAACGCGTTGGTGCTTATAAGATGCCTGACTTTAGTGAAAGTCTGGGTGTGAATGATCGCATTGCTTTAGCGCAAGCCAGTAAAATTATGCAAAAACGGATTAATGAGGAACACATGCGTAATGGTGTGACTTTTGTTGACCCAGAGACTGCTTATATTGATACTGATGTTACAATTGGTAACGATACGGTAATTGAGGCAAATGTTGTTATTAAGGGTAAGACAACCATTGGCAGTGATTGCTTAATTACGTCTGGTTCCAGAATTGTCGATACCAAGATTGGCAACGATGTGACAGTAACTTCATCTACACTTGAAGAGGCGCAAATGGACGACCACACTGATATTGGGCCTAATTCACACTTGCGCCCGAAGGCAATTATTCGCGAAGGTGCCCATATTGGTAATTTTGTCGAAGTTAAGAATGCGGAAATTGGGCAAAATTCTAAGGTTGGACACTTAACCTATGTTGGCGATGCTACTTTAGGTAAGGATGTTAATGTGGGCTGCGGCACTATCTTTGCTAATTATGATGGTGTTCAAAAAGACCATACAAACGTTGGTGACCGTGCCTTTATTGGTTCTGGGGCAACTTTAGTGGCTCCGGTTAACGTGGCCGACCATGCCTTTGTGGCTGCTGACTCAACGATTACCAAAGACGTTGCTAAGTATGATATGGCGATTGCCCGTGGGCGGCAGGTTAATAAACCAGATTATTGGCACAAGTTACCTTTATCTAAGGGTGAGGATTGGCAATAGTTGTTGAATGTCCTATAAGCGTTAATTAACGTTGCGCTTGTAGGACATTTTGTGTAATTAAATTAATTTGTCTTAAGAATGAATAACAATGATTTACTTAGTAAGTTTTTAGGTTACAATAGAGTCTGAATATTTTCGAAGATAGTGTGAGGTAAAATATATGAAATTTAATCATAAGTTAATGACCGTTTCGGCTGCGGTATTACTTAGTGCAGGTCCAGTTGTCAGCGGTATGCAAGCAGCTACTGTGCAAGCAGCTAAGAAAACATCGACTAATAAGAACACCTCAAAGAAGGGGACAATTCAATTTAGTCATAATGCTTATGTTTATGACAAGAACGGCAAGCGTTTGAAGAAGTACATGGGTAGTGCTAAGTACACTACGATTGCTAAGGGCGTAACTGTTAATTACACTGGCAAAAAGACAATTAACGGCACTGTATATTACGGATTGGGTAATGGCGCCTTTGTAAAGGCCGGCAATGTTGGTTATGTTGATGGTCAAAAGGTTACGACAACTTCAACTCCTGCTACATCAACGGTTACAGCAACACTTAAGCGTAATGCCTACATCTATGATGCTAAGGGCAAAACCGATAAGAAAATGGTTAAAAAGGGAGCTAAGGTTACTGTTGACCAATTAGTTTACATTGGTTCAAAACTCTATTACAGAATTAGCGGTCAAAGCAATCAATTCATCAAGTCAAGCAATGTAGCATCGACTTCTGCTGAATTAAAGCCAGTTAACAGCAAGCCTGAACAAAAGCCATCTAAGCCAGCTGACAACAATAATCAGACTGGCGCAACGGTAATCACATTGAACCGCAATGCTTATATTTATGATGGTCAAGGCAATACAGCTAAAAAATTGGTCAAAAAGGGTCAACAAGTTACTGTTGACCAATTAAAATACATTGGCAGTAAGCTTTACTACCGGATTAACGACAGTAATTACCCTGGTAAGGACCAATGGGTTAAGAAGAGCAATGTTGGTGTAGTTACTGGCAGCCAATTAAAGCCAGAAAACAGTCAACCTGCTGCTGATGATAATGCAACTGTAATTACTTTGGGTCGTGACAGTCATGTTTACAACGCCCAAGGTGTTGCCCAAGCAACTAATACTTTTCCTAAAGGTCATACTGCACGCGTAACTGAATTACGTTATATTTGGGTTGCCGCTGATAATAAGGCAGAATTGTTCTATGCTTTGCAAAGCGACAAGAATGGCTACATCAAAGATGATGATGTTAGTGGTATCAGTGGTGCCAAATTAACACCAGTAAACACTCCGCAAGCTGCACAAGAAGCAATTACAGTAGCTTCTGCCACTGATAAGAGCGACTTGCAAATTGCTTTGAACCAAGATTCAACAGTTAAGAGTAGTGACGCTTATAAGTTATCCGTTAAGTCTTTACGCGATGCTTATGACACTGCATCTGCATCTGCCAGCCAAATTAATAGTTCACAAACTGCAACAGTTGGTCAAGTTAAGGATGCCTTGGCTAAATTGACAGCTGCCAAGAGTGCACTTAATGGTAAAAAGGTAGTAGTCGCTGATTTGAATAATTTAACAGTCGCTGAAGCTAATCAAATTGTTCAATTAGCTGCAAGTACTAATGACGTTGCCACAAGTGCCGTACAATTTAGTAATAACAATACTACTTTGACGATTACCGGTGCTAATGGCTTCCAACAAACATTAAATATTGCAGATTACGCAACAACTACTAAATAATTAACTAAAATAAATTAAGCACTATCATAATTTTGATGGTGCTTTTTTGTTGTCGTAAAAATATGGTAAGATTAATTGGCTAAATAAGCATTGGTATTGAAAAAGAGGAAAAAATGATAGGTTTTTCAATCTACTTGGGCGAGGATTTGACTGCTCAAGATTATAATTACTTAATTGCAATGCGGAATGCCGGTTTTGGGGCTGTCTTTACGTCATTGCATATTCCAGAAGACTACGCGCAGATTGTGCTGCAGCGTCTAAATGTGTTAACCAAGTGGTGCCGTAATCTTGATCTTGACGTGATTGCAGATGTGTCACAGGTTGGTTTAGCAAGATTAGGTGTGGCGATTGCAGACCTCACGCAGGTCAAGGCACTAAATTTAACGGGATTAAGAATTGACGATGGTGTTGACTTTAGCGTTGTTGCTAAGTTGTCAAAGGAAATGCCGCTTGCACTGAATGCCAGTACACTTAGCAATCAAGATATTGCTTCTTTGCGCGAGCATGGTGCTGATTTTGACCACCTTGAAGCTTGGCACAACTATTATCCGCGTCCCGAAACTGGACTTGATCGCGTGTGGCTTAATGAAAAAAACACATGGCTGCACCAAAACGGTCTGAAGACGATGGCTTTTGTCGCAGGCGATCATCTTAAGCGTGGTCCAATTGGTGCTGGTCTACCAACGTTAGAAGAGCAACGTGATGAAAATCCACTGGCTGCAACATTAGAATTACAAAAATTGGGTTGTGATCGTGTCTTTATTGGCGATCCTAGTCTTAAACCAGCCACGATTACCAGTTTTACTAATTATTTAAAGCATGGTGCGATTACTCTGCATGTAACTGAAGCTCCTGAGCAATTAACGGCGCAAAAGTGGCATAATCGTCCTGATGTCGCACGGGATGTTATTCGCTTAGTTGAAGGCAGAAGAAGGCAGCTGTTTGACGTGGAATCGCAGTCTAAGGTTGCGCCGCGGCCACAAGGCACAATTACTTGCGATAATCGCCGTTATTTGCGCTATCAAGGCGAATTACAGGTGACCAAGACCGATCTACCAGCAGACGAGCGGGTAAACGTTTTAGGCCATGTAATAGCGGTTGATTTGCCGCTTCTAGCACAAGTTGATGCCAATCAGGCAATCATTTTTGAAAAAGTTAATCAAGCATAAAAAGGTGCATTACCTAAATTGGGGTAATGCACTTTTTTAGCAGCAAACTTTCTTAAACAGCATGGAAAAATTTATTCAAAGAATAGAGTGGAAGGATGAGCTAGTATAAAAAGTGCTCAAAGTTATTATTAATGTATAAATTATACGTATGCCATTATATGTTGGGTTTTTAAAAGTTCCACTTAGAAAAAACTGTATAAAAAAGTTTACCTAGAGATTAAGTCTTTACTTGCGCATAATACTTCTCTCATAACATAGATTGTAGCACTCTCTTGGACTAAAACGTACATATTTTTTCAAAATAACATTAGAAACCAAAATCAGTTAAATATATATGTATTGATAAGCTTAAAATAGCAAGGGAATTTTGTATAAATGAAAATCATAAAATAACACTAATAGATGATTGTATTTGAAAGTCTTTTTATTGTGTACAAGAAAATATAATTATTATTTTTTAATTTTTGGCATAATTTCCTAATTTATAGCTATTTGCAATCGCTAACTAAAATTTAATTGCCGTAGAAAATAAAAATGTATACTTTTGATTTTTATAAGAAGTCTGAGCAGAAAATCAATAGAATTAGCTAATAGATCGGGCTAAACTGCTATTTTAGTATAGAATTACAGACTTTCAAGCTGTGAAAAAAATTATCGAATAATATTATTTGAAGTTGAAATGCATTTTTTGATGTTTTATAATGTAATCGCATTCAAAACTATATTTGATTGGTATTTATATATTGCAATATAACTCTTTATTTTAACCGCTTTAATCATAAGAAACTTGTTAAAATAGAATTTAGGGAATTATTGGGGACAAAAATGAATTTTAAAAATCGGGTGGAAGCTACACGCAGATATTTAACAACTTCTGAGGCAAAGATTGCTGATTATATTTTGCAAAATCCTAAAAAGGCCGTCAAAATGAGCATCAATGAGCTGGCACAAGCTTCTAGAACCAGTGCGGCAACTGTCTCGCGACTAGTGAAAAGTTTGCAGATTGAATCTTATCCGGCAATGAAAGTAATGATTTCGGTTGATTTGGCGGGGCAAAAAGATCAGGATGCGGATGAAAAACTGGATATTTCAGCTAATGATTCGTTTACTGAAATATCTAATAAGTTGATGAAAAATGAAATTGAAAATTTGAAGCACACTAAGGAATTGTTGCAGGAGGGCATTTGCCAAGGGGTAGTTGCCCGCTTACTCAGGACAGCGACAATTTATGTCTTTGGGGTTGGTGCGTCTGCATTAGCTGCAAGGAATATTTACCAAAAATGGTCACGCATTGGCTATAACGTGGTTTACGAAGAGGATATTAATGTTTTGCTGGCGCAATTGGCCAATGCAACTAAGGCGGATACTTTGTGGTTAATTTCCAATTCTGGCGAAACCCCAGAATGCATTTATTTGGCTGATTATGCTCATCAGAATAATATTTTTACGATTTCGTTAACGATGTTTGGGCAGAATAGTTTGGTCAAAAAAACTAAGTTAGCGTTAACGACATGCAAGCCAATTGAGCCGGATGTGCGTGTCGGGGCAACCAACTCAATTACCGGTCAATTTTATATAATTGACGTGCTGTTTTATCTGCATTTTAGTCGAGATTTTGCCCGCAGCTTAAAGGCTATCAAGACTTCGAGCCAAGAGGTAGAAAATTACCGCAAAATTTTCAAAATCAAGTAATTCTTGAAACTGGTATAATCCAATAGATTGCCGATATATACCAATTGAAAAATAAAATTGTAAATTGGTCTAAATAAGTTTATACTGATTTTGATTTAATAGGGAGGCAAAAAATGAGTTCAGATAAATATACCGAAATGGGTAAAGAAATATATGCTCATATTGGTGGCATTGAGAATGTCGCAACCTTATATCATTGTATGACGCGAATTCGAATTGCGATTAGAGATATGAATAAGGTCGATCTTGCTGGGTTAAAGAAGATTGATGGTGTGCTCGGCGTTGTCAAAAGCGAAACATTGGAGATTGTTCTGGGACCGGGAGTTAACACTAAGGTTGCACAAAGCATGGTTGATGCAGCAGGAGTAAAGGAAAATGATCCGTTTCCTCAAAATGCAACTTCCAGCAAAGTTAGTTCTTACGAACAGGACAAAAGCGATGTCATGGCTAAGGCTAATGAAGTTCATGCTGCCCATAAGGCAAGTCTGAAGAAGACGTGGTGGCGTGTTGCACTGCAACATATTTCGGCTATCTTTATTCCGCTAATTCCGGCATTTATCGGCGCTGGGCTGATTTCTGGTTTATCGGGCATTATGAAGAATATGCTGACAGCTAAGATGCTGCCGGTATGCTGGACATTGGCAATTACCGTGTTAGGTGTTTTGTCTAGTGGTTTATTTACTTATCTAAACATCTTTGTTGGGATTAATGCTGCCAAAGAATTTGGCGCAACACCAGGTCTTGGTGGAATTATCGGTGGGATTGTAATGCTGCCAGGGATTATTCCGCCGGTGACAATTCCCAACATCTTTGATAAACAACCTCTTGCCGCGGGACAAGGTGGAATTATCGGTGTTTTGCTGTCAGTGTGGCTATTATCTTATGTTGAAAAATACTTCCACCGCCACATTGCCGATTCGGTTGATATTATCTTCACTCCGTTTTTGACATTACTAATCATGGGCTTGTTTACCATTTTTATTACCATGCCAATTGCCGGTTGGATCTCTAACTCATTAGTTGGCAGTATCAACTGGGTATTAAAAGTTGGTGGACCAATTGCTGGTTTCATTTTAGGATTGGTTTTCTTGCCAATGGTTATGTTGGGCTTGCACCAGATCCTAACGCCAATTCACTTACAGATGATTCAAAAGATGGGTTACACACCGCTGCTGCCAATTTTGGCAATGGCTGGCGGCGGCCAAGTTGGTGCAGCTATTGCTCTATGGGTTAAATGCCGTAAGAACAAGCAATTAACTAAGTTAATCAAGGGTGCTTTGCCAGTTGGAATCTTGGGTGTTGGTGAGCCATTAATTTATGGTGTTTCACTTCCTTTAGGACGACCATTCATTACTGCCTGCATCGGTGGTGGTATCGGTGGTGCCGTCTTAGGTGCCTTTGGCAATGTTGGCGCAATTGCGATTGGAACTTCAGGCGTTGCCTTAATTCCACTTATTGCCCACAACATGTGGTTAAAATACGTGATTGGTCTTCTTGCCGCTTATCTTGGTGGTTTTATTGCGACTTACTTCTTCGGTGTTCCTAAGACTGCGATGGTTGCTAAAAATGAAGATGGTTCACTTGTTGAACCAGTTAAAGAAACGCCAGTTGTAAGTCAATCTCAGAGTGCAACGGTTAACTTTGTTAGCCCAGTAAGTGGTGAACTTGAAGAATTAACTACTGTTAACGATGATGTTTTTTCACAAAAAATGGTTGGGGACGGCTATGCTGTTATCCCAGAAGATGGCAAGATTGTAGCACCAGTTGACGGTACAATTGTTACGGTAATGGCTACTAAACATGCGATTACAATGACAACAACTGCTGGCGATTTGGAAATCTTGTTACATTTCGGAATAGATACTGTAGACTTAAAGGGTGCTCCTTTTGAAATCAAAGTCAAAGAAGGGCAAACTGTTAAACGCGGGACTGTTTTAGCACAAATGGATATTGCAGCCGTCAAGGCAGCTGGTAAAGATCCCGTTGTGATGACGATTGTGACCAATATGGATCACGTTGAACAAATATCTGCCATTACACCTGGCAAGGTTAGTGCAGATCAAAATGTTATTACGGTAAAAACTAAGTAGGTAATTATGGAAATCAAGAATCTGGTAACCGAAACACGTAATCCTGCAACAATGCATATTGATACGATGTCAACTATTGAGATGGTGAAGACGATCAATAGTGAGGACCAAAAAGTTGCTGAAGCAGTAGGAACTCAAGTTGAACCAATTGCTAAGGCAATTGATGAGGCTGCTAAACGTTATGGGCGTGGTGGCCGCTTGGTATACGTTGGTGCGGGGACTAGCGGCCGGCTTGGCGTTTTAGATGCTGCTGAATTGGTGCCAACTTATGGTATTAAGCCCGAAAGAGCTGTTGGCTTAATTGCTGGCGGTCAAGAAGCAATGTATCATGCTGTCGAGGGAGCTGAAGATTCATCTGAACTTGGTGAGCAGGATTTGCGCAAACTAAATTTGACGGCAGCTGATACAGTTATCGGGTTAGCTGCCAGCGGCAGAACGCCGTATGTGGTTGGCTGCCTAGATTATGCCAAGCAAGTTGGTGCTCTTGGAGTTGCGATTGCTTGTGTTCCTGATTCCGTGATTGGTCGTCATGCTGACATTACCATTGAGGCAGTTGTTGGTCCTGAGGTTATTACCGGGTCAACGCGGATGAAGTCTGGGACAGCGCAAAAGATGATTTTGAATATGCTGTCAACTGGTGTAATGATTCGGCAGGGCAAAGTCTACCAAAATGTCATGATTGACGTGCAGCCGACTAATTCTAAGCTGGTTGATCGTGCGTGCCGGATTATTAACATTACTACTGGTGCTTCAACTGACGAAGCTTTGGCAGCTTTAAAGAAGACAGACAATAATGTCGCTCTAGCAATTGTCATGATTAAGACAGGAACTTATAAGGCTGGAGCAGCCAAATTATTAGCTGCGCATCATGGTAATGTTGGGCAAGTTTTGCAAAATAAATAATAAAAAAGTTTTATCCTTCAGCTGGAGGGATAAAGCTTTTTTTAGCGAAAATTGTGATTAATTAATATCTGCAAAAATAATAAGAATTGCCCAATTAAGCGCTATTCTAATTTTAGAGACTTGAATGTTGTGGATTAAAGTTGAATAATAAAGTATGGATAGTCACTTTTTCAGGCAACTTTTGGTAAAATAATAAGTTGTTAGCATGTTTTTACGGAGGAAATTATGTCTTATAAAGACAATATGATGTTGTTTGCCCTTAATTCGAATGTTCCACTTGCTGAAAAAATTGCTGAGCGCGTTGGTGTACCACTCAGTAAGTCAAGTGTTCAACGTTTTAGCGATGGTGAAATTCAAATTAATATTGATGAATCTGTTCGTGGCAAAGATGTTTATTTGATTCAATCAACGAGTGCACCAGTCAATAATAACTTGATGGAATTGTTGATTATGATTGATGCCGTTCGCCGGGCTAGTGCACAGACGATCAATATCGTTATGCCTTACTATGGTTATGCGCGTCAAGACCGTAAAACTCGGCCGCGGGAGCCAATTACAGCTAAGTTAGTTGCTGATATGCTGCAAGTAGCAGGGGCAACAAGAGTATTGTCGCTTGACCTGCACGCACCGCAAATTCAAGGTTTCTTTGATATTCCGGTTGATAATTTGATGGGTGCACCACTTTTAGCTGATTACTTCTTAAGTAATCACTTGGAGAAGGATGCAGTTGTTGTTTCTCCTGACCACGGTGGTGTTACACGAGCACGGAAGTTAGCTGAATTTTTGGGTACACCGATTGCGATTGTTGATAAGCGGCGTCCACGTGCCAATGTTGCTGAAGTCATGAACATTATCGGTGACGTTAAGGGCAAGCGTGCGATTATCATTGACGATATGATTGATACTGCGGGAACTATTACCTTAGCAGCGCAAGCATTGATTGATGCTGGTGCAACAGAAGTTTACGCTAGTGCTACTCACGCTGTTTTGTCAGGACCAGCTATCAAGCGATTGAATGACTCACCAATTAAGAACTTGGTTTTGACTGATTCAATTAATCAACCAGTTGAAAAGAAACTGGATAAGACATTATTAGTTTCAGTTGGACCATTGATGGGGGATGCTATTAAGTGTATTCAACGTCATGAACCACTGAGTCCCTTGTTTAATACAAGATACCAAGAAAATAAATAAAATTAAAACAGCCTGTTTGCAGTTAGAGACAGGCTGTTTTTGTTTATCTAAAATTTATCTTAGCTGCCTCAAAAAGTTATTTTACTTATTTTAAATAATAATTCATAATAATTTAAGATAATTCAAGGAGGCAATTATTAATGTCCTATGAGAATGTTGTAAATTATTTTAAAAAGTACCATTTAGAGAACCGCATCCATGTTTTTGAAGAGTCAACGGCAACTGTTGCTGAAGCGGCGGCAGTCTTAAATGTCGACCCTAACCAGATTGCTAAGACGATGGCCTTTACGCTTAAAACGGGACCAATTGTGGTCGTAACTGAGGGTGGTGCCAGAATTGCTAATGCTAAATATAAGGCTGCCTTTGGTCAGAAGGCGAAGATGATTAAATTTGATGAATTAGAGGAGGCAATCGGTCACCCAGCTGGTGGCGTTTGTCCGTTTGCACTTAAGCCAGGAGTTAAAGTTTACCTTGATGAAAGTTTGAAAAAGCATGACGTGATATATCCGGCAGCTGGATTACCCAATTCGGCAATTAAGTTGACGTTAACGGAATTAGAAGAATACACGCAGCCATGTGAATGGGTGGATGTGACCAAATAAAAAAACTGAGCCATTAAAGCTCAGTTTTTTATTCAGTAGTTCTTTTTGGTCGTCTTAAATAGCGTAACTCGCCGTTTTTGATATAACGTTGAAATTGTTCGTATAAGGGATCAAAGATTTGGGGTTCATCACTAACTGACAGCATTGTTTTCGGGAAGAAGAACCTTTCATCACCTTGGATAGTGCCATTTAATGCCCGAACCAGCGGACTTAATTGCGATAATTCAATAAGCTGGCCGTCATCCTGCATAATTTCAATTTGACTATTGGCGTTTTTGCCGGATGGCTTATAAGCATCATAGGGTTCGTCGAATGCGGAATTGGTGGCTGTGTAATAAGTCGGGTCAAATCCTGCCTGCTTGATTAAGTCCTTTAATTTTGGCAGCAGGTTTTTAGTTTCGTGGTTAATGCGGACACTTGCCAGCGGCTTGCGGTAAAGGTAGCGACCAGCAAGATCAGCTAGGATGGGGTCGCCAGACTTAGTCCACATGGAGAAGTTGGTTTCCATTACGCCGTCATCTAATTTCAAATAATCATCAAGCGACCAACTGCCAGCTAAAAAGTGGGCTAAACTCGGCGTTACTTGCAAATGCCCCTGTTGATAAATTGTCTTAGCACGCTCAAGCAGATGTTGCAGTAAGACTTCCATTGAGCGACCGACCCGGTGAAAGTAAACTTGCTGGTACATCTGATAACGCGAGGCGATATAATCTTCAACGGCATGCATCCCGCCCGCGGTAAAACAGATTCCGTCTTGGTAAGGTCTGATTTCTTGCAAAATCCGTGATAAGTCAAATTCACCGTATGTGACACCAGTAAAGTAGGCATCCCGTTCAAGGTAATCCATGCGGTCGGCATCTGCTTGACTAGAGATCATTTTCACCACTTGTGGGTTTGGGTAAGTCTTGGCAATGACACTAGCAACTAGTTCGGGAAAGTTAGGTGCAACCTGCTTTAGGGCGTGGTTAATTTCGGTATTAGGATCGGTAATAATCTTTTGGCCGATCTTTTCGTGG
Organism: Lactobacillus sp. ESL0703; assembly: GCF_029433435.1. Classification (NCBI taxonomy): domain Bacteria; kingdom Bacillati; phylum Bacillota; class Bacilli; order Lactobacillales; family Lactobacillaceae; genus Lactobacillus; species Lactobacillus sp. ESL0703. Next base: position 352,252 of record NZ_JAQTIB010000002.1, read on the forward strand.
TTAGTGCCAAATAAGTGCTCAAAAGTATGCGAATAAGGTCCGTGACCGATGTCGTGCAGCATGCCGGCACACTCTACCAGCAGGCGATTATTATCGTCCCATAGCCCGTCTCCTGGGCGCTGAGTAGGGTATTTTTTAGCGAAAATGTCACAAATTCGTCTGGTTAATTCATAAACGCCTAAATTGTGTTCAAAACGAGTATGCGTTGCTCCCGGGAAGACAAATGCCGTGGGTCCCAGCTGCTTAATTCGCCGCATGCGCTGAAATTCTTTGGTTTTTAACAGGTCAAGAATAACCTGGTCTTCAATGTGGATATAACCGTGGACGGGGTCACGCAGTACCACTTCTTTGGCTAATTTTTTACTACTAAATTCTGCCATCACAAAATTCCTCAAGCTTGACTATTAATTTTTGGGTAAATATCGTTTAGAATAGTTTTAACTGACTAAATTATAGCAAAAATTAGGCGATGTTTTAAGAATAGATGGGGTTTTAGCAGGATGGCTAAAGTAGCGGTGACGTTTACAAGTACAATTAGGCAGGAGCAGGAGACAGAATCATTTACTAAAAAAGCAGTGGGTGAACTGAGGCAAGATGGTGCAATTACCAGAGTCTCTTATCTTGAAGATGACAAGATTCCGGTTAAAATCTTGATTAAGACCGGCGATGTGATTATCCGCCGGCAACCTGACGAGCAGAATTATTCGCAGCTGCATTTTCGCTTGGGTGAGCAGCAAGCCTGTCGCTATGTTGCCGCGGGTTACCAGATGGACTTAACCAGTACTACCAACCAAATTAAATTTTTCTCTAAAAATGACGGTTCCCAGGAACTTCGAATTGAATATGACCTCTTTAGTGGTCTATACTTAGTAGGTAATTATACTGTCACGTTGATTTTTACTTAAACGCCTAGTAAAATAATAAAGATTGGTAAAAGAGAGGAATGCAATTGTGGGATTAAACGACTTTAAAGACAAAAATCGTAACGAACTATCAATGATTGAAGTTGCTCGCGCAATTTTAGAAGATAATAATAAGAGAATGGCTTTTGCCGATATAGTAAATGCCGTACAAAAATTCTTAGGTGAAAGTGACGAAGAAATTCGTGAACGTCTGCCGCAATTTTATACGGATATGAACACTAATGGTGAATTCATCTCAATGGGTGAGAATGTTTGGGCATTAAGATCATGGTTCCCATACGAATCTGTTGATGAAGAGGTTAACCACCCAGAAGATGAGGACGAGGAAGATACTCGTTCACACCATAAAAAGGTTAACGCCTTCTTGGCTAGCGCAACTGGTAGCGATGATATTATTGACTACGATAACGATGATCCAGAAGACGAAGACTTAGATGCCACTGCCGCTGATGATACTGACGACTTTGGTGATGACGACGAAGACTTCGGCACCACAACTGATGACGAGGAAGAAGAATTGCCAGATGGCATTGAAGGTCAATTGTCAGAACTTGACGATGATGAAGATGAAGACGAGGAAGAAGAATAATTTTCTTGACTTCTCTGGTCAAAATAGATAGTATTTTATTTGGGCACCTTATGTGCGTTTATGCTCCCTTTGTTGGGAGCTTTTTTATTTATTAATTATTTTTCTGGATATTATTTAAGAAGGAGTTTGGCTAATGACAAAATATATCTTCGTTACTGGTGGCGTTGTTTCATCCCTTGGTAAAGGAATAACCGCTTCAAGTCTCGGACGTCTGCTTAAGAACCGTGGTTTGAAAGTAACCATGCAAAAATTCGATCCCTACATCAATATTGACCCGGGAACAATGAACCCATACCAACACGGTGAGGTCTTTGTTACCGATGATGGTACAGAAGCCGACCTTGACTTAGGCCACTACGAACGAATTGTAGATGTGCGCACTAGCAAGTATTCCAACGTTACAACTGGTAAGATCTACAAGGAAGTTTTGGAAAAAGAACGTCGTGGTGACTACCATGGTGCAACAGTTCAAGTAATTCCACATATTACCGACATGATTAAGGAAAAGATTATGCGTGCCGGAATTACAACTGATTCTGACGTTGTTATTTCTGAAATCGGTGGTACAGTTGGCGATATTGAGTCAACACCATTCATGGAAGCAATTCGTCAAATGCGTCGTGAAGTTGGCGAAGACAATGTCATGTACATTCACTGTACATTAGTACCATACTTACATGCTGCTAAGGAAATGAAGACTAAGCCAACTCAACATTCAGTAGCTGAATTGCGCAGTATTGGGATTCAACCTAACATGTTGGTTTTACGTGCTGAAATGCCAATTGATCAAGAACACAAGGACAAGATTTCCAACTTTACTGATGTTCCAGTTGACCGGATTATCGAATCAATTAATGCACCTTCATTATTTGACTTGCCGCTTGATTTCCAAAAGCAAGGCATGGACCAAAAGGTATGTGACTTCTTACATTTAGACAGCCCTAAGCAAGAAGCTGATATGGAAGAATGGAAGAAGCTCGACGAACGTGCTAAGAATTTGAAGTACACAACTAAGATTACATTAGTTGGTAAGTACGTTGAACTTGAAGATGCTTATATTTCAGTTACTGATGCTTTGCAACATGCTGGTTACCTGTACAACACTAAGATTGAAGTTGACAAGGTTCAAGCTGAAGATGTAACTGAAGATAACATTGCTGACTTCATGAAAGATTCAGACGGTTTAATTGTTCCTGGTGGCTTTGGCAGCCGCGGTTATGAAGGAATGATTACGGCAATTAAGTATGCTCGTGAAAATGACATCCCATTCCTTGGTGTTTGTCTAGGAATGCAATTAACCACAATTGAGTTTGCCCGCAATGTTTTAGGAATTAAGGACGCTAATACTGGTGAAGTAACTCCTGACGGCAAACATAACGTGATTGACATTATGGCTGACAAGCGCGATGAAGAAAACATTGGTGGAACATTGCGTTTAGGTCTGTATCCAGCTGCCTTGAAGAAGGGTACTAAGACTGCTGCTGCTTACGACAATCAAGATGTCATCCAAGAACGTCACCGTCACCGTTACGAATTTAACAACGAATATCGTGATGCCTTTGAAAAGGCCGGTATGACGATTGCTGGTGTTTCACCTGATAATCATTTGGTTGAAGTTGTTGAAATTACTAAGAACAAGTTCTTTGTTGCTGCTCAATACCACCCAGAATTTTTGAGTAGACCACAAAGACCTGAAGGACTTTACCAAGCATTCATTGGTGCTGCCAGTGGTTTGCCAGCAGAAAAATTTTAATCGGTTTGAATAATACAAAAATCTGATTTTTGAACAGAGAAGACAGAGGTCTTCTCTTGTTTTTTCTGTAAAATTCCTTTAACATTATTATGATTAATCGAAAATAGAAAAGGATTTTTTCGCCAATGAAGCAAATGATAATTCATGGTGGAAAGCCCCTGCAGGGTGATGTCTGGATTGGTGGCGCTAAAAACTCAACTGTCGCACTAATTCCAGCATCGATTTTGTCGCGTACTCCGGTAACTTTGGAAGGTGTTCCAAGGATTGCTGACGTTGACAACTTAATGGATTTATTGAGTGAAATGGATGTTGAGAGTGATTTTAACGAAACAACATTGCACATTAACCCAGTGAACATTAAGATGAGCCCATTACCAAGCGGTAAAATCAAAAGCTTGCGCGCTTCATATTATTTTATGGGCGCGTTGCTTGGCCGTTTTGGTAAGGCTGTTGTGGGCTTTCCCGGTGGGGATGATATTGGGCCGCGTCCCATCGACCAGCATATTAAGGGCTTTGAAGCCTTAGGCGCATGTGTAAAAAATGAAAACGATCAAATAACAATTAAATCTCCCGAAAATGGCCTTCATGGTGCAACAATTCACCTGAAGATGCCATCAGTGGGGGCAACGATGAATATTATTATGGCTAGCGTAACTGCGCATGGTCAAACAGTAATTGATAATGCTGCTAAAGAACCGGAAATTATTGATTTAGCAACTTTTCTCAATAATATGGGGGCCATTATTCGCGGTGCTGGGACTGACACGATTCGGATTGAAGGAGTAGAGCAATTGCGTGCGCAAACGCCGCACACAATTATTCCCGACCGAATTGAGGCTGGCACTTACATATCATTAGCCGGTTGTATGGGTAATGGTATTCGTATCCATAATATTATTGAAGAACACCTTGATTCATACCTGGCTAAGGTTGAAGAAATGGGCGTAGTCATCGATGCAGATGAAGATTCACTGTTTGTTTATCCAGCTGGCGAACTCAGAATGACGCAGATTAAGACGGCAGCTTATCCGGGATTTGCAACAGATTTGCAGCAGCCGGTAACGCCGCTCTTATTAACAGCTAAAAATGGTGAGGGTGTCATTATCGACCGCATTTATCCTAAACGGATTGGTCACATCGAGCAATTGCGCAAGATGGGTGCAGATATTAAAGCCGAGGATGATATTATTTTAGTTCATCCAACTAAGCAGCTGCATGGGGCAACAGTAGCCGCTGGCGAAATTCGCGCTGGCGCTTGCCTGATGATTGCTGGCTTGATGGCTGACGGAACGACCGTTATTAATAATGCGGGCAATATCTTACGTGGTTATGACCGTGTTCAGGAAAAACTTCGCTTGCTTGGTGCTGATGTCACCATTCAAGATGTACCAGAAAAATAAGTTAATCAAAAGAGCTTGAAGCAATTTGCTTCAAGCTTTTTTGTTCAAAAAACAGCAGAGTAATTACTCTGCTGCCTGTTAAATTGTTAAATAATTAGTCAAGTAAGTCATACTTCAAAGTCATTAGACTGTGCCCCTCGTCAACCATGTTGCCAAGGAGTTCAATCGTGTTGTTGTACACTTGGTCAGCCATCTTTTGGTTAGCTTGATCTAATAAGTCAGTTAATTCTTGACCGGATAAATCTTTGGCTTTCTTGTCAGTTTCATGTTGGATCATGTGACATTCAGACTGCGATTTTTGTTCAAAGTCAGTTTCCAATTCGCCGTAAACTTTAAAGTTAGTATCGCCGAGTTGTGCAGTTAACTTGTTCAACCAGAAAATCTTGTTTAAGTCGAACTTAGCACCAGTTTGGTAGCTAGCAGGAGTGGTTGAAATGTTAGTGTAGAATGGCACCATGCAGTTGAAGCTGTTTGGTCCAAAGGCAAGCCATTGGACACCCGCAATTTCTGCAGGAACATCATTTCTGACTTGCAAAATATGGGTTTCAAAGTTACGGTTAAGTGCGATTGACCGGAAAGTTTTCTTTTCGGCATCTGTTCCAGTGCCATAAGGGTCGTAAGGTGTATCTTGGTAGTGAGAACTTTCAACCCATTCAATATCTTCGATACTAATCTTGCGGTTAGCATGACAGATGAATGGTTGGTCTTGGTCGCTTGGCTTGCCGCCAAATTCAGGATCAAAGTAGTTGTGAACAAACCATGCACGTGGGTTGTTATAATGGGCATCCTTAATAGTTGAGCTGCCAAAGATGTGACGCATGTTGTAGCCTTCACGGTCAGGGTTCAAGTGGTATTCAGCGATTAAATCTTCTAAATCGTTTGAGGCCATGAAGCCTTCTTGACCAAAGTGAAATTCGTCAATGTTTAAGCGGTTAGGTGCAATTACGTAAGCATCGTCTGGAATCCGCCGTGCGATCCAGTGGTGGCCGCCGATAGTTTCTAGGTACCAGATCTCATCCTTGTCGGCAAAAGCCATACCGTTCATTTCGTAAGTGCCGTATTTTTCAAGTAAGTAGCTGACACGCTTAACACCATCAAGTGCTGAATGCAAATATGGTAATGTCAAAGTGACAAAGTCTTCTTCACCAAGGCCGCCTTCTGCAGTTAATGGGTCAATTCCTTGAATTCGGGAATTGGTAGTAATTGTTTCAGTAGCAGTCATAGCAACGTTGTCAGAATTAATTCCGGCAGCTGCCCAAATACCGCTTTCGCCAGAGACATCAGGAGCACTGGTGTAACGTAACGGGTTAGCCAATAGGTCTTCATCGTCAATCTTTTGGTGGCTGATGACACTTTCGTAGTGCTTAGGTTGCTTGTCTGGTGTAATAACTTCGAATCCTTCAGGGATAATGGTTCTGCCACCATCTTCGCTACGTGCGATCATGGTTGAGCCATCGAGTGAAGCATCTTTACCAACTAAAATTGTGGTACATTCTGTTTGTTTCATAAATAAATCCTTTCTGTTTGCTTTACCTACTATTGTATTAAAAGTAAGGGCTATCTGGCAATCTAAATAAGTTCAAATTAATAATTAGTGTTATTTTGTAAGCAAAGAAGGTATTAATTAGACAACAGATGCTAATGAAAATTTGATGTGTCTATTAACAACTTAAGCAAATTTGTGTTAAAATAAGGAAAACCTAGAGAGATCCAGATCATTTTCTCAAAAATAAAAGCATTACTAACTGTTACTTAGTAATGCTTTTTTGTTATTCAGAAAGAATAACACTATCACTTATGGTCACTGCCATGATTGCGAATAAAGTGTGATATTAACCTTAGTATTTGTTCAAAAGACCATACAGCCAATTTTTGAACAAGAGCAATCACGAAAACCTTAATAAGCCAGATCATTATCTCACCTCCCTTCCTGGTGAAACAGGAGGGTTGACAGTGACAATTAATTATAACAAATAATGTAACAGGAAATAAATAGCGTATAGTAAATAAAAGGTGCAGGTAGTTAAAATCTAGAAAATTTTGCAAATAACAATAATGTTAACAACTTAAGCAAATCTGTGCTAGAATATAGATACGCGAGAATAAACCAGTACATTTTCTCAAAAATAAAAGCATTACTAACTTCTACTTAGTAATGCTTTTTTGTTATTCAGAAAGAATAACACTATCACTTTTGACCACTGCCATGATTGCGAATAAAGCGTGATATTAACTTTATTATCTCTTCAAAAGACCATATGGCCAATTTTTGAATAAGTGCAATCACAAACGCTTTAATAGACCAGTTCATTTTCTCACCTCCCTTCCTGGTGAGACAGGAGGGTTGGCAGTGATAATTAATTATAACAAATAATATAATATAAAATAAATAGTGTATAGTAAATAAAAAGTGCAGGTAGTTAAAATCTGGGAAGTCTTGCAAATAACGATAATGTTAACAACTTAAGTAATCTGTGCTAAAATAAAAGCGTACCAGAAAAATGAATTTGTTTTCTCAAAGCAAAATAAAAAGCATTACTAAGTAGAAGTTAGTAATGCTTTTTTGCTACTTAAGAGCAGATATATCACTTCTTGTCACCACCATGGTTGCGAATAAAGTGTGATATTAACTTTATTATTTCTTCAAAAGACCATGTGGCCAATTTTTGAATAAAAGCAACCACAAAAGCCATGAAAAATGAATTCATTTTCTCACCTCCCTTCTGGTAATACAGGAGGGCTGGCAGTGACAATTAATTATAACAAATAATATAATTAAAAATAAATAGTGTATAGCAAATAAAAGGAGCCACTTCAATTTGAAGTAGCTCCTTTTTGGGTGCAGGTAAGTATTTTCTAAGAAAAGAAAATTTACTTATATATAGAAGATTATTGTTTGGCAGCTTTTCCCTTAAGCAGCAAGTTAAGAATAGTTGCTGATAGACTGGTAATCACAATTCCGTTGGATAGGAATAATTGGATAGTTGCCGGCAAATTCTGGAAAATCTGCGGGTAAATGGTAACCCCGAGACCTAAGCCAATTGAGATGGCAATAATTAAAACGTTGTTATTGTTGTTCAAATCAACCTTAGTTAAAGTTTTCATGCCCTGAACGGCAATCATGGTGAACATCACAAGCATCGCACCACCTAAAACGGGAGTGGGGATAATAGTAACAAGCGCGCCAATTTTCGGCAGCAGACCCATTGCCATTAATAATCCTGCAGCCCAATAAATTGGCCGTTTGGTCTTAATTCCCGATAGTTGCAACAGACCAACATTTTGCGAAAAAGTAGTGTATGGAAAGGCGTTAAATAAACCGCCAAAGATTTGCGCTAATCCTTCAGCACGATAACCCTTTTTGAGGTCTTCTTCGCTGACGTTATGGTGGATTAAATCGCCGGTCGCAAAGAAGACGCCAGTGGATTCGACCATAGAAACCAGCGCGATGATAATCATCGTCAGGCTTGATGACCATTCAAAGTGCGGCACACCGAAGTAAAATAATTGCGGCAAGTGGAACCATGAAGCTTGCAAAACGGGTTCAAAGGAAACTAGTCCCATGCAGGCCGCAAGTATCGTACCGACAATTAACCCGACTAATACGGAAATTGAATGTAAAAATCCTTTTGCCCAAATTTCTAAGGCTAAAATAACCACCAAGGTCACAAATGCTAAAAGCAAATTCTGACCACTGCCGAAATTTTTGGCGCTGCTATTGCCCCCGCCCATGTTTTGAATAGCAACAGGGATTAGGGTTAGACCAATTGTTGTAATTAACGTGCCCGTGACGACTGGCGGGAAAAATTTCTTGATTTTGGCAAAGATACCAGCAATTAGAATAACAAAAATCCCAGCGGCAATAATTGCGCCATACATATCATTGATTGAGAATTTTTTGCCAATCATTTGCAAAGGAGCAACGGCTTGAACGGCACACCCCAAAATAACGGGAAAGCCAATACCAAAAAACTTGTTGCTTATTAATTGCAGGAGTGTGGCGAGACCACACATAAAAATATCGATGGAAACAAGATAAGTCATCTGTCCGGCATTGAATTTTAATGCACTGCCGATTAATAATGGCACGGCTACGGCGCCGGAATACATGGCTAAGAGATGCTGGAGACCAAGTACTGCAGCTTTTTGGTGACTAACTTCTTGTTTGGGCATTATTCTTCACCTGCAAAGTGAACTTTGCCATCAGCTAAGCTAGTGATATTTGCCAGAGTTTCTAAGCGATAATTGTGGTCATTAATCCAATCACTACCGCCTTGGAAAGTTTTGGCAACGACAACACCAACGCCGGCAATTTTGGCGTGAGCCTGCTCGGCAATATTAATCATGCCTTTAACAGCCTCACCATGAGCTAAAAAGTCGTCGATAATTAGTAGCGTGTCATCTTCATGCAGGAATTTTTGTTCAACACAGATTTTGTTGGTGACCTTTTTGGTATAAGAAAAAACGTCGGCCCAGTAGACCGCATCATTAAGTGTTGATGGCTTTTTCTTGCGGGCAAAAATCATGGGCACGCGTAATTCGAATGCCGCCATAATGCCGGGTGCAATGCCAGAAGCCTCACAAGTTAAGACCTTGGTAATGCCACTATCTTGAAAGCGGCGGGCAAATTCCTGCCCGCAGGCAATCATCAATTCTGGATCAACTTGATGATTCAAGAACGAGTTAATTTTCAGGACATTTCCGGGTAAAACTTCACCATCACGTCTAATGCGATCTTCTAGTAACTTCACGTTTTCCTCCTTGAAAAAAATAGGGGCCGCTTCTACCAAAACTATGGTAAAAGAGGTCCCTAAAAGGGGTCAGTGTGACCGCTAAAAGTTGCTGCTTAATCCATAGTTCAGAATTTTGGTTCTGAGTAGAAACTGTCGACCTGATTACGACAATATATAGATTAATATTTATGTATTGAATGAATTCTAACAGAGTTAGGCAGGGCATGCAAGAATAAACTTTATTTTAAAAACGAATTATTTTTTGCATATATAGGATATAATTCGCTTTTAAAAATATTTTGGGAAGAAAATGGTTGACCGCAATCATAATTCCTAGTATGGTTTAACTAATTTACAGTATAGCTTTACAAAGGATTTGGGGATGGCCGTGAAGAAAAAAATCAGTGACTTTGATGAAATTATTGTTTTAGATTTTGGCAGTCAATATAATCAATTAATAACGCGCCGGCTGCGTGATTTTGGTATTTATTCAGAATTATTGCCACATGATATTAGTATGGCAGAGATTAAAAAGATTAATCCTAAGGGGATTATTTTTTCTGGTGGGCCAAACAGTATTTACGCTGAAGACGCGCTAAAAGTTGATCCTGAAATTTTCAAGTTGGGGATTCCTATCTTGGGAATTTGTTACGGGATGCAGCTGATGTCGTACTACTTGGGCGGCAAGGTTGAGCCGGCGAATAATTCTGAATATGGCCGCGCTGACATCAAGGTTGAGGACCCAAGTGCCGTTTTGTTTAGTGACCTGCCAGAAGATGAGTATGTTTGGATGAGCCACGGTGACTTGGTTACACAGGCGCCGGATGGCTTCACAACAGTAGCTTCAAGTAAGAATTGCCCAATCTCCGCAATTGCCAACAATTCGGCTAAATTTTACGGTATTCAGTTCCATGCTGAGGTGCGCAACACGCAGTATGGCCTTGATATTTTGAAAAACTTTGCCTTCAAGGTTTGCGGAGCTAAAGCTGATTGGTCAATGACTGACTTTATTGAATTGAAAATTGCCGATATTCGTGCGGAAGTTGGCGATAAAAAAGTAATTCTGGGACTGTCTGGCGGTGTTGATTCTAGCGTGACCGCGACGCTACTCCACAAGGCAATCGGCGATCAAATGACCGCAATTTTTGTAGATCATGGTATGTTACGCAAAAATGAGGGTGACGAGGTGATGGCAGCTCTTAGCCGCGACTTAGGTGTGAATATCGTCCGCGTTAACGCTAAAGACCGCTTCTTAAATAAGCTCCAGGGTGTTACGGATCCTGAACAAAAGCGCAAAATTATCGGTAAGGAGTTCATCGAAGTCTTTAATGAAGAGGCACAAAAAATCCCTGATGCTGACTTTTTGGCTCAAGGCACACTCTACACTGATGTGATTGAGAGTGGAACTAACACTGCACAAACAATAAAGTCACACCATAATGTCGGCGGATTGCCGGAAGATATGCACTTTAAATTAATCGAGCCTTTGCGCAAGTTATTTAAGGACGAGGTGCGTGAATTAGGTGAAAAATTAGGTATCCCGCATGATCTAGTTTGGCGGCAGCCATTTCCGGGTCCAGGACTTGGGATTCGCGTTTTGGGTGAAGTAACTGAAGATAAGCTGACGTTGGTACGCGAGAGTGACGCCATTTTGCGGGATGAAATTAAAAAAGCTGGACTGCAAGAAAAGGTCTGGCAATACTTTACTGTTCTGCCAGGGATTAAGTCCGTTGGTGTAATGGGTGATGGGCGAACTTATGACTATACAATTGGGATTAGGGCAGTAACTTCAATTGATGGCATGACCGCGGATTTTGCCCATCTGCCGTGGGATGTCTTACAGAAGATTTCCACCCGCATTGTTGATGAAGTGCCGAATATTAACCGCGTGATCTATGATGTCACGAGTAAGCCACCTTCAACGATTGAATGGGAATAATATTTAAATAGATAAAGCCACTAATGAAATTTAGTTCATTAGTGGCTTATTTGTTGTAATCTAAACATTTTTATTGAGAAAAAAGCCAACTTATTTAAATATCTGTTGACTTTTTTAATTTACGATAATATTATATGAAATATAATATAGAGAGGAGAAACAATATGGCAATTCAAATACCAACACGACTACTTGATGGTGCTGTTCTTGCGTTTTTAAAAGATGAAGACCTGTATGGTTATGCGTTGACGCAGAAGGTTCAAGGAACTTTCGATATCTCTGAGTCAACAATCTATCCTGTGTTAAGACGACTAAAGAAGAACGGCTATCTAACAACTTACGATCAGCCATATCAGGGCCGTAATCGCCGCTACTATCAGTTGACGGAAACTGGCTTGACCTTGTTAGCAGCTGTGCAAGAAGAATGGCTAAACTTTAGCACGAAGGTTAATCAAATATTGGGAGAGAAAAATGGAACAAATAATTAATGACTACATTTTGGAAGTAGAAGAAAATTTGTCATCCTTGCCTCTTGGAGATCGCAATGATGTGTTGGAATTTTACCGTGAGTTTTTGTTAGATGGTGATTTTCAAAATCGGGCTGCAATTGAAAAAGAATTAGGCACGCCACAACAATTAGCACGTAAAATTGTGGCTGATTACGTAATTAACGATCAGCCTGAAACTGGGACAACTGCTGCGACTGAAGATACTGCATCTTCTTCACAAAGCCTGCACACAATTTGGCGGATTTTTGTTGGTATTTGTGCAATTCCTACGGGAATAATTATTGGAATTACATTAACTGCAATTTTTCTTGGCTTATTCTGTGCCTTTCTTGGAATTCTGCTTGGCTTCATTGGTTTGGCTCTAGGTCTTTTGGTCGGTGGTGTGGTTGGAATTGTTATTGGCTTGAACTTGCTATTTGCGAGTTCTTGGGCTGCAGGCTGCTTTTATTTGGGTGCTGGCCTAATAATTTTCAGTATTTGCCTGTTTATCGTCCCAGCGATTATCCAAACTGTTCGTTTTTTAGCTGCCAAATGTGCACAATTTGCACGCTTTTTGGGTAAAAAAATCTTTAAGAAGCGTTACTACCAAACTAAAACTGATAAGGAGGCCAAATGATGAAACGATTTTATAAAATAGGAGCTGCAACTTTAATAATTGGTTTAATTTTAACAATTGCTGGTTATATTAATGGTGGTTTGCAGCCAGTCGTTGGGACGGATTTGACTAACTTTCAGGTACTTGATGCCAAAACCTTTTCACATGAGCGGACTTTGCCTTACAAGAAATTTAGTCAGGTTGAACTAAATACTGGTGAAGTCGATTATCGGATTCATCGCGGCAATAAGTATCAAATTAAGGTGATTGATACTAAAGAACATTCACTTGTTGTTAGCAAAGTAAAGGATAAAATAGTAATAGGTCAACGGCACCAAACCTATCCAATTACTATTGATTGGAAGTTTTATAAGCAACGTCCAGAAGTTGAGATTACGGTACCAACTAAGACAGCGTTAACTAAGATTGAGGACAATAATACGCAAGGAAGCTTAAAAGTCGCGGATTTAAATTTGCAAAAATTAGTAGTTGGTATTGCTGATTACAATGAACAAGATGACTTACAGCTGCATAATTTGCAAGTAAAACAAGCACAAATTAGTACTGATATGTCTGATATGGATATTGATAATTGTACTTTTGATAAGAGTAATATTAGCTCAGGTTCAGGTATGCTAGAAATAAATAAGTTAGTTGCAAAAAAGCAAATAATGATTCATGCCATTGGTGGCTTTGAAGCTTATTCATCAGAATTTCATCATGGTAAAATTTATGCTAATGAAGGTGATGTCACAATAAATAACAGTCAGCTTGACACAACGAAAGTCTCTATCAAAGATGGAGGTTTGCACATGTCTCGTGACAAATTTATTGGTAAAAATAATCTTAAACAGAGTTCATTAATGATAAAACACAGTCCAACAAATGTTAACTATGATTTAGTTGCGCCAAGAGAAGGTTGGATAACTTTCCGTGGTAAGAGAATTCGTCGTAATTTCACTAACTATACTAGTTTTACTAAGAAAGTAGCTAAGCCAGTAGGAACAATTAAGGCTGAATCTAGCGATGAAAGTATCATTATTAAATAGTAAAAAAAGGCTAAAAACTTCATGTTTTTAGCCTTTTTATTTGATTTTATTTTTTCTCTACCCACAAATACACTGGCCAGCCAGTTAATGTTAGCAAGATACCGATAACTGACAAAACGGGCTGAGTTAGGGTTGTGTTAATCACGATAAACAAGGCGCCGATAATAGCGAGAATTGGCGGCCACGGGAAGAGGGGCACTTTGTATGGTCTCATTAACTCGGGCTCCTTTTGGCGCAGAACGAAGACACCAACAAATAATAGAATTGAAAAAATCCACGAAACATAGACTAGCATATCGGTTAAGCTGTCGAAGGTACCAGAAAAAATCATGATTGCCGCGATTGCACATTCAAAAAGCATGCTGTTAGTTGGAACGATGGTTTTACGATTTAATTTAGCGAAAAAATTTGCGGCTGGTAATTTATTTTGTTTACCTAAGGTATAAGGCATTCTGGAGCCGACCATGAGGTGGCCGTTAATGGCGCCAAAGACCGATACTAGGATGCCAATACTGATAATTAGTCCACCAAAATTACCAAATAATCGCTGAGCAGTAAGCAGTGCAGCTCCTTGATTACCTACAATTTTAGACCACGGAGTAATTCTAAGATAACCCCAATTGAGCAGAGTATAAATGATGGTAACACCGAAGACGCCCCAAGTAATGGCCCGCGATAAGGTCTTTGCCGGATTTTTAATTTCGCCGGCTAAATTACCAATACTGAGCCAGCCGTCATAAGCAAAAAGAACCGCCAATAGAGCTTGGCCGAAGGCAGCGCCGTTAGCAGAGTTAAGGTGGGGCAATGGTGCACTAGCTAATTGGTTAGGACTGCCGCTGAACACGGCAAAGATAATGATTGCGGCAATCGGCAACAACTTGATAATTAATGCCAGCTTTTGTACCTCACTGCTTAGTTTAGAGCCGAGCCAATTAACCAGCAGGATAGTCGCCATAACAACAAGTGCCACACCAGTAGTAGAAAAATTGCTAAAGCTGGGAATTTGCTTTAATTGCGTTGCAAAGACAATTGAAAGGGCGGCAATATTAGCTGGATAGTAAATGATGATTAGTGACCAACCAAAGAGAAAGGCAATCTTGGGTCCGTAAATTTCTTGCAAGTATTTGACCGGTCCACCGTCTTCGGGAAAAATAGCGGCAAGTTCGGCAACACTTAGCCCAGCCATTAGGGTGATGAACCCAGCCAGCGGCCAAACAAGGATACTCAGCCAAGCATTATGGGTCAATGCGGAAACACTAGCAATTTTGAAAAAAGCTCCGCCGCCAATCATGGTTCCCATGACCGTAGCTAATGCGGCGAATAATGTGAGTTGTCTTTTCATAATCAAGTCCTTAATAATTTAAAATAACTTCAACATTATAGGTTAAATTAACGCAAAAGACTAAGATTGCGGTTCATAAACATGTTTATAAATATATTTAGCATGTTTGAAAGCAATTACAAGTATGCTATTATTTGGATGGAGACTAATTAGCCGAAAGGCTTTGGCAGTTTATAGAGGAGAGAAAGATGAATAAGGTTACGGTTATCGGCAGTATTAACCTGGATACCAACTTGCGGGTTGAGCGAATGGTTAAGCCGGGCGAAACAATCCATGCAAAGGAACACTATTCTGCTGCTGGAGGTAAGGGTGCTAACCAAGCGGTTGCGGCAGCACGGTCTGGTTGTGCGACCCGCTTTATTGGTGCCGTTGGCGCTGATGCACCGGGAACAGAAATGCTGAATTTGCTTAAAGAAGAAGGCATTGATGTTTCTGGAATTGCGACAATTGAGAATGAGTCAACGGGTCAAGCCTTTATTTCGATTGACGATGAAGGTCAGAACTCAATTACGATTTATGCTGGTGCCAATTATGCCTTTGGTGCTGATGACATTGCGCAAAAGAGTGCATTGATTTCAGACAGTGATTTTGTGATTGCTCAATTTGAAACGCCAATTGCGGCAACAATTAAGGGCTTTGAGATTGCTCGCGCTCACGGAATTAAAACAATTTTGAATCCGGCACCAGCAATGACTGAAATCCCAAGAGAATTGCTGCAATTGACGGATATGATTGCACCAAATGAAACTGAAGCTGAAACGATTACTGGGGTTCATGTTACGGATGAACTTAGCGCCAAGCAGGCTGCTGCTAAGTTACATGACCTTGGAATAGCTGCAGTAATTATTACGATTGGTTCCAAGGGTGCTTTTTATGACTTTAATGGGCAGAGCGAACTGGTTCCTGCTTTTAAAGTTAAGGCTGTTGATACAACTGCTGCCGGCGATACCTTTATTGGTGCGATGTCGAGTTTGTTAAAGCCAGACTTTTCTAATTTGCGTGAGGCAATTGTGTTTGCTAACAAAGCGTCGTCGTTAACGGTGCAGCGCTATGGTGCCCAGCCGTCAATTCCGTACAAGAAGGAAATCGATCAAGTTAAGTAACTTTGTAGTAGAAAGTGGATTGAAATGAAAAAGACAAAAGTGATTAATTCAGATTTATCGCGCGTGATTGCCACCATGGGGCATTTTGACAAGTTGGCAATTGGTGATGCCGGCACGCCGGTTCCTAAGGGTACAGAAAAGATTGACTTGGCTGTCACTAATGGGATTCCTAGCTTCATGGCCGTGCTCAACAACGTTCTTGAAGAATTGGGGATTCAGCGGATTTTTTTGGCTAGTGAAATTAAAACGGAAAATCCGGAAATGCTAGCGCAAATCAAGGAGCGTCTGCCAGAGATGCCAATTGAATTTATTACGCATGAGGAATTAAAAGAAAGCTTGAAGGATTGCAAGGCCTTTGTCAGAACCGGTGAAATGACGCCATTTGCGAATATTTTGCTTGAAAGTAACGTTGTCTTTTAACGCTAGGAGAAAAAATTGAATACTACTGCATTATTAGTTGGTTTGGGTCCGCTCCTTGGCTGGGGACTGTTCCCGACAATCGCATCTAAAATCGGCGGCAAGCCTGCTAACCAGATTTTAGGTACCACGCTTGGGACCTTTATCTTTGGTTTGGTCTATGCAATTGCAGGCGGCTACACATTACCGGCTGGAACGGCACTCTTATTGTCCATTGTTTCTGGAATTGGCTGGGCAAGTGCTCAGATTGTGACGTTCATGTCCTTTGGTTTAGTCGGTTCTTCGCGGGCGATGCCAATTACGACAGCCTTCCAATTGCTAGGTGCTTCATTATGGGGCGTAATTGCCCTTGGTGATTGGCCGGGAATCCCAGCTAAAATAGTTGGAGCAATTGCCTTAGTAGCAATCATTCTTGGCGCCTATATGACAGTTTGGTCAGAAAAGAAGACTGCGCAAAAATCAAGTTTGCTTAAAAAGGCAACGCTTTGGCTGTTATTTGGTGAGATTGGTTACTGGGCATATTCTGCTGCACCGCAAGCTGCCCACGTTAATGGCCAACATGCCTTTTTACCGCAAGCGATTGGGATGTTATTGACGGGGATTGTGTATGGCATCTATGTTGCTATTAAGGATAAACGGGAGAATCCTTTTACGGAACTTGTTTCCTACAAGCAGATTTTTGCGGGGTTCTTCTTTGCTTTTGCGGCATTAACCTATTTGATTTCAGCCCAGCCTAACATGAACGGCTTGGCAACTGGCTTTGTCTTATCACAGACTTCGGTTATTTTGGCTACCTTAACCGGTATCTGGTTCTTAGGTCAGAAAAAGACGAAGAAGGAAATGGCTGTGACGGTTGTCGGCTTAATCATTATTTTGGTTGCCGCTGCCGTAACAGAATTTATCTAATTAAATAAACAAGAATAAATTCATAATAGTAGAAATTAAAACCACAACTCATAGGAAGCTGTGGTTTTTTCGTTCTAGCGCAAAGTTGTTCGCTGAAGTAAGACTAAACAATTGACAAAAAGTAAGTACAAGTTTAGCATATAAGATACTTACAGATAATAAGTAAGAAAGGAATTAACATCATGCAAAAATTACAAAACTGTCTCACTGAATGTTCAACTAAAATCAATGGCCACAGTCTGTTTTTGCAGTTAATTTCGCTTTAATGATCGTTAATAGTTGGAAAGCTGCGAATTTAAATGTATTCGCAGTTTTTTAATAAGGACCTGTTAATTTGCGTAATTGACAGGTCCTTTTTTGTTAGGAAGTGAGGGAAAAAGATGAGCTGGCAGATTATCTCTCAGAGTTTACCAGTCTTCGGCAAAGCCTTTGAATTGACTCTCTGGCTGTCGCTAGTCGGGATTGTAGGTTCGATTATTGTCGGTATAGTTAGCAGTTTAGTGCAATATTTTAAGGTCCCCATACTGTGTCAAATTTTTACAGCTTATGTCGAATTGGCACGGAACACGCCGTTGTTAATTCAATTATTTTTCTTATATTATGCGTTTCCCGTTTTTGGTTTGAAAATGTCGGCAGAGACATGTGGCATTATCGGGCTGATTTTCTTGGGTGGCGCTTATATGGCAGAAGGTTTTACCGGCGGATTTACGGGAGTCAATGCTAATCAAATTGATAACGGCAAGGCACTAGGAATGAGTAAGCTGCAGTTAGCCCGCTACGTTGTTTTCCCTCAAGGGTTTGCACTCAGTATGCCGGCTTTGACTGCGAACATTATCTTTTTAATTAAGGAAACTTCAATCTTCTCAGTAATTGCAATTCCAGAATTGACTAATACGGCGCTAGATTTAATTGGGATGTATTACCGTTCTAACGAATACTTGTTGGTGCTAGTTATTGCCTATGCAATTATCTTAATTCCGGTTATCTTGCTCCTCAATTATTTGGAAAGGAGAGTTCGTTATGGCACATTCGGCGATTAATGTTTTCTTTGCTGGGGACAATTTTGCCCGGATTATGCAGGGATTGTGGACTTCTGTCTGGATTGCGGCCGTTAGCTTAGTTTTGGGCTTAATCTTAGGAACTATTTTTGGTGTTCTAAGGACGCTGCCTAATAAGTTTGTCCGTTTTATCTTACGGCTCTACCTTGAATTTTTCCGGATTGTACCAACAATTGTCTTGCTGTATTTAGTCTATTACATCCTGCCGCGGCAGCTGCACATCAACTGGCCGGCGAGCTGGATGGCTGTTTTGGCATTTGCCTTGTGGGTTGCCGCAGAATTTAGTGATATCGTGCGCGGAGCAATTGAATCGGTACCAGTATCGCAGAAAGAATCCGGTTTAGCATTAGGGTTAAGTCGCCTGCAGTTATTCCGCTATGTCTTATTGCCACAAGCAGTCAAACTAGAATTGCCGGCAACGATTAATTTGGCAACGCGGGTCATTAAGACGACCTCGTTGTTGATGACAATTAGTATCATTGATGTGATTGCCGTTGGTCAGCAGATTATTGAAGCTAACAACCAGCAGTATCCAAATGCTGTCTTTTGGATTTATGGCTTGATCTTTATTTTATATTTTGTAATTGATTATCCATTATCAGCTTGGGCCAAACGCTTGGCTGCGAAAAAGTAGGTGAAATAAATGGCAAAAGAAATTTTACGAGTTGAACATTTAAACAAGTTTTACGGCGACCGTCAGGCATTGCATGACATCAACTTTAAGCTAGAAGAAGGCGAAGTGTTAACCTTGCTTGGGCCATCAGGTTCAGGTAAAAGCACCTTGCTCAGGTGTCTTAATGGGCTTGAGCAATTTAATGAAGGTACGCTTTATTTTAAGGGACAAAAAATCACCCCAACCGATCAGAACTGGCAAGAGTTACGTCAAAAAATCGGTATGGTCTTTCAGAGTTATGACTTGTTCCCTAATTTAACAGTGATGGAAAACATTTTGCTGGCACCAACTAAGGTACAAAAACGTCCAGCAGAAGAAGTTAAAGATGAAGCATTAAAGCTGCTCGATCGTGTTGGGTTAGTTAAGTACGTTGATGCTTATCCGCGCGAATTGTCCGGTGGGCAAAAGCAGCGGATTGCGATTGTCCGGGCCTTGGCAATGCATCCAGAAGTGATGCTCTTTGATGAGGTGACAGCATCACTTGATCCGGAAATGGTGCGTGGTATTTTACAAATCATGACGACTTTGGCGAAAAAAGACCACATGACCATGATTATCGTGACGCACGAAATGAACTTTGCTGCGCAAATTGCGGATCAGGTATTGTTTTTAGAAGACGGCAAAATTATTGAAAATACGCCAGGAGAGCAGTTCTTTACCAAGCCACAGACTGATCGGGCGCAAGAATTTTTAACAAGTATGGATTTTTAAGGAGAAACAATGAAGAAGAATAAGACAAGAAATACAATTATTGGTGTGATAATTGTTGTAATTATTGCAATTGCAGCTTTCTTTGGAATTAAAGCATCAAGTAATCATTCGGCAGGCAATAATGATAGCAGCGTGACTGCCATTAAAAAGCGCGGGGTATTACGTGTAGCTGTCTTTGGCGATTTGCCGCCATATGGCTGGGTTAATGCCAATGGTAAGCGGGTAGGTTATGATGTGCGATTGGCGCGGCAAATGGCCAAGGACATGGGCGTAAAGATTAAGTTTATTCAAGTCAACGCCAACAACCGTGTCGACACCTTAAATTCCAATAAGGCCGACTTAGTTTTGGCTAACTTCACGGTTACACCGGAACGTAAGCAGGTTGTTGATTATGCCAAACCTTACATGAAAGTCTCTGTTGGGGTGATTTCACCTAAGAATGCGCCAATCACTAAGGTTAGCCAGTTGAATGGCAAGAGCTTAATTGTTACTAAGGGGACTACTGCAGAAAACTATTTTGCTAAGAAGAGCGGCGTTAACTTATTGAAGTTTGACTCCAAGACCCAGCAATTTAATGCAATTAAGAATAAGCGGGCAGCAGCCTTAGCTGATGATAATTCTTACCTTTATGCCTGGGTTAAGAAGAACCCAAGTTATACTGTCGGCATTAAGAACATTGGCCCGAACCAATTTATTTCTCCAGCGGTTAAGAAGGGCAACAAGTCTTTATTAACTTGGACTAACAAGGAAATCACTAAGTTGAATGGACAAAAGTTCTTTGTTAATGATTATAATCAAGAATTAAAGCCATACTTTGGCAGCGAAATTAAGCCAAGTGATATTGTTTTAAATTAACCTAGATCCAAAAAAGATTAAGGCTTGAATTTTACTGACAAAAATGTTAGAGTAGTTAACGTTAATCGATTAATCTATGGCTTGAAATAAGGTCATGGCAAAAGGAGTAATAAACATGAAACAAGGCATTCATCCAGATTACCAAGAAGTTGTCTTTATGGACTCAGCTACAGGTGCTAAGTTCGTTGCAGGTTCAACTTTGAAGCCAACGGAAACAGTAGAATACGAAGGTAAAACTTACCCATTAATTCGCGTTGAAATCACTTCAGATTCTCACCCATTCTACACAGGCAAGCAAAAGTTTGCTCAAGCAGATGGTCGGATCGAAAAGTTCAACAAGAAGTATGGTATGAACAACAAGTAATACCTTTGATCTGGTGGAAGCAGTCCCATTGGGGCTGTTTTTTTATGTGAAGCTAAATTGTTATACCAAATCGAGATTAAGTGTAATAATTGCTGTACGGACTTTCTTTTTTAGGAGCAGAATATAGATGAAAATGCAACTGGCAGAGATTGCCAAAGCAATCAATTCAACTTGTGAAGGCGATGAACAAACAGTTATTACTTCGGTTGCCTTTGACTCAAGAAAAATTACAGACGGCGGCTTGTTTGTTCCATTAATGGGCGAACGCGATGGTCACGACTTCATTGATAGTGCAATTGCTAATGGTGCTTGCGCAACTTTATGGCAGAAGGGCCATGCTGACAAACCGACAGCTATTGCCGTGTTAGAAGTCGATGATCCGCTGTTAAGCATGCAAAAATTAGCGCAATACTACTTAAACAAGGTTAACCCTACTGTTGTTGGCATTACCGGATCTAATGGTAAGACAACAACCAAGGATATGACAGCTGCGGTACTTGCTAAACGTTTCAACGTGCACAAGACCGATGCTAACTTTAATAATGAAATCGGTGTGCCGATGACCATTTTGGAAATGAAGCCAAATACAGAAATTTTGGTTTTGGAAATGGGTATGGATCATGCTGGTCAATTGCATCATTTAAGTGAGTTAACGCATCCTGACGTAACTGTCATTACCATGATTGGTGAAGCTCACATTGAATTTTTGGGTTCCCGTGAAGGTATTGCTGATGCCAAGATGGAAATTACTGACTTTTTGCGTGAGGACGGGGAACTCATTTATAATGGGGATGAACCGCTTTTACGTGAACGCAGTGCCAAAATTAACCAAGCAAAAGTTACCTTTGGTTTTGCAAAAGATGATACAGTTTATGCGACAGGCTTTAGAAGTTATAAGCACCACGCTACCTTTACAATTAACGGTTCGCAAAAGCAGTTTTCAATCCCAATGATTGGTAAGCACAATGTTTCTAATGCCATGTCAGCTCTTTGCGTTGGTCGACATTTTGGCGAAAGTGATGAGGAAATTGCTGCGGCATTGGCTAACTTTA
Organism: Lactobacillus sp. ESL0703; assembly: GCF_029433435.1. Lineage (NCBI taxonomy): Bacteria > Bacillati > Bacillota > Bacilli > Lactobacillales > Lactobacillaceae > Lactobacillus > Lactobacillus sp. ESL0703. The sequence goes on from NZ_JAQTIB010000002.1 coordinate 374,223, forward strand.
CGCCGACTGCCAACAGAATGGAATGGGAAAAAGGCGACGTTGGTGAAGATATCATGAGTGATATCTATAACTCCAATCCAACCGCTGTTCGGGCTGTTTTAACCAGTTTTGGTCAAATTCAGGTTCCAGAAGGCAGTCGCCGCATTGCCGTCTTGGGTGATATGCTGGAACTTGGCAAGCGTTCTGCAAGTTTACATGCGGATTTAGCCGATAGCCTTGATCCCCAAGTGATTAACGAAGTATATTTATTTGGCGCTGAGATGAATAACTTAGCTGCTGCTTTAAAGAGCAAATACGCGCCAGAGAATTTACATTATTATAAAGAAGATCAGATGCCGCAAATGATTGTAGCACTGAAGAATGATATTAAGCCGCACGACATTGTAGTCTTAAAAGGTTCACATGGGATGCACCTTGAGAAAGTATTAGAGCGGCTTAGATAAGGAGAATTTAGTGAAATTTTCGGAATTAGGATTAAATGATGAGCTTCTAAAAGCGATTAAGCGTTCAGGCTTCGAGGAAGCAACTCCAATCCAGGAACAAACAATTCCACTTGCCTTAGCAGGCAAAGATGTAATTGGTCAAGCACAAACCGGTACTGGTAAGACAGCTGCCTTTGCTTTGCCAATTTTACAAAACTTAGATCGTCACGAAAAGACAATCCAAGCCTTAATTATTGAACCAACACGTGAACTTGCTATTCAAACACAAGAAGAACTTTTCCGCTTAGGCCGCGATGAAAAGGCACGTGTACAAGTAGTTTATGGTGGAGCTGACATTGGCCGGCAAATCCGCTCACTTAAAAAGCAAGTGCCAGCAATTTTAGTTGGGACTCCAGGTCGTCTTCTTGACCACTTAAAGCGTAAGACAATCGACTTAGAAAATGTCAACACGATTGTGCTTGATGAAGCCGATGAAATGCTTGACATGGGTTTTATTCAAGATATTGAAAGTATCTTGAGCTACGTTAAAAACCGTAAGCAAACTTTACTGTTCAGTGCAACCATGCCGAAGCCAATTTTACGTATCAGCGAAAAATTCATGAACAACCCAGAGATTGTTCGCATTAAGGCTAAGGAATTAACTGCTGACTTAATTGACCAATATTTCGTTCGCTCAAAAGATTCAGAAAAATTCGACATTATGTGTCGGTTGATTGATGTTGAAAGTCCTGACTTAGCAGTTATCTTTGTGCGGACCAAGCGTCGGGTTGACGAAGTTAACCGCGGCCTGCAAGCTCGCGGCTACAATGCTGCAGGTATTCATGGTGACTTGTCACAAGCACGCAGAATGAGCGTCTTGAAACGTTTCCGCAGCGGCAAGCTTGATATTTTGGTTGCAACTGATGTTGCTGCCCGGGGACTTGACATTTCTGGTGTGACCCACGTTTATAACTATGATATTCCACAAGATCCAGATTCATACGTTCACCGTATCGGACGGACTGGTCGTGCGGGTCAAAATGGGATGTCTGTTACCTTTGTAACACCAAACGAAATTGGTTACATGCGGACAATTGAACAATTGACCAAGAAGAAGATGGAACCACTTCGTCCACCATCAGACGATCAAGCTTTGCGCGGCCAATTGAAGGTTGCCAAGGCTAAGATTGAAGACCTGATGAAGGAAGACTTGACTAAATATACCCAAGATGCTGATGAACTCTTGGAAAACTATTCAGCAGTTGATCTTGTTTCTGCCTTCTTGAAGAATTTATCTAAAGATTCTTCAAAGGTTGAAGTTAAGATTAGTTCTGAAAAGCCATTGCCATATAAGGGTGGCGGTCGTCGTGGCGGCGGCCGCGGACGTGGTCATTATGGCCACGGCTCAAGAAATGGTCATGGTGGTCGCGGCGGTTACCGTGGTGGTGACCGTAATCATCGCGGCGGCGATCGCGATCATGGTCACGGCAATTACCGCGGTGGTCATTCACGTCGCAGCGGCGGTGATCACAATTTTGTGATTAAGAATAAAAAAGATTAATGATTTATTTAAAAGTGAGCTGTTCTAATGAACAACTCACTTTTTGTATTATAATTTTGAAATGTGAGGTACAAAAAATGATTGTTGGCGTGGGAATTGATGCAGTTGAAGTCGAACGGGTTGCCAAGATTGTTGCTAAGGGCGATAATTTTGCTAAAAGGGCACTGACCCCTAAGGAGTTTGCCCAATATCAGGAAATGCAGGGTAAACGCAAGGTGGAATATCTTGGCGGTCGGTTTTCGATTAAAGAAGCCTTTTCTAAAGCAATGGGTACTGGACTTGGCAAGTCACTTGGCTTACAGGATGTAGAGACCCTATGGGATGATCTGGGGCATCCAGTAACGACTTCAACCAAATTCGATGGCAAAATTTTCCCTAGTATTACCCACGACAATCATGAAATTATTACATTAATTGTGTTGGAGAAATAAAATGGTTCCAGGAATACATCGTCCGGCAGCAGTCCGTGTTGACTTAAATGCAATCAGACAAAATATCAAGCAAGAATTAAATCATTTAGAACCGGGACAGAAGTTGTTTGCGGTAGTTAAAGCTAATGCCTATGGTCACGGAGCAGTCAAGGTCGCGCAGGTTGCTGCAAAAGCTGGTGCTGCGGGCTTTTGTGTGGCAATTTTGGATGAAGCACTAGAATTACGGCGAGCTGGGATTGTCCAACCCATTTTGGTTTTGGGCGTGACGCCAGCTGAATATGCCCCGTTAGCAGCAGCTAATGGTGTCTCTTTGACTGTACCGGATTTAGCTTGGCTAAAAGCAGCAGCACAAAACTTGGCGACTACCGATTTACAGTTGAAAATTCACTTGGCAATTGACTCTGGTATGGGCCGCATTGGTTTTAGCAGTGATGATGAATTTGTGGCTGCCAATGACTTTTTGCTTGCTAATGAGCATTTTATCATTGAAGGAATGTTCACTCACTTTGCATCTGCCGATAGCAGTGATGATACTTATTTCAAGCAGCAGGTTGTGCGCTTTAACCACCTGAAGAGCCTGCTTAAAGTAAAGCCAAAATGGATTCATGTTGATAATACTGCAGCCAGTGTTTTTGATAAAAAAATCCCTAGCGATTTGGTACGCTTCGGGATTGGTCTTTATGGACTTAATCCGTCCTCTAATCCAAATAGCGCGGACTTATCTACTAAGATTAAGCTGCAGCCAGCTTTGTCATTTGAAAGTGAATTAGTGCAGGTCCATACAATTCACCAAGGTCAAGGTGTAGGCTATGGTTCAACTTATATTGCTGATCGGGACCAAATCATTGGTACGGTTCCTGTTGGTTATGCTGATGGCTTCATTCGGAAGTTCCAGGGTTTTAAAGTTAAAGTGGGAGACGAATATTGTCCCATTGTTGGCCGCGTCTGCATGGATCAGTTGATGGTGCTATTGCCGCATGAGATGCCAGCTGGCACCAAAGTGGTATTAATTTCTAATGATCCTGCTGCACCTAATAATATTAAGGCAGCTGCAGATTACGTTGATTCAATTCACTATGAGGTGGCCTGTTTACTTGATGACCGCCTGCCACGAATTTACGATCACGAATAATTAATTTATTAAACTAAAAACCGCTGCTAGATTATTCCTAGTAACGGTTTTATTAGATTAGTGAATTTTAATTATTGCTTTCTGCATTGTCAATGTAAACTCCGGGATTTTCATCGCTCATGATGGTCATTCCGGCTTGCAAGTCTTCAATTTCAGAAACAACATAGCCTTTATGTTCTAGCTTGCTGACAATGGTCTTCAAGGTGCTTTCGCTGATACCGGCTGGCAGTGTAAATAGAATTCGGCGGACAAAAGTTCCATCGTTTTCAGCTGCGGTTGCGTCTAAACTCATAACACCGGCAATATTTGAATACTTAGTAATGACCTTGGTCATCTTAGCCAAGTTACCGCGGTCGTTGTCGGTCAGTACCGTAAAGACATAAGAACCAGTCTTAATGTTCCAAGCGTTAGACAACATGTCAAGTAAGCGCGAGTGGGTCAGAATACCGTAAAACTTGCCGCCTTCGTCTAAAACCGAAATATAAGGTAAGTCCTTAATCGTGAAGAAAACTTTAAAAAATGGTGAGTTTACTTTAATTGTTTTAGTGGCATTTTTCAGTAATTCAGTGACCGGCAGACTCATATCCTTACCTTGGGATTTGTGCCGGTAGATGTGCATCTTGTAAATATTACCACGGAAAATAGTGCCAGTGTCATCAAGAATCGGCACACACCGAAACCCGGAATCTTCTAGAGTTTTAAGTGCTTCTTCGAGTGTGGCGTGCTCGTTAACCGTTACTAGGTAATCTTTTTTAATAACTAAAGATTTAATAAGCATGAGATTGCCTCCATTTGTATAATAATCCAAGTAATTATAACATAGATGGTTTTACGATTAAATAAACATTAAAATAAATTGTCAAACTGATAAATTCAATTGAAAACTAGTTGCTGGATTATAGCTGTTAAGCTAAATAAATGGCGCGAATGTGCTATCATTAATACGATTAAATATAAGGGGAATTTTAATGAAAATTATTGCAGGTCTGGGAAATCCAGGCAAAAAATACGATGGTACTAAGCATAATACAGGCTTTATGGCACTAGATCATTATTTGTCAGAAAATGGCCTCACGCTTGAACGTGATAAGTTTGAAGGCAAATTTACAAAACAAAAAATCAATGGGGCAGATGTTATCTTGCTTGAACCGCAGACATACATGAATGATTCGGGTCGCTCCGTTGCCCAAGTAGCCCACTTTTTTAAAGTGGCACCACAAGATATCTTAATTATTCAAGATGACATGGACATGGCTTTAGGCAAAATCCGGGTCCGGGCCAATGGTAAGTCGGGAGGTCATAATGGGATTAGAAGCATTATTCGCGACTTAGGAACAAGTGACTTTAACCGCTTGAAGATTGGTATTCGCCACCCTGCAGAAGTCACAGAAGCAAGTGTAATTTCTTGGGTATTGTCGCCATTTAATAAGGAGCAACAGGAGTTAATGTCAGCTGCCTTTGCTAAAAGTAGTCAGATTATCGCTGATTTTATTGCTGGTCAAAGCAGCCAATATTTAATGAATAAATATAACTAAAATGCGTTTAACAAATTTACTTGAACAAGATCAAGGTTTATCAGATTTTATTAAAAAAACTACTCAAGTTAATAATTCTTTGATCACTGGCGCTACTGCCGGTGCTTTTAGTCTGCTGTTAAAACAAATTGTTCATGAATTAAACCAGCCATTGCTGTTAATTGAAGAAAATGAGAGTAAGGCACAAAAATTAACCAGTGAGTTAAGTGCCATTATGCCTAGTGGCATGGTGCAAAGTTTTCCGGTTGACGCGACAATTGCCACGCAGACCGCGGTAAGTTCACCTGATGAATTGAGCGGCCGGATTCAAGCACTTAACTTATTATTAAGTGAACAGCCGGGAATTGTAGTAACAACCCCGCAAGGCTTGCAGTATCAGCTGTCAGATCCAGCTGCATTTAAACAGGCTCGGCGTGAGTTTGCCCCAGGCAAAGAATTTGATTTGGCTGCGTTAACCAGTTGGCTGGTGCAGACAGGCTATCGCCGGGAAAACTTGGTCGCGCGTCCGGGTGAATTTGCTTTACGCGGTGATATTTTAGATATTTATCCGTTAGATCGCGAAAATCCGCTGCGAATGGAATTTTTTGGTGATGAAATTGATACGATTAAAGAATTTGACTTGGCTAGTCAGCGCAGTCAAAAGACCTTAGACCAAGTCACCGTTGCCGCCGCACAGGATCGGGTCTTTACAGCTGATGATTTTGCACGGGCACGGGCTGCGATTGCTAAAGCGATGGCTGATGCGCCGGCGCCAGTAGAAGCAGTTAAGGATCACTTTGCGCAAACGCTAGATGAGCTCAAAGACGGCACTTTACCACAAAATTACGCCTTTTTGGTTGATTTTTTAATTAAAGAACCGAGCAATCTATTGGAATACCTCGCGCCAAGTGGTGTGGTGCTACTAGATGATTGGCCGCTAATCGATCAGGCAGTTAAAACCGTGGATCAGCAGAATGCCGGCTTTATTGATGATGAATTAAAGACCGGAGCAATGCTGCCGGGACAGGAATTGCGTGCTAATTTTAATCAAAATTGGACCAAGGATCAGCACGACCACATTTATTTTTCACTCTTTCAACGGAGTATGGGCCGTATTCGCTTGGGGCAATTGTTTGACTGGCAGACACGTGAGCCGCAGCAATTCTTTAGTCAGATGCCACTAATTAAGACCGAAATTGAATCTTACCAGAAGACGCGGCAAACGGTGATTTTGCAGGCGGACAACGATAAAAGGGCACGCCAGATCAGTCAAACAATGGCGGAATTTGGTCTTGATGTGCCGGTAGTTGATGCTGGTGCAATTAGCGAGCACCAAACGCAGATTATTGTTGGCGGGTTTACCAATGGCTTTACACTGCCTGGAATTAGTTTGGTTTATCTGACCGAGCACGAGTTGTTTAATAAGACAACGCACCATAAACGGCGAATAAAAACGCTGGAAAATGCTCAGCGCTTGCGTAACTATACTGAACTGAAGCCGGGCGATTATGTCGTTCATGTTAATCACGGGATTGGCCGCTTTGAAGGAATTAAAACACTAGAAAATCAGGGTGTTAAACGAGATTACATTACCATTACCTACCAGCACGGCGACCAATTATTTGTGCCTGCCGATCAATTAAGCTTGGTGCAAAAGTATGTTGCTTCGGAAGGTAAATCTCCTCACGTTAACAAGTTAGGCGGCAGTGAATGGGCGAAGACGAAGCGCAAGGTACAGTCAAAGGTTGAGGATATTGCCGATGATCTCATTGAGTTGTATGCCAAGCGTGAGTCTGAAAAGGGCTTTGCCTTTTCACCAGATGATGACTTGCAGCGGCAATTTGAAGATTCCTTTCCTTATGTGGAGACGCCAGATCAGTTGCGGTCAATTAAGGAAATTAAGCATGACATGGAGCAGGATAAGCCGATGGACCGCCTGCTTGTGGGGGATGTTGGCTTTGGTAAGACGGAAGTAGCCTTGCGGGCAGCTTTTAAGGCCATTCAAGACAATAAGCAAGTCGCCTTTTTGGTACCGACAACGATTTTGGCGCAGCAGCACTACGAGACAATCCAGGATCGGTTTAAAGATTTTCCGGTTAACTTTGCGATGCTGTCACGTTTTCAAACTCCAGCAGAAGCTAAGGAAATCGTTGCCGGATTGAAAGATGGTAAGGTTGATTTAGTAGTCGGTACACACCGGATCTTGTCTAAGGATGTTAAGTTTAAAAATCTGGGACTGTTAATCGTCGATGAGGAACAGCGCTTTGGCGTTAAGCACAAGGAAAAACTGAAGGAGCTCAAGGCCAATATTGATGTACTGACCTTGACGGCAACGCCAATTCCGCGAACGCTCCATATGTCAATGGTCGGTGTCCGTGACCTATCGGTTATGGAAACGCCGCCGTCTAATCGGTATCCGATTCAAACCTATGTCATGGAACAGATTCCAAGCGTGATTAAGGATGCGTGCTTACGTGAAATGCAGCGCGGAGGGCAGGTCTTTTACCTGCATAATCGGATTGGTGATATCGACGATGTTGTTAATCAATTGCAAAATTTGATTCCGCAGGCGCGCATTGCTAGTGTGCATGGGCGTATGAGTCAGAACCAGATGGAAGACATTTTGTACCGCTTTTTGAATCGGGAATTTGATATTTTGGTAACCACAACCATCATTGAAACGGGGATTGATATGCCCAATGTAAACACAATGATTGTGGAAGACGCGGATCATTATGGTTTAAGCCAGCTTTACCAGTTGCGGGGCCGGATCGGTCGTAGCGCGCGATTGGCGTATGCCTACTTTTTGTATCAGCCTAATAAGGTCTTAACCGAAATTGGTGAAAAGCGGTTGGATGCAATTCGTGATTTTACTGAATTAGGCTCCGGCTTTAAGATTGCAATGCGTGATCTGTCAATTAGAGGTGCCGGCAATATGCTTGGTTCCCAGCAGCACGGCTTCATTGATAGCGTCGGCTATGACTTGTACTCACAAATGCTGGCTGATGCGGTTCGTGAACGTAAGGGCAAAAAGCGCGTTAACAAGACTAATGCGGAAATTGATTTAGGCTTAGAAGCCTATATTCCTGACACGTATATTGGCGATCAAGAAGAAAAAATTGAGTTCTACAAGAAAATTAAAACAGCTGATGCCGATGAGCTTGACCAAATTCAGGATGAATTAATTGACCGATTTGGCGATTATCCACAGCCGGTTGAGAACCTGCTGGCAATGGCTAACTTGAAGATTGAGACTGATTTAGCTCAGGTTTTAAATATTGTTAAAACAGCCAATCGGGTTAAAGTGGAATTTGCCCCTGATGCTAGTCGGGAATTAGAAGGGCCAAATATTTTCAAAGCCTTGGAACACGTTAATTTAAAGGCTAGAATAAGCTTATCGCCGCAAAAGCGGCTGGTGGTTCTGCTAGAACTGCCAGATAAGGAGAATAGCCGCATGCTGACGAATGAATTGATGACGTTTATGACTGCGGCAAGTGATATTATTCAAGAATAGAGGGTTAAAAATGCGAATTGATAAATTTTTAAAAGTTTCGCGGTTAGTTAAGAGACGGCCGATTGCCAAGGAAATGGCAGATCAAGGGCGAATTAAGGTTAACGACCGGGTAGTTAAGTCCAGCTATGATGTTAAAGTCGGTGACGTTATTGAAGTCGGTTATGGTTCAAGACAAGTTAAGGCCAAGGTGTGCGCAATTCGCGAAACTACCAAAAAGGCTGAAGCAAGTGAGCTTTATGAACTAGTTGATTAATCGTTTTCGATATTAATGACTTTTATAGGTGGCCTTGTTATAATTAAAATAGTATTGTTTTAATAATAGGGGATCAAAAATGAAAGGACCACGCATTTATAATTCGCTTAGTCCAGAAGAGCGAATGGCACGTTTAAAACGTAAACAGGAAAAAAGAGCACAAGAGGTACACCGGGTGCGGCGCAACCGGATAATTGCGGTTTTTGCGATTATCTTTGTTTTTTTGAGTGTGCAGATTGGAATTACACACGCGCAGACTAACCGCATTAATAGTCAGGTGCAGACTTCTAAAAGATCGCTAAGTACAATTAATAAGGAAAAGCAAGCTCTGTCTGCTAAGCGGGATGATCTTAAGGATCCGGATTACGTAGCCAAATTGGTGCGGTTCAAGTTTTTATATTCCAAACCCAATGAAACAATCTACAATATTCCAGAAGAAAAAGATAATAATTAATGAAATATCAAGTAGGACAGCGAATAACAGGTGTCGTTAACAATATAACCGACCTCGGCATTTTTGTATCATTACCTAAAAGGCATTCGGGCCTGATCCACCACAGCGATTTTGGTAATAATTGGGATCGTGAGCGGCATAATTACCAGGTGGGTCAGAGTGTGCGCACCGTGATTATCCACAATTTTAAGGGGAAAATCAGTCTATCGAAGATGCGGGTTAATGATCCTGCATTAGTTGATCGCACTAACCAATTTTCTGCTGTTGAGAAGGCAGATTTTTTGCAGGTACTGACTAAAACGGTGACGGATGCTGAAGCAGAAATTAAGAAGCTGCACCAAGAATTAACGAATTATGGCAACTAAGATTGCGGACTTTTTTAAGCAAAATAAATTGCCGCTAGCTACTAAAACCTTGGTAGTGGCGACAAGTGGCGGCCCAGATTCAATGGCGTTATTGGCTATGCTTAATAACTTGCAGGACCAATATCATTTAAAGATAATTGCGGCTCATTTGGATCACCAGCTGCGGCCCGATTCTAGTGCGGAAGCTAGGGTAATTAAGCAGTATTGCTCTGATAAGCAGATTAAGATATTTAATGCTGTTTGGCCAGTTGAATTGCACCCCCATAAGGGAATTGAGGCTGCTGCTCGAAGTTTTCGCTATTCTTTTTTAGCAAAAGTAATGCGGCAGGAACACGGCGATTATTTGCTAACGGCTCATCACGGTGATGACTTACTGGAAAATATTCTGCTAAAATTTATTCGCTCGGGTAATCCCAGTGAAATGAATAGTTTGCAGCCGGTTAGCCGCTGGCAGGGGTCTCTGTTATTGCGGCCGCTCTTAACTTACAGTAAGGAGCAGCTATTTGACTATGATTGTCGTAAGCAAGTGCCATTTGTTGAAGATACAACCAATGCTGCTGATGATGTTTTGCGAAATCGTTTGCGCCACCATGTGGTGCCGCTGTTAAAGCAAGAAAATCAGGCAATTGGACTTAACGCCTTGCGTTATAGCGAGCAGATGAGCATCTTAACAGACTTAGCAGCAAGAGCCTTTGCGGCAGTTATACCACCTGAACCGATTTTAGGTTTTGCTTATCGGCAGCAGGAATCTGCCCTTGCCCAATTTTCTGAGCAAGAGCAGATTGCTTATTGGCAGAACTTCATTTGGCAAACGTGGCATATTCGCGTTAATGAAAATTTAGCTGGCTTTGAGCTATTAAATTATCAAAAATATTGCTACATCATGCCGGTTAAGCTGCCGCCAGTCCCTAAGTCAGAGCCAATTAAACTCGACACCGAATTTAATTGGGGAACGCGGCACTTAGTGGTAAGTAAGACTAGTTGTGTATCAGGTCAGTTATTAGGCCAGTTTAAGGTTAAGCCAGCGAGCCAATTAATAGCTTGCTCTTTGCCTCAAGGGGCAAAATTGCTGTTGAAGAATGGTCAACATGTTAAAAGCAAGAAAAAGTTTGCTCAAAGTGGCATTCCTGTAGTATTGCGACCGTATTGCTTAGCTTTAGTTGAAAATAAGCAGGTGCTTTTTGTAGAAAATGCCTATAGCAATCAAGAAGCTGACTCTGATGCTGAGCAATATTATGTTTATAACATTAAATGATAAGATCCTTTAAAATATTAGAGCATTAGTGAAATTTGTGTTAAACTTTTATTCGTATATTTCTAGAAACTTTGCGGAGGTTTTTTATGAAGAATAACCGGAATCGGCTGTTATCGAACGGCTTGTTCTATATAGTTGTCTTCCTTCTGTTATTGGGAGGTATCAACTGGGCTCTTGGCGGCTCTGATAATTCTGGTGGCAGTGAAAATATTAGCTACTCTGAATTTGTCAAAGACTTACGTCAAGGCAAAGTTAAGAACTTTAATGTTCAGCCTGCTAACGGGGTTTATACCGTTTCAGGCAGCTATAAAACAGCACAGGGAAATAAGAGCCAATCAAAAAATAGTTTTGACTTCTTTAATGGTAATTCGGGTTCACGAGTAACGCGTTTTTCAACCACGATGCTGCAGAATGATTCGAGCGTCGCTAATGTCCAAGACTTAGCTCAAAAGAGTGACACCAAGATGACGACTCAAGGAGAATCGCAGTCAGGCAATTGGATTTCAACAATTGTCATGTTAGTGCCGACAATTCTCTTTATCGTCATGCTGTGGATGATGATTAGTCAGACTGGTGGCGGTCGCGGCGGCTCTGGCAGCGGCGGCATTATGAACTTTAGCCGTTCACACGTTAAGCCTGAAGATCCGAAAAAGAATAAGGTACGCTTCTCCGATGTTGCTGGTGAAGAAGAAGAAAAGCAAGAATTAGTTGAAGTCGTTGAATTTTTGAAGAATCCGGCTAAATTTACTAAACTTGGTGCAAAAATCCCATCAGGTGTTTTACTTGAGGGTCCTCCGGGTACTGGTAAGACTTTGCTTGCACGTGCAGTTGCTGGTGAAGCAAATGTACCGTTCTTCTCAATTTCTGGTTCCGACTTTGTTGAAATGTTTGTCGGTGTCGGTGCTAGTCGAGTTCGGGACTTGTTCACGAACGCTAAGAAGAACGCACCAAGTATTATCTTTATTGATGAAATTGATGCTATTGGCCGTAAGCGTGGCAGTAATGCCAGTGGTGGCGGTAATGATGAGCGTGAGCAGACTTTGAACCAATTATTGGTTGAAATGGACGGTTTTGAAGGTAACGAAGGTGTTATTGTTATTGCCGCAACTAACCGGTCTGATGTTTTGGATCCAGCACTATTGCGTCCGGGTCGATTTGACCGGAAAATCTTAGTTGGTTCACCGGATGTTCGTGGTCGTGAAGCTATTTTACGGGTTCATGCCAAGAACATGCCACTAGCTTCAGACGTTGACTTAAAGGAGATTGCTCGTCAAACTCCGGGATTTGTCGGTGCTGATTTAGCTAACCTCTTAAATGAAGCCGCATTGCTTGCTGCTCGGCGCAACGGCACTGAAATTACGGCAACAGACCTTGATGAAGCTGAGGATCGTGTGATTGCTGGACCAGCTAAGCGGAACACCATGATTTCTAAGAAAGAAAGAGAACGTGTTGCCTTCCACGAAGCAGGTCACTCAATCTGTGGTTTAGTTTTAAGTGATTCACGGACTGTTCGTAAGGTTACGATTGTCCCACACGGTCGTACTGGTGGTTATAACTTGATGCTGCCAAAAGACGACCAGTTCTTATTGACCAAGAAGCAATTGATGGAACAGATTGTTGGGTTAATGGGTGGTCGTGCCGGTGAAGAAGTTGTAGTTGGTGACCAATCAACTGGTGCTTCTAACGACTTTGAACAGGCAACGCAAATTGCTCACAGTATGGTTGTTAACTACGGGATGACTGATTCTCTAGGAATGGTTGAGCTTGAAAAAGAAGGCGAAACTAATCCTTATGGCTTTAAGCCGTATAGTGAAGCAACTTCAGCCAAAATCGACGAAGCAGTTAAAGAATTGCTTGATGAAGCTCATGCTAAAGCTGTAGAAATTGTCAAAGAAAACCGCGACAAGCACCGCGTAATTGCGGAAGCATTGTTGAAGTATGAAACTTTAGATGAAAAGCAAATTATGTCACTGTATACAACGGGTAAGATGCCAGAAAAAATGCCAGAATACCCAAGTGAATCTAAGGCTTTGACTTATGAAGAGGCTAAGGCAGCTGCTGAAAAGAAGGAAAATCAAAAAGCAGTTACTACAGCTAATGAAGATAAACATGTTCATGATGAAAAAAAGGCAGAAACTCCTTTAGAGAAGAATGAAGAAGTAGAAGAGCACAATCCGGAAAATCCAGAAAAGGCTCCTAAAGCTGATGCAGATTCTACACCTAAGGATAACGACCATTTTTCAGATGATCAATAAGATTAATAATTAATAGGGCCTAGTTACAGGCTCTATTTTTTTAGGAGAACTAAGATGAGTGATTATTTAATTAAGGCAATTGATAAAACAAAAAATTTACGGTTATTAACCGTTACAGCTAAGGACTTGGTTCAAGAAGCCCAGACTAGACATGACACTTGGTCAGCATCTTCTGCAGTTTTAGGGCGGAGTTTAGTTGCCGGTGTCTTATTAGCGGGAGCTGAATTGACCGATAAGGAAGAATTGACGGTGCGCTTACTGGGCAACGGTCCGGTTGGCCCCACAGTAATAACAGCGCAAGCTGACTTGACAGTGAAGGGTTACGTTAAAAATCCCCACATTGCCTTACCGCCGCGCGAAGATGGTCATATTGATGTTAAAAAGGCAGTTGGTCAGGGCTGGTTAGAAGTAACCAAAGACTTGGGCTTAAAGGAGCCTTACACAGGACAAGTGCCAATTGTATCTGGTGAAATTGCTGAGGATGTTGCCTATTACCTGACTAAGTCTGAACAAATTCCGTCAGCAGTTGGTTTGTCAGTTTTTGTTAACCCGAATAATACAATTGGCGAAGCTGGCGGCTTTATGCTGCAGGCTTTGCCGGGTGCTAGTGAGAGTTTGATTACTAAGACGATTAAGCATATTGATGATTTGCCGGCACTGTCAACATCATTTTTAGCAGGGATGACACCAGAGGACTTGGCGCGCAAGATTTTAGGAACTGACTGCAAGATTTTGGCAAAAGAACCAGTAGCCTGGAAGTGTGATTGTTCAAAGGAAAAGTATGCTGAAATTTTAGAAACTTTAAAAGTCGAGCAACTGCAGTCCATGATTGATGAAGATCATGGTGCTGAATTGACGTGCAACTTTTGCGGCAGTAAGTATCACTATACAGAAGCTGAATTAAATGCTATTTTAGGGAAGAAAAAAGAAGACAAAGAATATTAATTGCTTTTGGCATGGTAGAAGCCACACTTGTTCTTATTAATGTCAAGCCAATATTTATCCAAAATCAAGGTGCGGTTAATACCGATTTTGATTATAATGTAAGGGTTGAACAAAGATGAAAAGGAGTGTGACAACATGTTAAACGTCTATATTGTGCGTCATGGTGAGACTGATACGAACAAGATGGGGGCAATCAACGGTTCTTCAGTTGATTTGCCGTTAAATCAGACAGGTATTAAGCAAGTTGAAACCTTGCGGGATAGCTTTGATATTAATCAAATTGATTGTGTCTATGCTAGTCCCTTGAAGCGGGCGCAGCAGACTGCCGAAATCTTGGCGCAGGGCAAGCGTGAGGTTATTACCGATAAGCGGCTGACCGAGATGAATTATGGTAATTGGGACGGTAAGGATACACAGGAAATTCGTGATAAATATCCGCAGGTCTTTGATGAACTAGGTTATTTTAAGGAAAATTACAGTGATTACTCAACTGGTGAAAGCTATCAGCAGTTAGGCGCACGGCTCATGGACTTTTGGCATGACCTTATTCAGCAGCATGAAAATGAAGCAGTATTACTTGTCTTTCACGGGACAGCTTCACGCTCAATGGTTCAGAATATTTTGGGGATTCCTAATATTGCCTTAATTGGCGAAATCCAAAATGCTGGTGTAATTAACTTTTCTGTTGATGATCGCAGTAAAAAAGCATACTTGCGTTATTATAATCGGGTTGCTCCCGGGAAGTTTTTCTTGAAAAAGTAATTAACCACAATCGTTCTTTTAAGTGGTTGACACCGTGAAATTTTGCTGATTTAGTCTTTTTTGTTATGATGTTAAAGTATTTGAAAGGATGATTTGGTGGATAATAGTTGGAAGATTCGGGATATTACTATTCCTAATCGCGTTGTTGTTGCACCGATGGCTGGAGTTTCTAATTCGGCATTTCGGATGATTTGTAAAGAATTCGGCGCGGGAATGGTTGTCTGTGAAATGATTTCGGATCATGGGATCATTTATCGTAATAAAAAAACAATGTCAATGATGAAGGTTGATCCGCAAGAACACCCAATGAGTATTCAGATTTTTGGGGGAACTGAAGAAACTCTGCTTGAGGCAGCGCAGTACATTGACCAGCATACTGATGCTGATATTATTGACATTAATATGGGTTGTCCAGTACCCAAAATCACAAAAACTGACGCTGGTTCTAAGTGGCTGCTTGATTCAAACAAGATTTATCAAATGGTTCATGCAGTTGTCCAGAATGTGTCTAAGCCAGTTAGTGTAAAAATGCGGATTGGCTGGGATCGTAAGCATATTTTTGCGGTTGAAAATGCCTTAGCTGCCCAAGAAGCCGGTGCAAGTATGATTGCCATGCACGGTAGAACACGTAAACAGATGTACCAAGGGCATGCGGACTGGGAGACATTGCATGATGTTGCCCAAGTACTGGACGTACCTTTTGTTGCTAATGGCGATATTGAAACGCCTGAATTAGCCGCAAAGGCGCTCAAAGAAATTGGCTCAACTGCTGTCATGGTTGGTCGTGCTGCTCTAGGTAATCCGTGGATTTTAAAGGATATGACTCATTATCTTGAAACGGGTGAACGGTTAACGCCGCAGACAGTTCGTGAAAAGGTCGCAACTGCTAAGCACCAACTACAAGGCTTAGTTGACCTAAAGGGTGAAAAAATTGCGGTACCAGAATTCCGTCAGCAGGCAGCCTACTATTTGAAGGGCGTTCCCCGTTCGGCACGGACTCGTGCTAAAATAAATGAAGTATCGACAGCACAAGAAGTTTATGACTTGCTGGATAACTTTGTTGAGGATTATGAGAAGCGTCAGGCACAAAAGACGGCTCGACGTGTCGCAACTATAGAGTAATGGAGGAAAAGTAATTGGCAAAAAATGAAATGAACGATCAATTAATTGTTCGTCGCCAAAAGATGGAGGAATTACGTGAGAACGGGATTGAACCCTTTGGCATGCGTAAATTTCACCGGCAAGATTTAGCGAAGACTTTAAATGAAAAGTATCGTGATGATGACAAAGATGAGTTAAATAACGATATGCCTAAGACCAAGGTAGCCGGCAGAATGCTTGCTAAACGTGGTAAGGGTAAAGTTGGCTTTGCTGATCTTTATGATCGGACTGGTAAGGTACAAATTTACGTTCGTAAGGATATTGTCGGTGAAGACAACTACAAGATTTTCAAAAAGTCTGACATCGGTGACTTCTTAGGTATCGACGGCGAAGTAATGAAGACCGATACCGGCGAATTGACCATTCGTGCAACTCACGTTACTTTCTTGTCTAAAGCACTGCGTCCGCTACCTGATAAGTACCATGGTTTAAAGGACGTTGAACAAATTTACCGGCAACGTTATCTTGACCTGATTACTAATCAAGACAGCTACAAGCGCTTTGTTAACCGGACTAAGATTATTCAGGCAATCCGTGACTTCTTGAATAAGAAGGATTTCTTAGAAGTTGAAACGCCAGTTTTGCATAATATTCCTGGTGGTGCTGAAGCACGTCCATTTATTACCCACCACAATGCGTTAGATATCGATCTTTACATGCGGATTGCGCTGGAATTGCCACTTAAACGGTTAATCGTTGGTGATATGGAACGCGTCTATGAAATTGGTCGGGTCTTCAGAAATGAAGGTTTGGACACCCACCATAACCCTGAATTTACTGAACTTGAAACGTATGCCGCATACTGGGACTTCCACGATGTAATGGATGAAGCAGAAGGCATTATTCGGGCTGCTGCTGAAGTTGTTTCACCAGATGGTAAGGTTACTTACCAAGGTACAGAAATCGACTTAGGCAAGCCATATCGCCGTGTTCACATGGTTGATTTAATCAAGGAAAAGACTGGCGTTGACTTCTGGCAAAAGATGAGTGTTGAAGAAGCAACTAAGATTGCTGAAGATCACGACATCAAGGTCGAAAGTTTCTGGAAAGTTGGTCACATTATCAATGCTTTCTTTGAGAAGTATTGTGAAGAAACCATTGTTGACCCAACCTTTGTTTACGGTCATCCCGTTGAAATTTCACCATTAGCTAAGAAGAATGCTGATGATCCACGTTTCACTGATCGGTTTGAAATTTACATTATGGGTGAGGAATATGGTAATGCCTTCTCAGAATTAAATGACCCAGATGACCAACGTGAACGGTTTGAAGCCCAAATGGCTGAACGTGAAGCTGGTAATGATGAAGCTGATATGATTGATGAAGATTATTTGCGGGCAATGGAATACGGCATGCCGCCAACAGGTGGATTGGGAATCGGAATCGACCGGTTGGTAATGCTGTTAACAGATGCACCAGCAATTAGGGATGTTTTGCTCTTCCCAACCATGCGTCCGGAAAAAGTCGAAGACATTGATCGCGAAGTTCAAGCAGATTTAAAGAAAAAAGCAAAAAATAATTCAGCAGAATAAGCTGTTAGATTAGGCTTTTTAGGCAATTAGGAAATTCTTTTTGAAGAATTTCCTTTTTTTCTTGCAAAAAAGGTTTGCAAAATCAAATTCATTTGCTATAATAATAAATGTCTTGCGGAAGTAGTTCAGTGGTAGAACATCACCTTGCCATGGTGGGGGTCGCGGGTTCGAATCCCGTCTTCCGCTCTATAATAAAAAGACTCACCGCTCAGGTGAGTCTTTTTATTGAAACGGGAAATAGCTCAGCTTGGTAGAGCGCTACGTTCGGGACGTAGAGGTCGCAGGTTCGAATCCTGTTTTCCCGATGATTGACTGTCTGGTAACAGACAGTTTTTTTGTTGTCTGCAAATGATTGGTAGTAAGGAATATTAGCGTAAGCATAATGTCTTTGCTATAATGGTTGCAATGTTTTTGATATGAAAGTAACCATTTGCAGTAAATGGTCTTACAATTGGCTATAAAGGGATTGGCAATATTCATGTCATTTTAAGGTGGTGCTATGATGAAGAACTCTTACAGTAAAAGTGCAAATCAAGTATTAGAAATTGCACGTGAACAAGCACAGAATTTCCATCATCGCCTAATTGGTACTGAGCATGTACTTTTGGCGATGGTGATTGAATCAGATGGCGAAGCCGGCAAGGATTTGCGGGCTTGGGGTGCTACACCTACTGCCATTCGTGAAGAAATTGAACGTTATACCGGTTACGGTTCTGCCGCTAAAACCAGTTATATGGAGATGTCGCCACGCCTGAGTATGGCACTCGCATATGCGGAGACACTAGCAGAGCGTGGCGGCTCAACTGAGGTTAAAACCAGTCATATTTTGCTGGGGTTAATTTCTAGTGAGCAAGTTTTGGCAGCTACAATTTTGCGTAATTTGAATATTAATATTCAGGGATTGCAAGATGATGCTCAGCGCAGCCTTGGCCAAGAAGATAATCCAGAAACCGACAGTGATTGGATTGGTGCGCCGCCAACCGATTTAAATACGAATAAACCTAAAAGTACGACGCCGACCTTAGATCAAGTGTCGGTTAACTTAAATGAGCGGGCAGAAAATGGTCAGATTGATCCCGTAATTGGTCGCGATCAGGAGATTGCCCGGGTAATTGAAATTTTGTCGCGGCGGACTAAGAATAATCCGGTTTTGATTGGTGAACCAGGTGTCGGTAAAACTGCGGTGGCTGAAGCAATTGCAACCGCAATTGTGACTAAGAAGGCACCACATGATTTACTGAATAAGCGGGTAATTTCGCTTGATTTAGGCGGTCTAGTGGCTGGTACCAAGTACCGCGGCGAGTTTGAAGACCGGATGAAAAAGATTATTAAAGAAATTACCAAAGACGGTAAAATTATTCTTTTTGTTGATGAAATGCATACATTAATCGGCGCTGGTGGTGCCGAAGGTTCAATTGATGCGGCTAATATTTTGAAACCATCACTTGCTCGCGGCGATATTCAAATGATTGGGGCAACCACCTTTGATGAATACCAAAAGTATGTGGAAAAGGATCAGGCTTTAGCCCGCCGCTTCCAGCAGGTTCGCCTCAATGAACCATCAAGAGCGGAATCTCTGGCAATTTTGACAGGATTGCAAGCTAAATATGAAAAATTCCACCACGTTAAATTTACTAAGGCAGCGTTAGAAGACGCAGTCGACCTATCTAGTCGCTATATTTCTAACCGTTACTTACCAGACAAGGCCATCGACTTGATTGATGAGGCTGGTGCTGCTGTCAAGATTAAGACGAATAAGTCGCCTGACAACCAATTAATGCAGGTCAATGACCAAATTAAACAAGTAATTGATCAAAAGAATCAGGCAGCCGTCAACCAAAACTTTGTTGAAGCGGCTAAACTGCAGGAACGGCAAAATAGTCTGCAGTTAAAGCGGGATAAATTGGCTAATCGGCTGGAAGAACGCGTTGATAGTAAAGCCGTTGTTAGACCGGAAGATATTGCTAAGGTTGTGTCTAATTGGACTGGTGTCCCAGTTACGCAGATGAACCGTGATGAATCAAAGCAATTGGCAAATCTTGAAAGTGACTTACATAAGCGGATTATTGGTCAAGAGAAGGCCGTGTCGGCAGTTAGTCGGGCAGTTCGCCGCAGCCGCAGCGGCATTAAGGATGAAAAACGTCCAATTGGTTCATTCTTATTCCTAGGTCCAACTGGTGTTGGGAAGACGGAACTGGCCAAGGCAATTGCAGCTGCGATGTTTGGCTCAGAAAACAATTTAATCAGAATTGATATGTCTGAATACATGGATCAGGTTGCCAGCAGCAAGCTGATTGGTTCAGCTCCTGGTTATGTTGGCTATGATGAAGGTGGACAATTATCTGAAAAGGTTAGACGTCACCCATATTCAGTTGTCTTGCTTGATGAAGTGGAAAAGGCACATCCTGATGTGTTCAATTTGCTATTGCAGGTTCTTGATGACGGCTTTTTAACGGATTCAAAGGGTCGCAAAGTTGACTTTAGAAATACAATTATCATTATGACGTCTAACTTGGGTTCACGCTCACTATTTGAGACGCAGGCAGTTGGCTTTAGTGCTGATAGTTCTAATCAAATTAAGATGCGGCGTGAACGGGTTAAGCAAGCACTTAAGCAATTCTTCCGCCCAGAATTTTTGAACCGGATTGATGAAACGATTATCTTTGATGAATTGAATGCGACGCAATTACGGCAAATTGTTACTCTGCTAACGCGCAAGTTGATTGATCGCCTGGCTAAGAAGGGCATCCAGCTTAAGTTGTCGCGTGCGGCAATGGATAAGATTGCTAAGGACGGTTATAATCCAGAAATGGGTGCACGACCGTTAAAACGGGCAATTCAAACTGATATTGAAGATGAAATTGCTTCGATGCTGATTAAAGATGAGCTGCAGTCTGGCGACCTACTTAAGATCGGCAGCAGTCATGACAAACTAAAATTTGAAGTTGTCAAGGCAGCTGATTCAGAATTGGTTGGGGCTAATTAAATTAATTGACAATATTAATAAATTTTGGTATATTGAAGCTTGATTAAAAAGGCTGAAGTTCAGAATTTTGCTGATATATTGTCCAGCAGAATAATAAAAGACAAAAACGACAATGTTGTTTTTGTCTTTTTTATGCTTAAAATTCCGGCCTTTTGAATTTGTAAACGAAATGTAATATTTGCTTTCTCTGACAGAAAGGATGTTTTCTCCTTGTTAAATGGACACGTAGTGAACTATGGTAAACACCGAACAAGACGTAGTTTTTCACGGATTAAAGAAGTACTGAAACTACCTAACTTGACTGATGTTCAAACCGAATCATATAAGTGGTTTTTGGATGAAGGTATTAAAGAAGTCTTTGACGACATTATGCCAATTAGTGACTTCTCGGGTAAGCTTTCTTTGGAATACATGGGCTATAAACTGCAAAAGCCGAAGTATACCGTTGATGAAGCCCGTGATCATGATGCGACTTATTCCGCACCAATGCACGTTACTTTGAAGTTAACTAACCAAAAAACCGGTGAAATTAAGACTCAAGATGTTTTCTTTGGCGATTTGCCATTAATGACTGAATCTGGTTCATTCATTATCAATGGTGCTGAAAGAGTTATTGTTTCACAGTTAGTTAGATCACCAAGTGTTTATTACTCAGGTGACTATGATAAGAACGGCCGCCAAATTTTTGGTACGACTGTTATTCCTAACCGTGGGGCTTGGCTTGAATATGAAACTGATGCGAAGAATGTTTCATATGTTCGGATTGACCGGACTCGTAAATTGCCATTGACTGTATTAATTAGAGCAATGGGTATTGGCTCTGACAGCGACATTTTAGACATGTTTGGTCAAAGTGATACTTTACAATTTACTTTGGACAAGGATGTTCATAAGAACCCTGCAGACTCAAGAGTTGCCGAAGCATTGAAGGATGTTTACGAAAGATTACGTCCAGGTGAGCCGAAGACGACTGATTCTTCACGGTCCTTGCTTTATGCTCGGTTCTTTGATCCACGTCGTTACGACTTGGCACCAGTTGGTCGTTACAAGGTCAACAAGAAGTTGTCACTGAAGAACCGTTTATACGGTCAAACTTTGGCTGAAACTTTGGCTGATCCTGACACTGGTGAAATTATCGCTAAGAAGGGTACTGTTGTTACTCATGAAGTAATGGATACTCTAGAGAAGTACCTTGACCGCGATGACTTTAAGATGGTTACTTATGAACCATCTAAGGAAGGGGTTCTGCCAGACCCAATCAGTGTTCAAGAAATCAAGGTTTACTCAAAAGTAAATCCAGAACGCGTTGTTAAGATGATGTCCAATGGTCACATTGACAAGAGCGTTAAGTACTTGACTCCTGCTGATGTTTTGGCTTCAATCAACTACTTCTTATTATTGCAAGATGAAATCGGCAATGTTGACGATATTGACCACTTGGGTAATCGTCGTATTCGTCGAGTTGGTGAATTATTGCAAAATCAATTTAGAATTGGTTTAGCAAGAATGGAACGTGTTGTTCGGGAAAGAATGTCAATTCAAGACCCATCAACTGTTACCCCACAACAATTAATCAACATTCGTCCAATCGTTGCCAGCATCAAGGAATTCTTTGGTTCCTCACAACTGTCACAGTTCATGGACCAACATAACCCGCTGGGTGAATTAACGCATAAGCGTCGGATGTCTGCCTTAGGGCCTGGTGGTTTGACTCGTGACCGTGCTGGATACGAAGTTCGTGACGTGCACTATACGCAATATGGTCGTCTATGTCCAATCGAAACACCAGAAGGTCCAAACATTGGTTTGATTAACTCTTTGGCAACATACGCTGTAATTAACAAGTATGGTTTTATTGAAACACCATACCGTCGCGTTTCTTGGAAGACCCACAAGGTTACTGACAAGATTGACTACTTAACAGCTGATGTTGAGGATAACTATATTATTGCCGGAGCTAACACACCGCTTAATCCAGATGGTTCATTTAAGGATGAATTGATCTTGGCTCGTTCAAAGGAAGATAACGTCGAAGTTAGTCCAGACAAGATTGACTATATGGACGTTATTCCTAAGCAAGTTGTGTCTGTAGCTTCTGCATGTATCCCATTTTTGGAAAACGATGACTCTAACCGTGCTTTGATGGGGGCTAACCAGCAACGTCAGGCTGCACCATTAATTAATCCACACAGTTCTCTTGTTGGAACTGGTATGGAATACCGTGCTGCTCACGATTCTGGTGCTGCTTTAATTGCTAAGGCTGCAGGTAAAGTTGAATACGTTGATGCCAACACTATCCGCATTAGACGTGCTGACAGTACTTTAGATGAATATGTTCTTGAAAAGTACCGTCGGTCAAACAACTCGAAGTCATACAACCAAACACCAAATGTTAAGTTGGGTGATGAAGTTGCTGAAGGCGAAGTAATTGCTAACGGTCCAACAATGAGTCACGGTGAATTGGCCTTGGGTCAAAACCCAGTTATCGCCTTCATGACTTGGAACATGTACAACTATGAAGACTCGATTATGTTGTCAGAACGGCTTGTTAAGGATGACGTTTACACTTCAATCAGTATTGAAGATTACGAATCCGAAGCTCGTGACACAAAATTGGGCCCAGAAGAAATTACACGTGAATTGCCAAATGTTGGTGAGGATGCGTTAAAGGATCTTGATGCAGAAGGAATTGTTCGCATCGGTGCTGAAGTTCATGATGGTGACATTTTAGTTGGTAAAGTTACACCTAAGGGTGTGACAGAATTGTCAGCTGAAGAAAGATTGCTGCACGCTATCTTTGGTGAAAAGGCACGTGAAGTTCGTGATACTTCCTTGCGTGTACCACACGGCGGCGGCGGAATTGTTCGCGATGTTAAGGTTTATACGCGTGAAAAGGGCGATGAATTATCACCAGGTGTTAATACCTTAGTTCGAGTTTACATCGCTCAAAAACGTAAGATTCAAGTCGGGGACAAGATGTCTGGTCGTCATGGTAACAAGGGTACGGTTGCCGCAGTTGTTCCAGAAGAAGATATGCCATACTTGCCAGATGGTACTCCAGTTGATATTTGTTTGAACCCAATGGGTGTTCCTTCACGTATGAACATTGGACAGCTTTTGGAATTGCACTTGGGCTGGGCTGCAAATAGCTTGGGTATCCATGTTGCCACACCAGTATTTGATGGTGCTAGTGAAGATGACGTTTGGGACACAGTTCACCAAGCCGGTATCGATAAAGACGGTAAGACTGTTCTTTACGATGGCCGTACAGGTGAGCCGTTCCATAACCGGGTTTCCGTTGGTATCATGCACTATCTGAAGTTGACCCACATGGTTGACGATAAGATCCACGCTCGTTCAATTGGGCCTTACTCACTTGTTACACAACAACCTCTTGGTGGTAAAGCACAATTTGGTGGACAGCGTTTTGGTGAAATGGAAGTTTGGGCTCTTGAAGCTTACGGTGCCGCATATACTCTGCAAGAAATTTTGACTTATAAGTCAGATGATGTTGTTGGTCGTGTAAAGGCATACGAAGCAATTGTTAAGGGCGAAAGAATTCCTAAGCCAGGTGTTCCAGAATCATTCCGTGTTCTTGTTAAAGAATTACAATCATTAGGATTGGATATTCGCGTACTTGACATGGATCATAATGAAATTGAATTACGCGACATGGACGATGATTCAAATGAACGTTTGAATATTGATACTTTGTCGAAGATGGCTGAAGAACAACAAAAGAAGAAGTTAGCCGAAGAAACTGCCAAATCTGATGATCAAGACGAATCAGTTGCGGAACCAAAGAAGACCGAAACTGCCGTTGATGAATCTGACGACGATAACAAGATTTCTAAATAAGTAGGGGGTTAAACTTTTGATCGATGTAAATAAGTTTGAAAGCATGCAAATTGGTCTTGCATCACCTAACAAGATCCGCAGCTGGTCATACGGTGAAGTTAAGAAGCCAGAAACAATTAACTACCGTACTTTAAAGCCAGAAAAAGACGGTCTGTTTGATGAAAGGATTTTCGGGCCAACTAAAGACTGGGCCTGTGCATGTGGTAAATACAAGGGCGTTCGCTATCGCGGAATCGTTTGTGATCGCTGTGGGGTTGAAGTTACCTCTGCCAAAGTCAGAAGAGAACGGATGGGTCACATTGAGTTGGCTGCTCCAGTTACTCATATCTGGTACTTCAAGGGTATTCCATCTCGGATGGGATTAATTCTTGATATGTCACCAAGATTACTGGAAGAAGTAATTTATTTTGCGGCTTACATCGTAATCGATCCTGGTGATACTGACCTTGAATTTAAACAATTAATGACCGAAGCTGAATACCGTGAGCAAAAAGCTAAATACGGTAATCGCTTTACTGCCAAGATGGGTGCCGAAGCAATCCGTGATTTGTTACGGAAAGTTGACCTAGCCAAGGAAGTTGCCGATTTAAAGAAAGAATTGGAAACTGCAACTGGTCAAAAACGGACACGGGCAATTAGACGGTTAGATATCTTAGATGCCTTCAAGGATTCAGGTAATAAGCCTGAATGGATGGTTATTGATGCTGTTCCCGTTATCCCACCGGACTTGCGGCCAATGGTTCAACTAGAAGGTGGTCGTTTTGCCACTTCTGACTTGAATGACCTTTACCGCCGGGTAATTAACCGGAATAACCGTTTGAAGAGACTGCTTGACTTAAACGCACCAAACATTATCGTTCAAAACGAAAAGCGGATGCTGCAAGAAGCCGTTGATGCTTTGATTGATAACGGTCGTCGTGGCCGTCCAGTTGTTGGACCAGGTAACCGACCATTGAAGTCACTGTCACACATGCTTAAGGGTAAGCAAGGACGTTTCCGTCAAAACTTGCTTGGTAAGCGTGTTGATTACTCAGGTCGTTCAGTTATCGACGTTTCACCAAAATTGAAATTATATCAATGTGGTGTTCCGCGCCCAATGGCATTGGAATTATTCAAACCATTTGTAATGCACGAATTGGTTAAACGTAAGATTGCTTCTAATATCAAGAGTGCTAAGCGTAAGATTGATCGTGAAGACGATGATGTCTGGGATGTACTTGAAGATGTAATTAAGGAAAGAACGGTTCTGTTAAACCGTGCCCCTACTTTGCACCGTTTGAGTATTCAAGCCTTTGAACCAGTTCTAGTTCCTGGTAAGTCAATTCGGCTGCACCCATTAGCTTGTGAAGCTTACAATGCCGACTTCGATGGGGACCAGATGGCTATCCACGTTCCACTATCAGATGAAGCTGTTGCTGAATCACGGCTGTTGATGCTTGCTGCGCATCATATTTTGGCTCCTAAGGATGGTAAGCCAATCGTTACACCATCACAGGATGTCGTTTTGGGTAACTACTGGTTAACTCAAGCTGAACGTGGCCGTGAAGGTGAAGGCATGATCTTCAATTCACCTGAAGAAGCTACAATCGCATACAATAATGGTGATATTCACTACCACACAATTATTGGTATGTCAGCTGATTCAATGCCAAAGAAGGCATGGCCTAAGGGTTACGAACATGGTATTTTTGTTACTACCTATGGTCGGGTAATTTTCAATCAAATTGCACCAGAAGATTACTTCTACATCAATGAGCCAACTGAAGAAAACTCGAATAATCCACTAGATACTAAGTACTTCTTAGAGCCTGGTGAAGATATTCATGAAAAGATTGATAATGTTGGCGATGACTTAGTTGCAACACCATTTAAGAAGTCATTCTTATCTGATTCAATTGCGACTATCTACAAGTATTACAAGGTTCAAAGAACATCAGAATACCTTGATGATTTGAAGAAGTTAGGCTACATCAGTTCAACTACTTCTGGTATTACAATTGGGATGACCGATGTTCCAGAAATTAATGATAAGGACGAAAAGGTAGCTAAGGCCCACAAGCAAGTTGATGTTGTTTCTAAGCAATTTAGACGCGGCTTGATTACTGAGCAAGAGCGGCACGATCGTGTTATCAGCATTTGGAACGAATGTAAGGATCAAGTTCAAAACGAAATTGCGCAGATCTATGATCCACGTAACCCAATTACAATCATGGCCGATTCCGGTGCCCGTGGTAACATTTCTAACTTTACTCAGTTAGCCGGAATGCGTGGTTTGATGGCCACCCCTAACGGTGGGTTGTTCGAAATTCCAGTTACTTCAAACTTCAAGGAAGGTTTGTCAGTTTTGGAATTGTTCATGTCCACTCACGGTGCCCGTAAGGGAATGACTGATACGGCCTTGAAGACTGCTCAGTCTGGTTACTTGACACGGCGGTTAGTTGATGTTGCTCAGGATGTTATCATCCGTGAAGATGATTGTGGTACCGACCGTGGTATCCATGTTCACGCCATCATGGAAGGTGACGAATTAATCGAGCCATTATACGATCGTTTGCTTGGTCGTTTCACTGCTGAAACTGTTAAGAACCCAGAGACTGGTGAAGTACTTGCTGGTCCAAACGAAATGATGGATGAAGACTTAGCTCATAAGATTTGTGATGCTGGTGTTACTGACGTCAAGATTCGTTCAATCTTAATCTGTGATACACCTCACGGTGTTTGTCGCAAGTGTTACGGTATGAACTTGGCTACTGGTGAAGAAGTTGAAGTCGGTGAAGCAGTTGGTACTGTTGCCGCACAATCAATCGGTGAACCTGGTACTCAGTTGACTCTTCGTACTTTCCACAACGGTGGGGTTGCCGGTGCCGAAGATATTACTCAAGGTCTTCCTCGTGTGCAAGAATTGTTTGAAGCTCGTAACCCTAAAGGTCGGGCAATCATTTCTGAAGTTGATGGGACAATTGATTCAATTCAAGAAAACCCAGCTGAACATACTCGTGAGATTACTGTTAAGGGTAAGATTGATACTAGAAGCTACAGTGTTCCTTATACTGCTTCTGTTGC
Source organism: Lactobacillus sp. ESL0703 (assembly GCF_029433435.1). NCBI lineage: Bacteria > Bacillati > Bacillota > Bacilli > Lactobacillales > Lactobacillaceae > Lactobacillus > Lactobacillus sp. ESL0703. The sequence goes on from NZ_JAQTIB010000002.1 coordinate 401,686, forward strand.
AGTTGCTGAAGGTGACTTCGTTAACCGTGGTGACAAGTTGACTTTAGGTTCTGTTGATCCTAAGGAATTAATTCAAGTAACTGATACTTTGACAACTGAAGAATACATCTTAGTTGAAGTTCAAAAAGCCTACAGAATGCAGGGGGTTGACATTTCTGACAAGCACGTCGAAGTCTTAACTCGTCAAATGCTGCAAAAGGTTCGGATTCTTGATCCAGGTGAAACTGACTTATTGCCAGGTGCCGTAATGGATATTGGCGACTTCAAGGAACAAAACAAGTCAGTCATTATTTCTGGTGGTATTCCAGCTACTGCACAAAGTGTTATCTTGGGAATTACCAAGGCTGCCCTTGAAACTAACAGTTTCTTGTCTGCCGCTTCGTTCCAGGAAACAACTCGTGTTCTGACTGATGCATCAATCAGAGGCAAGAATGATCCACTGCTTGGTTTGAAAGAAAATGTTATCATCGGTAAGATTATTCCAGCTGGTACTGGTCTTCCTGTTTACCGTAACATGGAACCTGAAGCTGACGTTAAGCGACCACAATCTGTTTACTCAATTGCTGATATTGAGAAAAAGATGAAGGAAGCTGACAAGGCTAAGGAACCACAAAAATAGTTCAAAATAAATAGCGTTTCTACGTGAGTAGGAACGCTATTTTTATTTAAAGAAAAGTTGAATGGTTAATCCCAGAAAAAGATAGGGGACAAAGGCAATGGTAGTTTGCTTTTGTCCCTTTTGCTGTTTTAGACAAAAATGAACAATCAATAGAGATGCACCTATTAGGAAAATAAAATTTGCCGTCTGGGGACTGAAGTAGAGAGCTAGGATGAGATAAATAAGTAAATCGCCGCTGCCTAGCTTGTTTTGCCAAACATAGAAAATTAATAGCAGCAAAATCGGTAATAATTCAACGTAATCTAAAAGCTGAAAATGAAGTAGGTTATTACTTTTAAATAGAGCTAGGCATAGCGCTGGGAAAAGCATTGCTAAGTGAAATTCTTGCTGTTCGTAATCACTGATTGCTGCCAGTAAGATGCTAAAGATCAGAATGGCAGTTGCCAAGTCTTGAAGCTGGCTAAAGTCAATTTGCATAAAGGCAAGGCCGCCACAAATTTCAATAATTGGTAATTTAACCGGAATTTGACTATTGCAGTGGCGACATTTGCCGCGCAGCCAAAGATAAGAAATTATGGGTAATTCATCAAGTAAGCTAAGTTCAGTTTGACAGGTGTTGCAGCGCGAGCGGGTTATGAAAAAGTCGAAAGTCTCCCAATGCTCATAAACAACAGCGGCGTGGGAAGCAAGACAAGTCCCGATTAAAAAATTAGTTAATGTGTAAATCCAGTTCATTTTGTTACCTCATTAATAGGTACGCAGAAAAAGATAAATCCTACTTTTTAAATAAATAAAGATTGATTTATCTGCAAAAGCGAGTACAATAGTCTTTGTATGTTTTGATGATAGTTCAGGATCTAAAAAAGAAACTCCTGGATGTGTGAACAGAATAAACAGTTTTTTTAGGAGGAAAAAGTTAATGCCAACTATTAACCAATTGGTAAGAAAAGGCCGTCACTCAAAGACGACTAAATCAAAGTCACCAGCTTTAAGCTACGGCTACAACAGTATGAAGAAAGAATTAGTATTCAACCCAGCTCCACAAATGCGTGGTGTTGCAACTCGTGTTGGTACTATGACACCAAAGAAGCCAAACTCAGCTTTGCGTAAGTACGCTCGTGTTCGTCTTTCTAACTTAATCGAAGTTACTGCCTACATCCCAGGTGAAGGCCACAACTTGCAAGAGCACTCGGTTGTTTTAATCCGTGGTGGTCGTGTAAAGGACCTTCCTGGTGTACGTTACCATATTATCCGTGGTGCCCTTGATACTGCTGGTGTTGATGGCAGAAAACAAAGCCGTTCTAAGTACGGTGCTAAGAAAGATTAAGGAGGAGTTAAATAATGCCTAGAAAAGGACATGTAACTAAAAGAGACGTTTTAGCAGATCCAGTTTACAACTCAAAGCTTGTTACTAAGTTAATCAACCACTTGATGCTTGATGGTAAGAGAGCTAAGGCATCTTCTATCCTTTATGATGCTTTCAACATCGTTAAAGACAAGACTGGCAAGGAGCCACTTGAAGTTTTTGAAGAAGCTATGAACAACATTATGCCAGTTTTGGAAGTTAGAGCTCGCCGTATCGGTGGTTCAAACTACCAAATCCCAGTTGAAGTTCGTCCAGAAAGAAGAACTACTTTGGGCTTAAGATGGCTTGTTTCATACGCTCGTTTACGTAATGAACACACTATGGATGAACGTTTAGCTAACGAAATCATTGACGCTTCAAACAACACCGGTTCTGCAGTTAAGAAGCGTGAAGACGTTCACCGTATGGCTGAAGCTAACCGTGCATTCGCACACTACCGCTTCTAATTTAATTGGTATATTTTTAAGGAGATAAGAATTTATGGCTAATAAGCGTGAATTTCCATTAGAAAAGACACGTAACATTGGTATCATGGCCCACATTGATGCGGGTAAGACTACCACTACTGAACGTATCCTTTACTACACTGGTAAAATCCACAAAATTGGTGAAACCCATGAGGGTGACAGCCAAATGGACTGGATGGAAGAAGAAAAGGAACGTGGTATTACCATTACCTCAGCCGCTACGACTGCGCAATGGCAAGACTACAGAATTAACATCATTGATACCCCAGGACACGTTGACTTCACTATCGAAGTTGAACGTTCACTTCGTGTTCTTGACGGTGCGGTAACTGTTCTTGATGCTCAAGCTGGTGTTGAACCACAAACTGAAAATGTATGGCGTCAAGCTGAGACTTACGGTGTTCCTCGAATTGTTTTTGTTAACAAGATGGACAAGATTGGTGCAGATTTTGATAAGTCTGTTACTTCTTTACACGAACGCTTAAATGCCAATGCTTTACCTGTTCAAATGCCAATTGGTTCTGCCGAGACTTTTGAAGGTGTTATTGACTTAATCAACATGGTTGCTGATGTTTATGATGAAGACAAACTTGGTTCAAAATGGGAAACTATTCCAGTTCCTGACGAATACAAGGCAGAAGCTGAAAAGCGTCGTAGTGCTTTAATCGAACAAGTTGCTGATGTTGACGATGACATCATGGAAAAATACCTTAATGGTGAAGAAATTTCCATTGATGAATTAAAGGCTGCTATTCGTAAAGCAACTTTGAACTTGGAATTGTTCCCAGTATTTGCTGGTTCAGCTTTCAAGAACAAGGGTGTTCAAATGATGCTTGACGGTGTTGTTGACTACTTACCATCACCAGTTGATGTTAAGCCATACATCGCTCATGATCCTAAGACTGGTGAAGAAAAAGAATTAGTAGCTGGAGACGACAAGCCATTCTCAGCTTTAGCCTTCAAGATCGCTACTGATCCATTTGTTGGTCGTTTGACTTACATTCGTGTTTACACTGGTTCTCTTGAATCAGGTTCATACGTTTTGAATGCTTCAAAGAACAGTCGTGAACGTGTTGGTCGTTTATTGCAAATGCACGCTAACTCAAGAACTGAAATTTCAGAAGTATTCTCAGGTGATATCGCTGGTGCCATTGGTTTGAAGAACACCACTACTGGTGACTCATTAACTGATCCAGACCACCCATTAATTTTGGAAAGTTTGGAAGTTCCAGATCCAGTTATTCAAGTTTCAATTGAACCTGAATCAAAGGCTGACCGTGATAAGCTTGATGTTGCTTTACAAAAGTTGACTGAAGAAGACCCAACTTTCAGAGCTGAAACTAATGCTGAAACTGGTCAAACCTTGATTTCCGGAATGGGTGAATTGCACTTGCAAATCATGGTTGAACGTATGAAGCGTGAATTCCACGTTGAAGCTAAGATCGGTGAACCACAAGTTGCTTACCGTGAAACCTTCACTAAGCCTGCTCAAGCTCAAGGTAAATTTGTTCGTCAATCAGGTGGTAAGGGTCAATACGGTGACGTTTGGATTGAATTTACACCAAACGAAAGAGGTAAAGGCTACGAATTCGAAGATGCCATTGTCGGTGGTGTTGTTCCTCGTGAATTTATCCCTTCAGTAGATGCTGGACTTCAAGAATCAATGAAGAACGGTATCCTCGCTGGTTACCCATTGATCGACGTTAAGGCTAAGCTTTACGATGGTAGTTACCACGAAGTCGACTCATCTGAAGCTGCCTTCAAGGTTGCTGCTTCACTTGCATTGAGAAATGCTGCTCCTAAGGCTGGTGCTGTAATCCTTGAACCAATTATGAAGGTTCAAGTAATTACACCAGAAGAATACTTAGGTGACGTAATGGGTTCCATCACTGCTCGTCGTGGTACAATGGACAACATGCAAGACCGTTCAGGTGCTAAAGTGTTGAACTCAATGGTTCCACTTGCTGAAATGTTTGGTTATGCAACTACTTTGCGTTCATCAACTCAAGGTCGTGGTACATTTACAATGGTATTTGACCACTACGCAGCTACTCCTAAGTCAATTCAAGCAGAAATTATCAAGAAGCGCGGCGGCGACGCTGAATAATTCTTGTTAGTTTTAAAAAATAAAACTTAAGACTTTTAAAGAGTCATTGGTAATGCCAATGACTCTTTTTTTGAAGAAAATAATTATTAAAAAGATGAATATTATAGGTAGAAAAAACAAAAAAATAAAATAAAAGTGCCCTAAATCCTTGATATTTCAACAAGGAGCAGGTATACTATTGTTTGTGCGTTTAGGACGTATTATGTCTTAATGCATGTATTTGTTGTAAAGCGTTGATGCAAAAGGTTGCGGCACACCAGGCTGCATTGCCACAGAGGTGTGGCCGGTAATTTTTGCGGAGGCTAGTCATCTTTTAAAAGAAGACGTTAAGGAGGTAATTCAATGGCAAGTCAATCTATTCGTATCAGACTTAAGTCATACGAACATGGTATTCTCGATGAATCAGCTGCTAAGATTGTAGCTACTGCTAAGAGAACTGGTGCTGAAATTTCAGGTCCTGTTCCACTACCAACAGAAAGGGTTTTATTCACTGTTCTACGTTCACCACATAAGAACAAGGACTCACGTGAACAATTCGAAATGCGTACGCACAAGCGTTTAATCGACATTTTGAATCCAACACCTAAGACTGTTGATTCTTTAATGAAGCTTGATCTTCCAAGCGGCGTTGACATCGAAATCAAATTATAATTTTTAAAAAGAAAGAGGTGTAATCATGACCAAAGGAATCTTAGGAAGAAAAGTCGGTATGACTCAAGTCTTCACTAAAGATGGTATCCTTGTTCCCGTAACTGTTGTTGAAGCAACTCCTAACGTTGTTATGCAAGTTAAGACTGTTGAATCAGACGGTTACGAAGCAGTTCAATTAGGTTACCAAGATAAGCGTGAAGTTTTGAGCAACAAACCAGAAAAAGGTCATGCTGCAAAAGCAAAGACTTCGCCTAAGCGCTTCATTCGTGAAATCCGCGGAGTTGAGCTTAAGGACTACGAAGTCGGCTCAGAAGTTACTGTGGACACATTTAAGGAAGGCGACGTTGTAGACGTTACTGGAATTACAAGAGGTCATGGATACCAAGGTAACATTAAGCGTTGGGGCCAATCACGTGGACCTGAAACTCACGGTTCAAGATACCACAGAGTTCCTGGTTCAATGGGTTCCATCATTAACCGTGTACCAAAGGGCAAGCGTTTGCCAGGTCACATGGGTATGAAGAAAGTTACCATTGAAAACTTAGTAATTGAAAAAGTTGTAGCTGACAAGAACGTATTGCTTATCAAGGGTAACGTTCCAGGTGCTAAGAACTCATTAATTACTGTTAAATCTGCTGTTAAGATTAATAAATAGGAAGGAGGACTAGAATGGCTAATTTAAAGGTTATCGATCAAAAAGGTAAAGATGCTGGTGAAGTTACTTTAAATGATGCAGTTTTTGGTATTGAACCAAACGAAAGCGTCGTATTTGACGCAATCATCAGACAAAGAGCTGGCAAACGTCAAGGTACCTCAAAAGTTAAGAATAGATCTGCTGTTCGCGGCGGTGGTAAGAAACCATGGAAGCAAAAGGGTACTGGACGTGCTCGTCAAGGTTCCATCAGATCTCCACAATGGCGCGGCGGTGGTGTTGTCTTTGGACCAACTCCACGTTCATACGCATATTCAATGCCAAGAAAGCAACGTCGTTTGGCTATTAAGTCAGTTCTTTCCCAAAAATTGATTGATCAAGATTTAATCGTTTTAGACCAGTTGACAATGTCAGCTCCTAAGACTAAAGAATTTAAGTCAATGTTAAGTGACTTGAACGTTGAAGGTAAAGTTTTAGTTGTTTCAGACGACAAGAACGTACAACTTTCAGCAAGAAACTTGACTAATGTTAAGGTTGTTCCTGTTAACGGCGTAAATGTTGAAGACGTTGTTAACTATGGCAAGTTGATCTTAACTAAGGATGCTGTAGAGAAGATTGAAAAGAATGTTGAGGGGGCTTCAAAGAAATGAGTGCACACGATATCATTTTAAGACCTGTCATTACTGAAAAGTCAACGAACTTAATGGATGATAAGAAGTACACTTTCAACGTGCTTTTAACTGCAACCAAGACTCAAGTTCGTAACGCTGTTGAAGAAATCTTCGATGTTAAGGTTAAGAAAGTTAACATCATGAATGTTCGTGGTAAGGACAAGCGCGTTGGTCGCTATGCTGGTAAAACAGCTCGCACCCGTAAAGCAATTGTTACTTTAACTGACGATTCAAACGACATCAAGATTTTCAAAGACGAAAACAAAGAAGAGAATAAGTAATAGGAGGTCAGTCAATTGGCTATTAAAGTTTATAAGCCAACCACAAATGGTCGCCGTAATATGACTTCTTCCGACTTTGCTGAGATTACGACGAGCAAGCCAGAACGTACCTTGCTTGAATCACAATCACATACAGCAGGCCGTAACTCATATGGTCATATTACTAGTAGACACCGTGGTGGTGGTCACAAGCAAAAGTACCGTGTTATCGATTTTAAGCGTAATAAAGATAATGCAAAAGCAGTTGTTAAATCTATCGAATACGATCCAAACAGAACTGCTAACATTGCACTTCTTCACTACACTGACGGTATCAAGACTTACATTCTTGCACCTAAGGGCTTAAAAGTTGGTGATATCGTTGAATCTGGTGCAGATGCAGACATCAAGCCAGGTAACGCATTACCATTAAAGAACATTCCTACTGGTACTTCAATTCACAACATTGAAATGAAACCTGGTAAGGGTGGACAACTTGTAAGAAGTGCTGGTACAAGTGCTCAAGTTTTAGGTTTTGACGGTAACTATGCATTAATCAGATTACAAAGTGGCGAAGTTCGTAAGATTTTGTCAGTTTGTCGTGCTACTATCGGCGTTGTTGGTAATGAACAACATTCATTGATCCAATTAGGTAAAGCTGGTCGTAGCCGTTGGTTAGGCAGACGTCCACAATCACGTGGTTCCGTAATGAACCCTAACGATCACCCACATGGTGGTGGTGAAGGTAAGGCTCCAGTTGGTCGTCCACAACCTATGACTCCTTGGGGTAAGAAGAGTCGCGGCGTTAAGACTAGAAATAGTAAGAGAGCTAGCGAGAAGTTAATCATTCGTCACCGTAAGGGTAGCAAATAATAGAAGGAGGGTTAATTAATGAGCCGTAGTATTAAAAAAGGACCTTTTGCAGACGCATCATTGTTGAAGAAGGTTGAAGCTCAAGAAAACGCAGAAAAGAAACAAGTTATTAAAACTTGGTCACGTCGTTCAACTATTTTCCCTTCCTTTGTTGGTTTGACTATAGCTGTTTACGATGGTAGAAAACATGTTCCAGTTTATGTTACTGAAGACATGGTTGGTCACAAGTTAGGTGAATTCGTTCCAACGAGAACTTTCCGCGGACACAAGACATCTGACGATAAGGCTACAAAATAAAGAAGGGAGAAACACTTAAATGGCAGAACAAATTAGTTCAGCTAGAGCTGAAGCAAGAACTGTTCGTATTGCTGCAAGAAAAGCTCGTTTAGTCGTTGACTTAATTCGCGGCAAAGACGTTGCTGAAGCATTAGCAATCTTAGAATTTACGCCTAGAGCTGCTTCCCCAATCGTTGAAAAAGTTTTACGTTCAGCAATTGCTAACGCAGAACACAACTATGATCTTGAAAGTGCAAATCTTTACGTATCAGAAGCATATGTAAACGAAGGTGCAACTTTGAAGAGATTCCGGCCACGTGCTAAGGGTATGGCTTCTCCAATTAACAAGAGAACAAGTCATGTAGTTGTAGTAGTTTCAGAAAAGAACGATTAAGGGAGGTATATTAATGGGTCAAAAGATTAACCCAAATGGTTTCCGTCTTGGCGTTATTCGCGACTGGGAATCTAAATGGTATGCTGACAGAGGATACAAAGAAACCTTAAATGAAGACCTGCGCATCAGAAAATTCATTTCTAAGAAGTTGAAGGATGCCTCTGTTTCTACTGTTGAAATTGAACGTGCAGCTAACAGAATCAACGTTTCCATCAATACTTCAAAACCAGGTATGGTAATTGGTAAAGGTGGTTCTGAAGTTGAAGCTTTAAGAAGAGACTTAAATGCTTTAACTAAGAAACAAGTACATGTTAACATTGTTGAAATTAAGAAACCAGATCTTGATGCTAAATTAGTTGCTGATAGCATTGCTAGTCAACTTGAAGCTCGTATTGCTTTTAGACGTGCAATTCGTCAAGCTACTCAAAGAACTATGCGTGCTGGTGCTAAAGGTATCAGAGTACAAACTTCTGGTCGTTTAAACGGTGCCGACATGGCAAGAAGAGAATGGCATACAGAAGGTCGTGTACCATTACAAACTTTAAGAGCTGATATTGATTACGCTTGGGTAAATGCCTACACCACTTATGGTGAAATTGGTGTTCAAGTCTGGATCAACCGCGGTGAAGTCTTGCCAACTAAGAACAAGAAACCCGCAAAAGCAGTGAAGGGAGGAAACAAATAATGCCTTTAGTACCAAAACGAGTAAAACACCGTCGTGAATTCCGTGGTAAGATGCGTGGTGCTGCTAAAGGTGGTAGAACTATTGCCTTTGGTGAATATGGTCTACAAGCCCTCGAATCTCACTGGATTACTAATCAACAAATCGAAGCTGCTCGTGTTGCGATGACTCGTTACATGAAACGTGGCGGTAAAGTTTGGATCAGAATTTTCCCACAAAAGTCATACACTGCTAAAGGTGTAGGTGTACGTATGGGTTCTGGTAAAGGTGCACCAGCCGGTTGGGTAGCTGTAGTAAAAAGAGAAAAGATTATGTTTGAAATCGGTGGCGTTGACGAAGCAACTGCTCGTGAAGCTTTACGTCTTGCTTCAACTAAGTTACCAATCAAATGTAAGTTTGTGACTAAAAGTTCGGAAGTAGGTGGCAATTCTAATGAAGGCTAAGGATATCAGAACACTAACCACTGATCAAATGTTAGAAAAGGAAAAGCAATATAAAGAAGAACTTTTCAACTTGCGTTTCCAACAAGCAACGGGTCAATTAGAAAATACCGCTCGCCTGAGTAAAGTCCGCAAGAATATCGCTAGAATTAAAACAATTCTTAGTGAAGAAGCATTGAAGAAAGATTAGTGGAAGGGAGTTATTAACTTGAGCGAATCAATCGAAAGAAATCATCGTCACGTATATCAAGGTCGTGTAGTTTCTGATAAGAATGACAAGACTATCACTGTTGTAGTTGATACTTACAAGAACCACCCTGTTTACAAGAAGCGTATTAGATATTCTAAGAAATACTATGCACAAGACGAAAATAATGAAGCTAAAGTTGGCGATACTGTTCGTATCATGGAAACTCGTCCATTATCTCGTACAAAGCGCTTTCGTTTAGTAGAAATTGTTAAGAAATCTGTTTAATTTTGCGGATTTAGTGAGGGGAGGACTATACAGTGATTCAAAATGAATCCCGTTTGAGAGTTGCTGATAACTCTGGTGCCAGAGAACTTTTAGTTATTAGAGTCTTAGGTGGATCAAAACGTAAGACCGGTAACATTGGTGATATCGTGGTAGCAACTGTTAAACAAGCAACACCAGGTGGCGTTGTCAAAAAAGGTGACGTTGTTAAAGCTGTCATTGTCAGAACAAAATCAGGCGCACGCCGTGAAGATGGATCATACATTAAGTTTGATGAAAATGCTGGCGTAGTTATTAATGCAGATAAGAGCCCACGCGGTACTCGTATCTTTGGGCCCGTTGCACGTGAGTTACGTGAGCACGACTTTATGAAGATCGTCTCTCTTGCTCCTGAAGTCTTATAATTAAGTGAGGTGCACTGATGTTTGTTAAAACTGGTGACAAAGTAAAAGTTATTGCCGGAAAAGATAAAGGCAAAGAAGGTGTAGTTCTTTCTGTTAACGTTAAGAAGAACCGTGTGGTTGTTAAGGGCGTTAATACGATTAAGAAGCACGAAAAGCCTTCACAAAGCAATGCAAACGGTGGTGTAGTTGAATCAGAAGGTTCAATTCATGCATCAAACGTTAAAGTTATTGCTAAAGGTGAAAGCAAAAAAGAAACTAAGAAGTAGAAGGGAGGACACAAATGGCAAGTTATTTAGCTCAAGAATATAAAGAAAAGATTGTTCCTGCATTACAAGAAAAATTTGAATATGATTCTGTTATGCAAGTACCAAAGATTGAAAAAATTGTTTTGAACATGGGTGTTGGTGACGCAGTTTCCAACGCTAAGAACTTAGACGAAGCAGTTGAAGAATTAACTTTAATTTCTGGTCAAAAGCCTTTAGTTACTAAGGCAAAGAAGTCAATTGCTAACTTCCGTTTACGTGAAGGTATGTCAATTGGTGCTAAGGTTACACTTAGAGGTACTAGAATGTACGATTTCTTGTACAAGTTAATCAACGTTTCACTTCCACGTGTTCGTGACTTCCGCGGTGTTTCAAGTCGGTCATTCGATGGTCGTGGTAACTACACTTTAGGTATCAAGGAACAATTGATTTTCCCAGAAATCGACTTTGATAAAGTTAACCGTACTAGAGGTTTAGATGTTGTTATCGTTACTACTGCCAATACTGACGAAGAGGCTCGTGAGCTTTTAGGTCAATTTGGTATGCCGTTTGCAAAATAATGGAGGACATTAATGGCTAAAACATCACAAAAAATTAGAAATCATCGTCCTGCTAAGTTTTCTTCACGTGAATATACACGTTGTGAGAGATGTGGTCGTCCACACTCAGTTTACCGTAAATTTGGCTTATGCCGTATTTGCCTGAAGGATTTAGCTCACAAAGGTCAAATCCCAGGTCTTAAAAAGGCTAGTTGGTAATACGGTTAGGAGGATAGCATAAATGGTCATGACAGATCCGATCGCAGATTACTTGACTAGAATTAGAAATGCCAACATGGCAAAGCATAGTTCAGTTGAAATTCCTGCATCAAATATTAAAAAATCTATTTCAGAAATTTTGAAACGCGAAGGTTTCATCCGTGATTACGAAGTTACTGATGACAATAAGCAAGGTGTTATCAAGGTTTTCTTGAAATACGGTCCAAACGGAGAACGTGTCATTTCAGGCTTAAAACGGATTTCTAAGCCAGGTCTTAGAAATTACGTTAGTGCTGAAAACTTACCTAAAGTTCTTAATGGTTTAGGTATTGCCATCGTTTCTACTTCTGCTGGTGTAATTACCAATAAAGAAGCTAGACAAAAAGGCGTTGGCGGCGAAGTTATTGCCTACGTTTGGTAATTCTGACAGAAAGGAGAACAATCAATGAGCCGTATAGGTTTAAAAACAATTGAAGTCCCAGACAGTGTCACTGTTACCAAGGAAGGTGACAATATTACTGTTAAGGGCCCAAAGGGTGAATTAACTAGATACTTCGATCCTAAAATTACTTTTAAGCAAGAAGATGGCAAAATCAATTTCTCACGTTCAAGTGAAAATGATAAAGCACTTCATGGTACTGAAAGAGCTAATTTAGCATCAATGGTTGAAGGTGTAGTTAACGGCTACAAGAAGACCTTGAAGTTAATCGGTGTTGGTTACCGTGCTACTACACAAGGCAACAAGTTAACTTTAAATGTTGGCTACTCACACCCAGTTGAAATGACTGCACCTGAAGGTGTTTCCGTAAATGCTACTTCAAATACTGATATTGAAGTAGAAGGAATTTCTAAGCAAAATGTTGGACAATTTGCTGCTGAAATTCGCGATGTACGTCCACCAGAACCTTACAAGGGTAAAGGTATTCGTTATGTTGACGAATATGTACGTCGTAAGGAAGGTAAGACAGGTAAATAATAAATAAATTTTGAGGTGAAATTGTGATTTCAAAACCAGACAAAAACAAATTGCGCTTAAAGCGTCATAAACGTATTCGTAGCAAGATCTCTGGTACTGCTGAGCGCCCACGCTTAAGTGTTTTCCGTTCAAACAAGAACATCTACGCTCAATTAATTGATGATGTAGAGGGTGTCACGCTAGCAAGTGCCTCAACTTTGGATGAATCTGTTAAAGGTTCAACTAAGGTAGAACAAGCTCAAGCTGTTGGTAAAGCTATTGCCGAAGCAGCTAAAGCTAAGAACATTTCAAACATTGTGTTTGATAGAAGTGGTTACTTATACCACGGCCGTATTTCAGCTTTGGCAGATGCCGCTCGTGAAAACGGATTAGATTTCTAGGGAAGGAGAATAATACATGGCAAACCGCAACGATTCTCGTAATAATCGTAGAAATAAGGACGACATTGAAGATCAGTTAGTAGCAATTAATCGTGTCACCAAGGTTGTCAAGGGTGGTCAACGCATGAGATTTGCTGCCCTAGTAGTTGTTGGCGACAAAAAAGGTCGTGTAGGCTTTGGTACTGGTAAAGCTCAAGAAGTTCCAGAAGCAATCCGTAAGGCCGTTGAAGCTGGTAAAAAGAACATGATCAATGTTCCTAAGGTTGGTACTACCATTCCTCACGAAGTAATTGGTCACTATGGTTCAGGTAGTATTTTATTCAAGCCAGCTCCAGCTGGTTCAGGTATTGCAGCCGGTGGTGCCGTTCGTATCGTTATGGATATGGCTGGTATTGCTGATGTTACTTCTAAGTCACTTGGCTCAAACACACCAATCAACGTTGTTCGCGCAGCAATTGATGGCTTGAAGAAGCTTAGAACAAGTGAAGAAGTTGAAAAGCTTCGCCACGCTGATTTAGATTAGGGAGACTATAAATGACTGAATTAAAAGTTACTTTAATTAGAAGTGTTGCGCACCGTCTACCTAACCAAAAGAAAGTTGTTAAGGCTCTTGGCTTAGGTAGAATCAGCAGTACAGTTGTTCTACCAGACAACGCTGCTACTCGTGGTGCATTAATGAAAATTGCCCACTTAATTTCTGTTGAAGAAGTTAATAAATAATTATTGAGGAGGTGCCAATCAATGAAGCTTAATGAATTACATGCCTCTGCTGGTTCACGCTCAACTAGAAAACGTGTTGGACGCGGTACTTCAAGTGGTTTCGGTAAGACTTCTGGTCGTGGACAAAAGGGTCAATTATCCCGTCAAGGCGGCCATACTCGTTTAGGTTTTGAAGGTGGTCAAATGCCATTGTTCAGAACTATGCCTAAGCGTGGTTTTAAGAATATTAACCGTAAGGAATATGCAATTGTTAATTTAGACGACTTGAACAAGTTTGAAGATAACAGTGAAGTAACTGTCGCTAGTTTGAAAGAAAACGGTTTGGTAAAGAAAGAATTATCAGGCGTTAAATTACTTGCTAAAGGCGAATTAAAAGTTAAATTAAACGTAAAGGTTAACAAAGTTTCTGCCGCTGCCAAGAAAGCAGTTGAAGCTGCTGGCGGATCTGTTGAGGTGATCTAATGTTTTCGACCTTGAAGAACGCTTTTAAGGATAAAGAAATTAGAAATAAAATTTATTTTACACTCTTTATTCTCCTGTTGTATCGCATAGGAGCTAATATTACAGTTCCGGGTGTAAATGCAAAAGCGATTACTCAAGTAGCACAAACTGGTTTAGTTCCCATGCTGGATACTGTTTCTGGTGGTGGGTTAGATAATTATTCGATTTTTTCACTGGGTGTTTCACCCTATATTACTGCGCAAATTGTTATTCAATTGTTGCAGATGGATATTGTTCCTATACTAGTAGAGTGGGGAAAACAAGGTGAAGTAGGTCGGCGTAAAACCAATCAAGTTACTCGATGGTTGTCATTAGCTGTTGCTTTTGTTCAAAGTATTGGTATAACACTTGGCTTTAACGCATTAACACAAATGGGACTTGTTAAGTCACAATCGTGGCAGACCTATGTTGAAATTGCTGTTATTATGACAGCCGGAACAATGTTACTTACTTGGCTTGGTGATGAAATCACTGATAAAGGACTAGGTAATGGTGTTTCCGTAATTATCTTTGCTGGTATTATTGCTCGTCTTCCACGTGGTCTGTATCAGATCTTTAAGGAAGATATTATTAATAATAGTGCGAGTGATCGCATTCAAGGGATATTGTTCTTCATCGCGATTATCATTGCAATTCTCGTCGTAACACAATTAGTTACGTGGGTTGAACAGGCGGATCGTCGGATTCCAATTCAATATACAAAGAGAGCAACTGTAAGTGGCTCAGAAAGTTTTTTGCCATTAAAAGTTAATGTTTCCGGTGTTATTCCGGTAATTTTCGCTAGTTCGTTTATTATTACACCAGCAACAATTTTAATGGTCTTTCAAAAGTCCCAAGGCGATCAGCAATGGTACAAGGTAATGACTAACATCTTTAGTATGCAGACTACACCAGGGGTTATAATTTATACGCTTTTGATTATTTTGTTTACGTTCTTCTATGCTTTTGTTCAGGTTAATCCTGAGAAGCTTTCGAAGAATTTGCAAAAGCAGGGCGCTTATATTCCTAGTGTATGGCCAGGCAAAGATACACAAGATTACGTTTCGAAGTTGTTAATGAGATTATCAACGGTGGGATCAGTTTTCTTAGGTTTAGTTGCTTTACTGCCACAGCTTGCTACTAATTTTTGGAATTTACCTAGTTCAATTGGATTAGGCGGAACAAGTCTTTTAATTGTTATTGGGGTTGTCCTAGAATTATCTCGTCAAGTTAACGGTTTGTTAATGAAGCGTGAATATGTGGGATTCATCAGATAGGAAATAGATAAATGATTAACTTAATTCTTTTAGGTTTGCCGGGAGCTGGCAAAGGTACAGTGTCTGAGCAAATTGTTGATAAATATCACCTAACTCATATTTCAACTGGGGATATGTTTAGGGAAGCAATGGCTAATGAAACCAAAGTTGGTCTTGAAGCCAAAAGTTATATCGACAAGGGCGATTTGGTACCCGATGAAGTTACTGCTAAATTGGTTGAAGAGCGTTTAGCTCAACCTGATATTAAAGAAGGCTACATTTTAGATGGCTTTCCAAGGACAACTGTTCAAGCAGAACTATTAGAAGGTATTACTGAACGTCTTAATAAGCCTTTAACTAATGTGATTTCACTTGAAGTTAAAGAACAGACTTTAGTAGATCGCTTGTCAGCTCGCTTTATGTGTAAAAATTGTGGCGCAACTTACAATAAGATTACTAAAATGCCTAAAGAAGAAGGCGTTTGTGATCGTTGTGGTAGTCATGAATTTTATCAACGTGAAGATGACAAGCCTGAAGTAGTTAAGAATCGTTTAGAAGTTAACGAAAAGATGAATACACCTTTGAAAGACTTTTACCAAAAGAAAGGTTTGTTGACTGTCATTGATGGTGAACAAACTCCAGAAAAAGTTTTTGAAAGTGTTGATGCGGTATTAGGTAAATAACAATAATTTGTTTATTTACTATTCCGTGCTATAATTTCAAAGTATGACTGTTTAATTGCGGAGGAACGACTTTGGCAAAAGATGATGTCATTGAAGTAAAGGGTAAAGTTGTAGATACTTTGCCTAATGCTATGTTTAAAGTTGAATTGGAAAATGGAGCTGTGATTTTAGCACATGTTTCCGGCAAAATTAGAATGCACTACATTCGTATTTTGCCTGGCGACCGTGTTACTGTGGAACTTTCTCCTTACGATTTAACAAAAGGTAGAATTACGTATCGGTTTATAAAGTAATAACGGGGGTAAACATGAAGGTTAGACCATCTGTTAAACCAATGTGTGAACATTGTAAGATTATTAAAAGACATGGCCGTGTGATGGTTATTTGTTCTGCAAATCCTAAGCACAAGCAACGTCAAGGTTAAAAATAAAATAGGAGGTGCAATTTATGGCACGTATTGCTGGTGTTGACTTACCAAGAGATAAAAGAATAGTTGTTGCTTTAACATATATTTATGGTATTGGTGAGCCTACAGCTCAAAAAATTTGTGCGGATGCTGGCGTTTCTGAAGACATACGTTCAAAAGATTTGACTCCAGACGATCAAGAAAAGCTTCGCGCAGAAGTTGATAAATACCGTGTTGAAGGCGACTTGCGTCGTCAAGTTAGCATGAATATCAAACGGTTAATTGATATCGGTTCTTACCGTGGTATGCGTCACCGCCGTGGACTTCCAGTTCGTGGTCAAAATACCAAGAATAATGCCCGTACTCGTAAGGGTAGTAAGAAGAATAAATAATTTATAAGGAGGTTTATTGATGCCTAAAACAGCACGTAAGCGTCGTGTGAAGAAGCACGTTGAAAAAGGCGTAGCTCATATTCATTCTACGTTTAATAATACTTTAGTCATGATTACTGACGTTCAAGGTAATGCAGTTGCTTGGTCTTCAGCCGGTGCATTGGGCTTTAAGGGTAGCCGTAAGTCTACTCCGTTCGCAGCTCAAATGGCAGCTGAAGCAGCAGCTAAGAGTGCAATGGATCAAGGTATGAAACATGTAGAAGTTTCTGTCAAAGGTCCTGGTTCTGGTCGTGAATCAGCAATTAGATCATTACAAGCTACTGGTCTTGAAATTACTGCAATTCGTGATGTTACTCCAGTTCCCCACAATGGTTCTAGACCACCAAAACGTCGTCGTGTATAATTTTGTTCTTAATGAAGGACGTTGCGTTTTGAAAGGGGCCTAGTAATGATTGAATTTGAAAAACCAAATATTACCGTTGTTGACCAAGAGAAGTCTTACGGTAAATTTGTTATTGAACCACTTGAACGAGGCTTTGGTACTACTTTAGGTAACTCATTACGTAGAGTTTTACTAACATCTATTCCAGGTACAGGACTTGTTTATGTTCAAATTGATGGTGTCTTACATGAATTCTCAACAGTTCCTGGTGTTAGAGAAGATGTAGCAAAAATGATTCTTAACTTGAAGAAGCTTGAGCTAAAATCATTTTCTGATGAACAAAAATTAATTGAATTGGACGTTGAAGGTCCAGCTACTGTAACTGCTGATGACCTGAAAGTTGACGCTGATGTTCAAATTCTAAATCCTGATCAATATATTTGTACCATCGCTGAAGGTGGCCACTTGCACATGCAAATTGCTGTCAAGAACGGTCGTGGTTATGTTGCAGCAAGCGACAACAAGAGTGAAGACATGCCAATTGGTGTTATTCCGGTCGATTCTCTTTTTTCACCAATTGAAAAGGTTAATTACCAAGTTGAATCAACTCGTGTTGGTAAAAGAGATGATTTTGACAAGCTCACTTTAGAGATTTGGACTGATGGTTCAATCAAGCCTAATGACGCCCTTAGTTTTGCTGCTAAAATTCTAGTAGCGCACTTTAAAGTGTTTGAAACTGCTGATGCAAATACCAAATTCGATGATGTTATGGTCGAAAAGGAAGATGATACTGCAGAAAAGAAGCTTGAGATGACAATCGAAGAGCTTGACCTTTCTGTACGTTCATACAATTGCCTGAAGCGCGCCGGCATTAATACTCTGCAAGAGTTAACTGATAAGACTGAAGCAGATATGATGCGCGTACGTAATTTGGGACGTAAATCATTGGAAGAAGTTAAAAACAAATTAGCTGACTTAGGACTTTCACTTCGTCAAGAAGATTAATAAATAAAGGAGGTAAACTGATGGCATACCGTAAATTAGGTTGGGATAGTGCACATAGAAAAGCAATGTTGCGTGAAATGACAACTCAATTGTTCATGAAAGAACGCATTGTTACTACTGAAACTCGTGCAAAAGAAATTCGTAAGACTGCCGAAAAGATGATTACTTTAGGTAAGCGTGGCGATTTAGCTGCTAGAAGAAAGGCTGCTGCTTTTGTACGTGATGAAGTTGCTGATATCCATGAAGAAAAAGATGCAGTTGTTGTTAAATCAGCATTGCAAAAACTTTTCAGCGATATTGCACCTCGTTACAAAGACCGCAATGGTGGTTACACCAGAATTATGAAGTTAGCCAAAGCTCGTAAGGGTGATGGCGCTCCAATGGTTATTCTTGAATTAGTTTAATTTGAGATAACCAAAACTTAATAGCTATTAAGAATTATCCATGGAAGTGAGAATAAGCGCCAAGATGATGACGAAAGTTTAGTCTAGCTTAGATAATGTAAATTATCCCTCTTCATGGATGATTTTTTTTGCTTTTTTTTTGGTATAATCAAGTCAGGCTTATAGGATGGTGAAGAAATGGCAACAGATAGTATTATAAAAATTAAAAATGTAACTTTTACATATCAAGATACAAAGCAGCCCGCTATTGACCATATTAGTTTTGAGATTAAACGGGGAACGTGGACTTCGATCATTGGTCACAATGGTAGTGGCAAATCGACAATTATTCGATTAATAAATGGTTTGCTTGTTCCTGATAATTCTGATGAGGCTAGTATTGAAGTTGATGGTGAAAAACTTACTGACGATAGTGTATGGGACATTCGAAACAAAGTTGGGATAGTTTTTCAAAATCCCGATAATCAGTTTGTTGGTGCTACTGTTGCAGATGATGTTGCCTTTGGCCTTGAAAATCGTGGGGTTCCGCGTGAGAAAATGCTAAAAATCGTTCCTAAAGCAATTAATGCTGTTGGTATGACTGACTACACTAATTCTGAGCCTGCGAGCCTCTCAGGCGGTCAAAAACAGCGTGTAGCAATTGCTGGTATTATTGCCATCAAGCCCAAAATTATTATTTTGGATGAAGCAACGTCAATGCTTGATCCTGAAGGGCGTAATAAAATTTTACAAATTGTTCGCCAAATGAAACAGGAATATGATTTAACTGTTATTTCAATTACACATGATATTGATGAGGCAAGTTTAGCCGATCAGGTAATTGTCATGAATGATGGAAAATTGGTTGAGCAAGGTACTAGTAGTGAAATTTTCAGCCAAACAAAGCTCCTTAAAAAGTTGGGTCTTGACGTACCATTCTTTGAACAAATTAAAGATGAGCTACTGGAACAAGGTATTAATATTCCAAGCACTGTAAATTCAGAAAAAGAGTTGATTAATTTCTTATGTCAATTAAATTCAAGCAAGTAAGCTATATCTATTCACCAGATTCACCACTTGAAAAAAAGGGTCTGGATAATGTGAGTTTTGAACTTCAAAATGGTACTTTTACTGCGATTATTGGTCATACTGGTAGTGGCAAATCGACTTTGATGCAACATTTTAATGCCTTGTTAAAACCATCTAGTGGTCAAATTGAGATTGCTGGGACGACAATTACACCAGAAACTTCAAACAAGAATTTAAAGCAGCTGCGTAAACATGTTAGTCTAGTTTTTCAGTTTCCTGAAGCCCAGCTTTTTGAAAGCACCGTCTTAAAAGATGTTGCTTTTGGTCCCAAAAACTTTGGCTATAGTGAAGAAGAAGCAAAGAAAGTTGCGCAAGTTTGGCTTAAAAAAGTTGGCTTGCCAGATGATATTGCAGATAAATCCCCGTTTGACCTTTCTGGCGGGCAAATGAGACGAGTTGCTATTGCCGGCGTCTTAGCCTACGAGCCAGAAATCTTGTGTCTTGATGAGCCAGCGGCAGGACTTGATCCACAAGCACGTAAGCAAATGATGGATTTATTTGTTGAATACCAGAAGGCTGGGCATACGGTTATTTTGGTAACTCATAATATGGATGATGTGGCAAATTATGCTGATGATGTTTTAGTAATGGAACATGGTCAGATGATTAAGCATGATAAGCCACAAGTGATTTTTAATGATCGTTCTTGGTTAAAGCAGCATTATTTAGATGAACCACAGGCATCTTTGTTTGCATCTAAATTAACGGGATTTAAGTTTCCTAGTCAACCTTTGACAGCAAAAGACTTGGTTCAGGGAATTAAAGAAAATTTAAAGGGGTGAGTTTGTGAGTAAAATTTTAATTGGTCGATATGTACCGGGAAATTCACTTGTTTATAAAATGGATCCGCGCGGGAAATTACTTGCAACCATCTTTTTTATTTTGATTATTTTTCTGGCTAATAATCCGCTGACTTACGCGATTGTGACTATATTTAGTTTTATTGCAGTAGCTGCAACTAAATTACGGCCAAAGGTCTTTTGGGATGGGGTTAAGCCGTTAGTTTGGCTAATCTTTTTTACATCACTTTTGCAATTGTTTTTTACGGTTGGCGGTAAAGTTTACTGGCAGTGGACGATTTTTGCAATAACTAGTTATGGTATTGAAAATGCTATTTATATTTTCATTCGGTTTACAGTGATTATTTTAATTTCAACGGTGATGA
This sequence comes from Lactobacillus sp. ESL0703, assembly GCF_029433435.1. NCBI lineage: Bacteria > Bacillati > Bacillota > Bacilli > Lactobacillales > Lactobacillaceae > Lactobacillus > Lactobacillus sp. ESL0703. The sequence goes on from NZ_JAQTIB010000002.1 coordinate 422,358, forward strand.
CAGTAACAACAATGCCACTCGAAATTGCAGATGCAATGGAATGGCTGCTGACACCACTTAAATTAATCAAAGTTCCGGTTGATAAAATTGCATTGGTAATGTCGATTGCATTGCGCTTTGTGCCAACCTTATTTGATGAGACTGTTAAAATCATGAATGCTCAACGTTCGCGTGGTGCAGATTTTAATAATGGTGGGTTAATTACCCGGGCAAAAGCAATTACACCATTGCTGGTTCCCTTGTTTATCAATTCATTAGAAACGGCCATTGATTTGTCAACAGCGATGGAATCACGCGGATATCGCGACGATAATGGCCGAACTCGTTACCGAATATTGCGTTGGTCAAAGTTTGATTTGATTAATTTAGGTTATTTTGCAATTTTAATTGCGCTGCTATTAATTTTTAGGATACATTAATGATTACAAGATATAAAATGACACTTGCATATGATGGCCACCTATTTCATGGCTTTCAGAGTCAGCCTCATCAGAGAACCGTTCAGGGAACAATTGAAGCTGCGCTAACTAAAATGACTAAGGGTGAAAAAATAGTCGTTGAAGGGTCAGGTAGAACTGATGCGGGTGTCCATGCTATTGGTCAGGTAATTCACTTTGATTACCCGGGAAATACTATTCCACCGGAAAGAATGATTCGTGCACTTAATTCAATTATGCCGTTAGATATTGTCTTTAAGGAATGTGAAATTGTTGATAAAAATTTCCATGTTCGCTATAGCGCCAAGGGCAAGTGGTATCGCTATCGGGCAAGTCTTGACCGCTTCGTTGATCCATTCAAACGTTTTTATACTGGTCACTATCCTTATCCTGTTGATGTAAAAAAAATGCAGCTAGCGGCACGTGATCTGATTGGTACTCATGACTTTACTAGCTTTGCGGCTAGTGGCGGCCAAATTAAAAATAAAGTAAGAACAATGTATTATGTTAACATCACTCAAGATGAAGAAACTAATGAAATTGTTTTTGACTTTATTTGTTCTGGCTTTTTATACAATATGGTGCGTATTTTAGTTGCCACCTTGTTAGAAATTGGTAATGGCAAGCGACCAATTGATGATATTCCCCGGGTAATAAAAGCTCGAGATCGCGAGCAGGTGAGAGAAACAGCGCAGGCAAGCGGTTTGTTTCTTTACCATGTTTTTTATGATGATTTGCCAAAAAAATACCGGCAAGACGTTGATTAATATTGACAATTTATTAAAAAGGACGTATTCTAGAACAGTATGTTTGTCCATGATAGGCCCCGGCAACTTATTGTTTTCAAACAACGTATAAACGGAGGAATTTACATTGCGTACTACACAATTAGCAAAACCTAATGAAATTGAACGTAAGTGGTATGTTATTGACGCAACAGATGTATCTTTAGGTCGTCTGTCTACTGCAGTAGCCACTATTTTAAGAGGTAAGAACAAGCCTCAATATACACCAAATGTTGACACTGGTGACAACGTTATTATTATTAACGCTTCTAAAGTTAAGTTAACTGGTAAAAAGGCTACTGACAAGATTTATTACCACCACTCTGGTTGGCGTGGCGGAATCAAGGCTGTTCCAGCTGGTGATTTGCTTGCCAATAACCCAGTTAGATTAGTTGAATTGTCAGTTAAGGGAATGCTTCCAAAGAACACTCTTGGTCACCAAGAATTCATGAAGATGCATGTTTATGCTGATGCTGATCACAAGCATGAAGCACAAAAACCTGAAGAATTAGACATTAATAAATTAATCTAGGAGGTTAAATAAATGGCACAACAAGTTGCATATGCAGGTACTGGTCGTCGTAAGGACGCAGTTGCGCGTGTACGTTTAGTACCAGGCACTGGTAAGATTACTGTTAACAACAAAGATGTTGATCAATACATTCCATTCCCTAACTTAGTTAAGGATTTGAAGCAACCATTGACTTTGACTGAAACTGACGGTCAATATGACGTTAAAGTTAACGTTAATGGTGGTGGCTTCTCAGGTCAAGCTGGTGCAATCCGTCTTGGTATTGCCCGTGCTCTTCTTGAAGTTGACCCAGATTTCCGTGGTCCTTTGAAGAAGGCTGGATTCTTAACTCGTGACCCTAGAATGGTTGAAAGAAAGAAGCCAGGTTTGAAGAAAGCCCGCAAAGCTTCACAATTCTCAAAACGTTAATTTTGGATTTACGTTTATCAAAAAAGATATCTCAATTGGGATATCTTTTTTTGTTTAAATTAAAAACCTACTGTAACCCTTGAATAGATTGGGCTAAAATTAAGTTATATTTTATTAAGATAAGAAAAAGTAATAAAGGAATGAAAAGGCGGGACTATGAAACAGATAGTTGCAGGCATATTGGCGAATGTTGACGCGGGAAAGACTACCTTATCTGAAGCACTGCTTTATCAAACAGGAACGATTAGACAGTTAGGGCGCGTTGATAATGGCGATACCTTTTTGGATTCAGATCAACTAGAAAAAAGACGTGGAATTACTATTTTTTCTCATCAGGCAAATTTAGAATATCAAGATTTAAAATTAACCTTGCTTGATACGCCAGGTCACGTTGACTTTTTGGCACAAACAGAGGGTGTATTAAGTGTTCTGGACTATGCTATCTTAGTAATTTCCGCTACTGCAGGTGTACAAAGTCAAACAAGAAAGTTGTGGCAACTGCTCCAGCAGTATCAGGTTCCGACTTTTATTTTTGTTAATAAAATGGATGCGGGTCAAGAAGAATTGCCAACAATAATTGCGCAACTACAAAAAGAATTATCCACTGGCTGCGTTAATTTTGAATTAAAAAATCAACAATTGTCTGCTTCAACTCAGGAACAAATTGCTGTTCAAGATGACGATGTTTTAACGGACTATCTGTCTTCAGGTACGATTGATAATGCGACTATCCGCCAAATGATTAAGAAAAGGCAGATTTTTCCTTGTTATTTTGGGTCCGCTTTAAAACTGCAGGGAATTAAAGAACTACTTTCAGGGATTGCTTTTTGGAGTGAGGAGTACCAACCAGCAATATCTGATTTTGGTGCACGAATATTTAAAATTTCGCATAATGCAAAAGGTGAACGGTTAACTTGGCTGCGCGTTATGAGCGGCAGTCTGCAGCCCAAGCAAATTGTACTAACTAACCAAAAAGTTAACCAGCTACGAATTTATCAGGGCGAAAAATTCACCACTAAGCAGGAAGTAACAGCGGGGCAAATTTGTACGATTCCTAATTTGACTGGGACGTATCGAGGACAAGGTCTAGGGGTTGAACATGATAGTCAGAATCCACAAGTTCAGCCTGTTTTAACTTATTCTGTTGATCCTAAAGACTACGATCCACATTCTTGCTTATTGGCCTTAAAAGAATTAGAGGATGAAGATCCACAACTTCATGTTGTTTGGGATGAGCATAGCCAAAGCATTAGTGTACGAATTATGGGTGAAGTCCAGCTGGAAGTCTTACAGCAATTATTGCAGGAAAGATTTAATCTTCAGCTTGAATTTGGCACTGGAAAGATTTTGTATAAAGAAACTGTTATGGATTCAGTTGAGGGTGCCGGACATTTTGAACCATTGCGACATTATGCGGAGACTCATGTGGTGCTTGAGCCATTGCCAGCTGGAAGTGGCTTAGTTATTGCAAATGATTGCCCTAATGAGGTTTTAGCGCCTAATTGGCAGAAACAAGTAATGTTTGATTTGCGAAGTAAGGAACATTTGGGTGTCTTAATTGGCGCGCCAATTACGGATATGAAAATTCGCTTTGTTAGTGGTCATTATAGTTATAAGCACACGCAAGGCGGCGATTTTCGTAAGGCTGCCTGGCGCGCAGTCCGGCAAGGTTTAATGCTTCTTAAAGCTAAAGGAAAATGTCAATTGCTTGAGCCGTGGTATCATTTTCGCCTGGAAATTGCTTCGACGCAAATTGGTCGGGCCATTAGTGATATTCGGCAGATGAAAGGCACTTTTAATGAACCTGAGGTGGGAACTAATCAAGATACAGAGATTTTAACTGGTTCTGCTCCAGTTAAACAAATGCAAAATTATGCTAAAGTAGTTCGAAATTATACTCATGGGCAGGGGAGTTTAGAATGCACATTTGATTGTTATCACCCTTGCCAAAATGCAGCAGAAATTATTGCGGCTTATGATTACTCGCCAACGCACGATTTGGCAAATACCCCAGACTCTGTTTTTGTACCGAATGAAATTGCAACGAGAATACCGTGGAATGAAGTTCCGCAGTGGGCCCATGTACCGTATCAAAATAAATACAAATTCGGCGGCTATCATGCCTAAAAGCCAAATAGCTGAAAGACCTGTTGATTATTTATCAGCAGGTCTTTTTATTAGTTTAATACCTTTTTTAATTGGGCTAAGAATGTTTGGGCGGCACGCGAGAGGACGGCGGTTTTTGACCAGATTAAACTTGCGTGAATGGTTAATTCTGGCTCGAGGGGAATAAAAGTTAGGTTGGTTTGTGCAAGATTGATGATCCCGTCAAGGCAAAGCACATCACCAACATTGTGCTGTGCGAGAATTGCGGCATTGTTAAGCAAGTTATAGCTGGCAGCGGTTTGAAATTTAAGACTGCTTTGCCCCAGCCAGTTGGCCAATAATGTTTGACTATTGTGACGCTGCGGCAGAATTACTGGTTTGCCAATTAAATCAGCAACTTTAATTTTGCTTTTATTAGCTAGATTTGAATCCTTTCTAGTTAACAGGCCCCACCTTGTAGTTCCTGGCAGAGTTAGGAAGTTGTAGTTGGTTTTATTAAAAGGATCCAGGACAAAACCGAAATCAAACAGGCCATTTTGCATTTTGCGCTGAACCTCGCTTGCATCACAACTATGTAAGTTGACAATAACATTAGGCGCAACTTGCTTTAATTGATTAATTGCATCCGCAATTGTGCTGAGCATAGGTGCTTCTGAACAGCCGATAAAGACGCTGCCGCTAATTTCAGATTTTTGGCCAATATTTGCGCTAGTTTTATTGGCTAAAGTCAAAATTTGTCTAGCCTGATTGGCAAGATATTCGCCGTCAGTTGTCAATTTGATTGTTCTCGTACCGCGTTCAAATAGACTGACGCCCAATTCTTGTTCAAGTTCGTGGATTTGTCGTGAAATTGTGGGCTGCGAGATGTGCAGCTTGGCTGCTGCTCGCGAGATGTTTTGTTCGTTAACAACTGCTAAAAAATAGCGTAAGACTCTAAGTTCCATGATGCTCCTTCTATTAAGATTAATTGGTTTTTGGTATTATAATGATTTTAGATAAGTATAAGACTTTTAGGACATGAAATTATGAAAAAGAAAAATTTGTTTTGGCTTGGACTGGTGATAGTCGTCTTGATTGTTGGCGGTACTATTAGCTGGTTCTATTTTAGTAAAAATAACATGGCTAATACTAATCAAGTGGTGGATCGCTCAGGCAGTACAACGACAATTTATCTTCATGGTTGGGGAGCCAGTGGCAAATCTACGGATAGTATGATTGCCTATGCCGAAAAACATAATCATGCCCACAAGGTACTAACTGCAAAAGTTAGGCGGGATGGGCAAATTAGTTTAGAGGGAACATGGCCTAAGGGAACCACGCATCCCTTAATCCAGTTAGTATTTGTAGATAATAAAAACGGCGATTATTATGTGACACGTGAATGGTTCCATCATTTGATTGTCTTGTTACAGAAAAAATACCGAATTAAACGCTACAATACGGTTGCTCACTCAATGGGGAACTTAACGACGATGTTTTACCAAATGAAATACGGCAATAGCGACAAATTACCTAGGCTAAATAAGCAGGTCAATCTTGGTGGACATTTTGATGGTATTTTGGGAATGGATGACAAGGCTAATCATAATTACTTATTGGCTAGTGGTCGACCAAGGTATCTAAATTCATCATATCGCTATTTATTAAAACACCGGCAAAATTATCCTAAAAATGTGTCCATCTTAAATATTTTTGGCAACAAGAAAGACGGGACGAATTCCGACGGGGATGTCAGCGTTGTTTCAGCACGTTCGCTGCGTTATTTGCTCCGCGGCAGAGTTAATTATCAAGAAATTGAAGTCAAGGGAGCTGGCGGTCAGCACAGTCAGCTCCATGAAAATCCACGAGTTGACCAAGCTATTGGACAATTTTTATGGTGAAGCATTAGCCATGCCTAATTAGTATAGTATGACATACAAAATAAGTATTAGACATAACTTGTTCTTGATTATTATAATAACTACAAAAGTTAAGGAGAGAGCAGCTATGGAATACGTTAATTTGGGTAATACTGCCATTAAAATTTCTAAATTATGTGTTGGCGGCATGAGTTTCGGTCAAGCAGGAACAATGCACGACTGGACTTTAGATCAAAGTGGAACTGAAAAAATTGTTGCCCATGCATTAGACTTAGGGATAAATTTTTTCGATACGGCCAACAGCTATTCTGCAGGTACAGGCGAAGAATACTTAGGAAAGGCATTAAAAAAATGTACTGCAAGAGATAAAGTAGTAATTGCTTCGAAAGTTTATTTTAATCCTGGGCGTTTGTCCCGCAAGGCAATTGAACGTGAAATTGACGGTACTTTAGAACGGCTGGGAACTGATTATTTGGATTTATACATTATTCATCGTTTTGATTATCACACGCCAATTGAAGAAACAATGTCTGCCTTAAATGATTTGGTTAAGGCGGGTAAGGTTAGGGCTCTTGGTGCTTCAGCAATGTATGCTTATCAATTTTACAATCTGCAATTAGCTGCACGAGATCATGGCTGGACCCAGTTTTCAGCAATGGAAAATCATTATAACTTGCTTTATCGTGAAGATGAGCGTGAGCTACTGCCACTGTGCCGCCAAATGGGTGTATCTCTGATGCCATATAGTCCGCTAGCTGCTGGTCGACTTGCTCGTCCCAATTGGGCAGCTTCTACTTTGCGCAGTCAGACCGATCGCGTGGCCCGAGGCAAGTATGACCATACCAAAAAGTTTGATGAAAAAATTTCCCAGCGAGTTAACGAATTGGCACAAAAGTATCAGGTCAAGATGTCTCAAATTGCATTAGCATGGCTGTGGTCCAAGGGAGTTGCTTCGCCAATTATTGGCGCGACAAAGACCACTCATTTTGATGATGCAGTGAATGCACTTTCTGTTAAACTAACTAATGAAGATCTTGCTTACATTGAGGAGCCGTACCTGCCCCACAAAATTGTGGGTGCAATTGATGAAAATCCACCAGAAGGTACAGTATTGTTAAACGAGGACACAAAATGAAAGAATTATATTTAATGCGGCATAGCCAGACATTGTTTAACCAGTTACACAGAATCCAGGGGTGGTCCGATTCGCCATTAACTAAGCAGGGAATTAAGGATGCCCAGGAAGTTGGGCGTTATTTTAAGGACCAACAGATTACTTTTGACCATGCCTATTCGTCAACGCAGGAGCGTGCTTGTGACACACTTGAAAATATCACTGACCAGCCTTACACTAGACTAAAGGGTTTGAAAGAATGGAACTTTGGCGTTTTTGAGGGGCAAAGTGAGCAGCTCAATCCCCATGATGACAGTAGTCGGCATTCATACGGTGATTTTTTTCTGCAGTTTGGCGGTGAGTCTGATTTAGAAGTTCAAGAGCGGATGAATCAGACGTTAACAACAATCATGGAGCGGCCAGATCACCACCGCGTCTTGGCAGTTAGCCATGGCGGCGCGTGCTTCATGTTCTTACAAAAATGGCTGCCGTATGCTGAGATTAAACGGCAAGTAACTAATTTTCATAATTGCTGTATCCTAAAGTTCACTTATGAAGATGGTAAATTCACCTTTATTAAGGCAATTAATGTTAAGGAAGAAAATTAGTGCCAGGAGCGCGTTACAATCTAATTAGATTGGCGTTAACTTAGACAATAAAAGCCACTACTGATTAGTAGCGGCTTTTATATTGTTTATAAACTGTCTTGAATGTTACTGCCGAGATACTCGTAAAGCATCCCTTGCTTTAAATCTGTGGTATCAATTCCCAGTGCCTCTGCAATCGCATAGGCAAAAGCCCAAGCCGTTGCTGGTCCGCGACTGGTGATAACTTTATGATCCGAATCAGTTACCGTAATCTTTTCTTTAAAGTTACCGCTTGGTGCATCATGCTTTGTTTGTGTATCAAACCCGGGATAACAGGTGTAATCGACATCATCTAAAACGCCATAGCGTGCCAAGGCAATCGGTGCTGCGCACATGGCCGCATCCCACTGCTGATTTTGATGGCGCTGCACCATTAACGAATGAAGCAGTTCATTATCCCGCAAATTTTCGGCACCAGTTTTACCGCCGGGAAAGGCTACTAGGTCATAATCTAGTAAGCTGTCGTCAACAATTTTATCACAAGTTAACTTAATGTGATGATCGCCGATGACATCTTTACTAGTTAAGCCCACCATATCGGCTTGCACACCTAAACGACGCAGAACATCGATGACGCTCAAGCCTTCAACTTCTTCGCAACCATCAGCGAAGATTACCGCAACTTTAGTCATATTTTATACCTCGCAATCTGTTACTCTTATTATAAACTAGCTGAGTTCAAGGTAAAATAATAAATCACTTAACTTGTTGAGGTGCAGTGTGGGATGAGGTGTAATCGGAATTTTGCTCTTTTTCGGTGCCAGCCACAATGATTGCAGGTTGGCATTTACAGCGCCTTGGATTTCTTCAGTCAGATTGGTACCAATTACAAGACTAGTGGCCGGATTGAAATTGTTATGCTCTTGAAAAATTGGCACAAATACGTTTTTATTGGGCAATTTGGCAGTTAAATTTTCTGGGAAGTAGACAGCTGAGAAGTAATTTAGCAGTTCACTTTCTGCAAGCCGCGGTTCTAATATCTTTCGCGGTTCTTTTGCCAGCATCACTAAATTAACTTTAGCTGCCGCTTCATCTAAAAAGGGAATAGCATCCTGCGTTAATTGATGTTGTCCAGCCATCTTTTGTTCAAAAATCTGTTGTGCTGCTTGTAAGTTGTCACTAAAGAAAGTTTGGTTAAGCAGCTGCAGCCGTTCATCTTGGCTCAGGAATTTTACTTGTTCCTGCAAACTAGTATATTTAATACGCTCGGCTGGGCCAAAGTCGCGTCTAAGCTCACTTAAAGTCTGCCTCAGAGCGTTTCTTTCGGCTGCTTTTTGATTTAATAGACTACCTTCTGGAATAATTATCAATGTTTCAAACTTTGTCACTGTTAGTTTACCTTCTTTATTTGTGTTCTACTTGCATTATAATAGATATTATTGCCAAAAAGGAGTTAAATTATGCCGTCAATTTTTACATTAATCTTTCTTTTGTTGGGCGGAATTGCAGGAGGACTATTATCGTCAGTAGCATCAATGGCATCACTGGCGTCTTATCCGGTTTTATTGGCTGTTGGTATTCCACCTGTTTATGCTAATGTCACTAACGATGCCGCCTTGATTTGGACGAGTGTTGGTTCAACCATTTCATCAACTAAAGAGCTCAAGGGGCACTGGAAGCAGGTTGGCTTTTATGGCTTCTTCACCGTTATTGGGTCGCTTGCAGGCTGCTTTTTATTATTATCATTCCCATCAAGTGTCTTTGAAAAGCTGGTGCCGTTCTTCATTGCGGGGTCGGGAATTATGGTATTGGCCTCCGGTAAGCATCATAATTTAGAACCACATAAAAGACCACTTTGGCAGGAAATTTTCTATATTGCGGCATTACTCGTGATGGGTGTTTATACTGGTTACTTTGGCGCTGCGGGTGGTGTTATCGTGCTAGTGTTGCTAACCTATATCACTGATGAAAAGTTTATTGTCGTTAACGCCATCAAAAATATTATTTGCGGTCTGGCAAATTTAGTGGCACTAATCGTATTTATCTTTACTTCACACATTTATTGGCAGCAAGCAATTCCGCTTGCCGTTGGCATGTTTATTGGTGGCTATTTAGGGATGGGAATTTTACGAAAAGTTCCAGCAAAAGTTATTCGCTTATTCATTGCGGCCCTAGCCTTTATTCAGGCGGCATATTTCTTTTATAAAGCATATATGTTATAGTTTAATACAAATCTATTATGAAAGGAGAATGCAAATTGACTACAGAAGTTTATTTGGTACGTCACGGTGAAACAATGTTTAACCAGCTTGACAAGGTGCAGGGCTGGTGTGATTCTCCCTTGACGGTTAAGGGAATTAATGATTTAAAGCGGACGGCACATGCTTTAAGTCAAGTTCATTTTGACAATATGTATTCTTCCGATTTGAAGCGGGCAATTGACACGGTGCACTTAATGAAGGAAGCCAATCAAGTGTCAGAAATTGGTAAAATCAAAAAGCTGCCCGAATTTCGTGAAGTCTTTTTTGGGTCGTTTGAAGGCGATGATGTTCATAATACTTGGAAACAAGTAGCTCTAGCTGCTGGCATTGGCCCCGAGGATGACGTTAGTAAAATTATCAATCAAGTGGGGATTTATGAATTTCGTGAGGCAACTAAAAAGGCTGATCCGCGACATTTAGCTGAAAATAAGGAAGAACTTGACGCCCGAATGGTGCGGGCAGTTAACGTGCTAAACGATTTAACCAAAAATGAGAAGCGTGTTTTACTGGTATCACACGGTGATTTTATTAAAACCTTGGGAATCAAGTATTGGAATCAAAGTGATGGCTTACATGATATTACTTTTCCCGATAACGGCAGTGTCAGTCGTGGCGTTCTCCATGATAACGGTAAATTTGAAATTATTGATTATAATATTAATGCAGAAAATATTTAGTCTTACTGGGAGCAGTAAGACTTTTTTGTTACACTAAATGCAAGGAAAGGAATGCAAAAATGAAAGATCACACAACTAAGCGTTATGCTTATGTAACGCTGCTGAATATTGTCATTACGATTGCAGAGTTTGTTGGCGGCTTCGCGTCTGGGTCACTAGCTTTATTATCAGATGCCGTACATAATTTAAGTGATGTTGGTGCGATTATCATTTCATTTGTTGCGCACTTAATTAGTAGTCGTAGCCGCAACCAATACAAAACATTTGGTTACGAACGTGCGGAAACGTTGGCGGCCTTTACTAACGGCATTATTTTAATTCTGATTAGCCTTGCTTTGTTTATTGAAGCAATCGAGCGTTTTTGGCAGCCCAGCAAAATTAAGGGCGGTATCATGCTGGTCGTAGCGGTAATTGGGCTAGTGGCTAACTTTATTTCTATGCTGGCGATGCATCGTGATGCTCAAGGAAATTTAAATGTGCGCTCTACTTTTGTTCATATGCTGAGTGATGCCTTGTCCAGTGTTGCGGTTGTGATTGGCGCGGTGTTCATTTACTTTTGGCAGATTACGTGGCTTGATCCCGTAATGACGCTGCTGGTATCATTGTTTGTTCTGCGTGAAGCATATCAAATTACTAAAAAGGCTGCTAATATTTTAATGGAATCTAATCCTGATATTGACCTTGAACAAATGAATAAAATTGTGTTATCTTTTCCAGAGATTAAAAATATTCATCATGTGCATTTATGGCGCTACAGTGACGATTATATTATGCTTGATGCTCACGTAAACGTGGACGCAAAATTGACTGCGGGGGAATTTGAAAAATTAACGCAGCAGCTTAGTCAAAAACTGCGGCAGTTGGGGATTAACCATATTAATTTTCAAGTGGAATGCGAACGCGGTAAAAATGATGATATGATTGTTCCAGGTCATGATTACGAGAATTAGGGGAAATAGAAATGAAAGTTAGTTTGTTTACAGCCATTATTGTGTTAATTGTTGGACTTTACGACATGGCATATGCCTATAATCGCCGCCAGCAAAATCACCAGCGGGGGACAATCGGCTTTATGATTTTAGGAATTATATTTACAATTGGCGGAATTGTGCTGTTGATTATGCATTGGGTTAAGTAAAATGGTTAAGCTAGTTTTAGTAAGACATGGTGAAAGTACAGCAAATTCGGCTAATGTCTATACCGGCTGGAATGACGTGCCCTTAACTTCCAAAGGTAGGGCACAAGCGCGATATGCTGGTGAATTAATTAGGCAAATTCCCGATTTTGCACCAACGCATATCCACACTTCAATTTTATCGCGGGCAATTGTTACTGCCGATATTGTGGCGGATGTTTGTCATTTTTTGTATTTACCAATTACTAAAACTTGGCGGCTAAATGAGCGGCATTATGGTAAGTTGCGTGGCACTAATAAGGACCTTTCCCGCCAAATTTATGGCCGACAGCAGATTTTAAAATGGCGGCGCGGGTTTTATTCCATTCCTCCTGCTGGTAAGCAAATTACGGACCGACGTTATGCTAACTGCGACTTGCAGCGGTTGCCGCTTGCTGAAAGTTTGTATCAGACGCAGCAGCGACTATTGCCATACTATTATAATGAGGTAGCAAGCAGATTACGTAAGGGTGAAGACCAATTGATTGTTGCTCATGGTTCTAGTTTGCGGGCATTAATTAAAAAAATGGAAGGGATTAACGATCAGGATATTGTCCATTTGGAAGTAGCCAATGCTGAACCAATTAGTTACACGTTAGATACTCATTTACAAATTGTCGATAAAAAAATTTTATCTTAAATTTTAAGATTGCTTTTGGTTCTGACTAAGGAATTGGGCAGATGTATGTTAAAATTTATTACGATACTATATAATTTTTTACATTCTTAGTTTGGAGTAAAAGGCATGCGTAAAATATTTTTATTACGAGGCGCACCCGGCTCCGGTAAATCTTCATTCATTGCTCGCCATCACTTACAACCATATGCGATTAGTCGCGATCAAATTAGATTATTATTGGCGAATTTGACCTATTTTTATGAAGAAGATACCGATTGCTTACATCAAGTAATTCCGCGATATGCAAATAAGCAGACAGAGCGGTTAGTTGATTACCTCGTAGAAGAAAAGATGAAGCGCGGCGAAACGGTAATTGTTGATAGTACCCATATTGTTTCTGACAGCATAGAACATTATAAGCCATGGGTTGAGCGTTACCGATATGAATTATTCGTCGTGGATTTAATGTACCACAAAAGCTTACGTAACTTGCTTAACCGCAATGAAGTACGTCGGCAGTATGATTGGGTCAGACCTGAAGTAGTTCGGGAAATGTATTTGACCTATAAAGATAATTGGCAGGTGCCAGAATGGGCGCACGTAATTAATCCTAACCAGATGGGTAAGACCTTGTCACAAAAGGAAAGCAATTTAGACCATTTTGCACACGTAATTGCAATCCCGGATAAAGTAGCGGAGGCAGATTTTCCGCACGTGCATATTTCTAATTTTTACTTTTCTTTTAATGATCGTTTTACAGAAAAGTACGGCACTTATCGCAATGTGATTACAATTGGTAAGACAAAAGATGAAGTCATTAAGAAATTTCGATTGCCGTATTTTGTGTTCAAATTTCACCACAAGCACTTTTTGATTTCAGCGTATCCAGTCAGAAATGAATTATTGGATCCAATCAAAAAAGTTAAGGGTGTCTGGACGTATTCAACAGGATTGGTTAATTTAGCTGACTTTATTCAAGAAGTCCCGCAAAGTAGGCCACAGCACGTCCACCAATTTAATTTAAATAAATTACAAGCTGATCGCTTGTTGCATATTTGGTAAAACTATTTAGACGTTACACTTAAGGTGTGACGTCTTTTTCTATGAAAAAACAACTAGCTGATTGACTAAAAAATATTAAAAATGCAATGATTATAGTGTATTATAATACTAGTAGTCTATTAGAAAGGGAAAGTTGAAAATGAAGAAAAATAAAAAAGTGATAATTACGTTAGTAGTCTGCTTAATTGTGGTCTTGCTAGGTGCCGGTATTTATGTTGGTCACCAAGCAAGTACTTCAAGTGCCGCAAATAATCAGCCGACAAAAGCCAGAATAATTTATCCCCAGAAATTTACTAAAATTAAAGTGGATGTTGATCTAGCTGATGTTAATGTTCATCAAGGTGCTAGATATCAAGTGAAGATTATTGATAATCAGAAAAACCGGATTAATGCGAAGGTAAAGAATGATGAATTATTGGTTAGCCAGCGTGAAGGCTCGCACAACCATTTCTTTGGCATTAGTAATATTTCAATTAATGGTAAACATCTAACCGCTAAATGTCAGGTAGAAATTACGGTTCCGCACAAGAATTCATTAACTAAGATTAATGCCGAGACAGAAACAAGTGATTTTAAGTTAGACAATTTACAATTGCACAAGTTGGCGATTGATTCTGATACCGGCGATATTGACCTTAAAAATGTCAAGTCAGTAAATAATGACTTGTCGACTGATACTGGCGATATTGAGATTACTGCTAGTCAGATTGTCAATGTTACTAGCGATGTCGATACTGGCGACGTGCATATTTCTAGCTCGCAGTTATCAGGGAATAATTCATTTTCATTAGATACAGGTGATTTTACTTTAGACGATGCTAGTAAAAAGATGACGTATCATCTGTCAGTTGATACTGGTGATATTGACTACTTTGGCGATGATGTAGACGACCACCTTAATAAGAGAGCCACTCACAGCAAGGCAATACTCAAAGTTGATTCCTCAACTGGTGATATCACGATTGAATAAAGGCTAGTTAGCTGCTGTTAAATTTTGTTAATTTGAATTTGCCGGAATCATAAAAAATAGTACAATTAGATAGAAATATTTTTGATAGCGCTTTTTTATGAAGGTGGATAGAAACAAAATGGACAAAGAAGAATTAAAAGCGAAGTTTACTGAAATATATCATGAAGACCCTAGCGGCTATTATTTTTCGCCGGGGAGAATTAATTTAATTGGCGAGCACACCGACTATAATGGCGGCCACGTGTTTCCCTGTGCAATTACTTTGGGAATTTATGGTGCTGTCAGTAGCCGTAATGACCAAAAGTTCCGTTTTTACTCCAGTAGTTTTGGGGAATTAGGGATAATTGAAGTTGGACTTGCTGACTTACACTTTGTTAAATCAGATTCATGGACTAATTATGCTAAAGGGATGCTGCACTTTTTACTCTCTAAAGGTGCCCAAATTTCGCATGGCTTAAATATTTATGTTGATGGCAATATTCCTGATGGTGCGGGACTATCTTCATCAGCTGCTCTGGAAATGTTAATTGGTGTGATACTGAACGATCAGTTTAACCTTAATGTTAGTGTGCTTGATCTTGTTAAGATGGGGGTAGCCACTGAAAATGACTTTATTGGTGTAAATTCCGGAATTATGGACCAATTTGCAGTTGCAATGAGTAAGAAAGATCAGGCAATTTTGCTTGATACTAATACTCTGGCATACAAGATGGTGCCACTTAATCTGCAAGATAATGTAATTGTCATTATGAATACTAATAAGCGTCGTGAACTAGCCGATTCCAAATATAATGAGCGCAGAAGTGAATGCGAGCAGGCACTAGGCGATTTACAAAAAGAATTGCAGATTAACTCTTTGGGTGAATTAGATAGTGAAACTTTGGACCAGTATAGTTCACTCTTATCTTCAGAAACCCTTCTTAAGAGAGCGCGTCACGCTGTCTGGGAAAATGAGCGGACATTGCGTGCCGAACAGGTCTTGCAAAAAGGTGATCTGGCACAGTTTGGCCGGTTAATTAATGCTTCACATGTGTCTTTGCAGGATGATTATGAAGTTACGGGCAAGGAACTAGATACCCTAGTTCACGCCGCGTGGCAACAGCCAGGGGTATTAGGTGCAAGAATGACGGGAGCCGGTTTTGGCGGCTGTGCAATCGCGCTTGTTAACAAGAAAGATGTACCAGCTTTTGAGCAAAATGTTGGTACGGTGTATGAGCGAGTAGTCGGTTATGAGCCATCATTTTATCTTGCGGAAACATCCGATGGCGCTAAGGTTTTGGAATAATTTAGTGGGATGTAAAAATGACACAAACAAATTTGGTTGAGCAATTTGTTACGCAAGTAATTGCTGCAAGTGATAATGCAGAACTGGATCGGATCTATTTAACTAATCAAGTATTGGCACTAGTGGGAGACGAGGCACGTTCTGTAGTTACAACAAGCACAGTTTTAATTGATTTAAAAGATGAATTGGTTGCAGCTGCTGTTAAAAATGGTCATTGTGGTTCTACTTTCAATGAACAAGATATTTTAGGTGCGCAATTGATGAATTTATTAGTGCCGCGTCCTAGTATTGTTAATCGGCAGTTTTGGCAGACATATCAAGAAAAGCCAGAACAGGCGATTGCTGATTTTTATCAGTTAAGTAAGACTAGTGACTATATTAAAACGCGGGCAATTGCCAAGAATATTTATTTTGTTACGCCTAGTGACTATGGTGATTTAGAAATTACGATTAATTTGTCTAAACCGGAAAAAGATCCGCGGGCAATTGCGGCGGCGAAGAAGGTGAAAGCAACGGGTTATCCTTTGTGCCAATTGTGTATGGAGAATGAGGGCTATCTAGGGCGTGATAATTATCCAGCCCGCAGCAACCACCGAATTATCCGCTTTAAGATCGATGATGAGGAGTGGGGCTTTCAGTATTCACCCTATGCGTATTTTAATGAGCATTGCATTTTTCTTTCTTCTAAGCACGAGGGAATGAAAATTTCGGAAAAAACATTTACTCGGCTGCTGAATATTATTGAACAATTTCCGGGATATTTTGCTGGTAGTAATGCTGATCTGCCAATTGTTGGTGGGTCGATACTTACACATGAGCATTACCAAGGCGGGCGTCATAATTTTGCGATGATGAAGGCAAAAATAACAACTAAGCTTAACTTTAAGGGTTTTGCTGATGTAGAAGCTGGGATTGTAAAGTGGCCAATGTCTGTGATTCGCTTACGCAGCCAAAACAAAAAGCAACTAGTTGCCTTAGCAAATAAAATTTTGCAGGCATGGCGACAGTATAGTGATGAGCAGGTTGGCGTGCGGGCCTTTACAGGAGAAACACCACATCATACAATTACGCCAATTGCCTGCACGCATGGTGACCAGTTGGAGCTCAACTTAGTATTACGTGATAACCAAACCTCAAGTAAATATCCTGACGGTGTTTTTCACCCTCATCAAGATGTCCAGCACATTAAGAAGGAAAATATTGGTCTTATTGAAGTGATGGGGTTAGCGATTTTGCCGCCGCGGCTTAAGTCAGAGATGCAAGAGGTGCGCAAATTTTTGCTAGGTGATAAGAATAAAATTGCGGCAATGCATTTGCCGTGGGCTGAGCAGATTGCGGCCCAAAATAAGATTACAGCAGCTAATGTTGATGCCGTTTTACAGTCAGAGCTGGGTAAAGTCTTTGCCAAGGTGCTTGCTGATGCTGGTGTCTTTAAGCAAACTCAAGTTGGGCAAGCAGCCTTTATGCGCTTTATTAAAAGTGTCCTAAACTAAAGATTAATAGGTAAACGTTGAATAAGTTCAACGTTTTTTAATGCATAAAAATGACCACTTAGTCATCATGAGCGACCACTTGGGCAGTAGCTATTGCTTTAACTGGGTAAAAGACTTTAATTAACTTAAAGAATATATTGAAATTAATTATTTGAAGGAGAAACTCATGATTGCAAAATACTATTCAAAACCTAAGCTAATCTTAATGTGCCTTTTGGGACTTGTTGCCAGCGCAGAAAATATCGTGATGGCGTATATGACAGGAACCTTGGTTAATATTGGTACAAAGGGTGAGCCGCAAAAGCTGCCGCATTTTTTGGTAACGATTATTATTCTGTTTGTAATCGTCTTTCTGGCGAAGCTGGGATATAACTATTTGAAAAATGATGCAATTAGACAAACAAACAGTACATTGAGAACTAAGGTTTTTAATGGGATGCTGCATGAAGAACGAGCAGAAAATTCGGCAGGACTTGGCTTTTTAACAAGTGACTTCAAGTTGCTTGAGACCAACCGCTTTGGCGCTGAAATTAATATCGCAATGAGTGCCTGCATGTTGATACTGTCGTTGAGTTACGCCTTTTATATTAATTGGTTGTTGACCATTTTATTTTTTATTGGTTCGGTTATTCCGATGGTTGT
This sequence comes from Lactobacillus sp. ESL0703, assembly GCF_029433435.1. NCBI lineage: Bacteria > Bacillati > Bacillota > Bacilli > Lactobacillales > Lactobacillaceae > Lactobacillus > Lactobacillus sp. ESL0703. The sequence goes on from NZ_JAQTIB010000002.1 coordinate 440,369, forward strand.
AGTTAGTTTCTTCCAAAAGCCGCTGCAAAAGGCGTCGGACCACTGGACAAGTGCTAATGAAGAATATGTTAATCAAACCAAGAACTTTTTAGCTGGTGCTGATTCTTTGCGCTTGTACCGGCAGCAACAAAATGGTGTAGCTAAAAATAAGCAGGTGGTTAATAAACTGGAAAAATCACTGGCCCAGATGAACTTGTTAAATGATAATTCACAGGCATTAGTTAATTTCGTTGCTGAAATTGGGACATTCTTACTACCGATTTTGGTGGGAATTTATTTAATAATTAAGGGTCAGACGACTTTGGGAGCATTATTTGCCGTTGTCCAACTGTCAAACTCATTTGTGAATCCGATTCTGACGATTATGCAAGAACGCAATCACTTTTCAACGACGAAGAATATTGTAGCTAAGATTAAACAATATTTAGCTCTTAGTGAAGAGCATGAGCCTGAAGTCACTGATTTTAATCAAGAAGTTGCTTTTTCGAAAATCAATTTGGTCAGAGAGCAAAAATTGGCTCAAGGAATTAATTTGGCAATTAAAAAGGGACAAAAGATAGCAGTTATTGGGCCATCCGGCAGCGGCAAGTCAACCCTGTTTCAATTTATGTTGACTGGCAAGTTCGGTCAGGCTGACAAGATTACGGTTGATGGCCATGAATATCAAGTTGCACAGCTGACAGATTTGTTTGCCTATGCCAGCCAAGCTCCAGTGATTTTTGCAGACAATTTATGGTTTAACCTGACTTTGGGCGCCAAGATTCCTTTAGAAAAAGTAACTGCAGTTTGTTCAATGCTAGAATTAGGCGAAATTGTTCAAGAAAAAGGTTTTGACTATCAATTAGGTGACAATGCCGACCAATTGTCGGGTGGGCAGCTCGCAAGAATTGAATTAGCGCGGGCGATATTAGCTGAGCGGCCGATTTTATTGTTAGATGAAATTAACGCTTCACTTGATCGGGCAACTTCCAATAAAATCCACCAGTATTTACTTGATTCGGACTTGACTTTTGTTGAGGTTATCCATCATTATGAAAAAGACGAATTAAAACAATATGACCAGGTAATCGATTTTAGTGATTATCAATAAACTTGTGGGGGCACTTAATCATGGCGCAACTCTTCTTAGCATCAATGTTAAACAATGTCTGTGACTTATTACCTAAATTTGCTGGCGATCTACACGGTAAGAGAGTCGCATATATTCCAACAGCCAGTAATGTTGAAAGAGGGCATCAGACAATGATGCGTTCCGAAACCAAATTATTAGCAGAACTTTTAGGGATGCAGGTTAATGTTTTAGATGTGGCAGTTGCTTCTACTAGGGTTATTAAAACGGGCTTGCAGGCTGCAGATGTGATATATCTTTCTGGTGGGAATACTTTTTACTTGCTGCAAGAATTAAGAAGAACAGGTGCAGATCAGCTGCTGATTAGTGAAGTTAACGCGGGCAAATTATATATTGGTGAATCAGCTGGCGCAGCCATTACAGCCTCTGATATCGGCTATCTTAGTTTAATGGACAGTACCAAAAAGGCACCAGATCTATCAAATTATCAGGCACTAAAGTTAGTTGACTTCTATGTTTTGCCGCATTATCTAAGTTTCCCGTTTAAGCGCAAGTCGCAACAAATTTTTGCCGAGTATTCTACCAAGCTGCCGTTGAAGACAATTAGTAATCATGGGGTAGTGATGGTTAATAACGGTGTAGTTTCAATTACTGAAAAATAAAAACGCGTTACTGAGAAGTAACGCGTTTTTTGCTTACAATTATTTATTTAAATGCTAAAGCACCCATTGGGTCCCAAGGTAATAATTGGATTGGGTCCTTACTGCCTTCATCAAAGGCATTTTTAAGGTCATCAGGCAAGAACTTCTTGTTGATAACAGCTTGGTAAACAAAGGAATCAAACCATGAATCACTCATGACAAAGTAACCCTTAAAACCAGGTTTAACACCCCATGAATTTTCAATCTTCCATTTGGTTGGCTTGTCGTTTACCAGGTCAACACCAGTGATAACCATGGCGTGATCCATCATACTTTCACCAGAGTCAAGCATGTCGGCTTTGGACATCGAAAAATCAATATCAAACAATTCATCACGCTTGTAAATATTGGTGTCTAATAAGCCAAGTTGGCGGTCAGAATCCTTGCCAACATTGGAACCGAACCAGACAACTTCGCCAGCCTTTAATTGCTTGATGATTAATTCCTTCATTTCTGCAATCTTCAAGTTGAGGTGACGGACTTGGCGGCCACCGACAACATTGCCAAGATACTCAACAGAAAAGACCTTGTGATAAGGTTTATCGCTTGTTGGTGCGTTAATAGTTGAGACGTGGTCTTCAAGGTTCATGCCGACATATTTGTCAAAGAATTCCTTTGGTGTAATAGCAGCGTCGCGGTGATAATTACCATCATCATCTTTGTATTCAAAGTCGAATTTGGTAGGTGGCACGCCGAGTGAAACAGCCAAAATTCGGAAAACATCGTTTAACATTTCGTTTTTGCGTGTTTGAATTGCTTCTTCGGACTTACCTGCGTTAACCAAGTCGCGTAATTCCAATCCGTCTTTACGCAATAAGGTATTCAAGGTGTCATTTAATGCGCTTGAATTTGTCGCGTTGGCGGTTTCTGGATAAACGGTTTTAGGTACGATACCGTATTTTTGGATAAGACCACAAAGCATGTCCCATTGACCGCCGTCTTGTTGTGGGGTGGCAAATAAAAATGCTACTTTACGATCGCCAAGTGGTTGTTCAGCTGTGGCAATAACGTTCTCGAAGAACCAGTTAGACTTTTCGAACTTGTCCCAGAAATTAGTAAAGTTTTGGGATAATTCAAAGTCCTTAACTTTGTATTCCTTTTGAAGTGGGTGGCGCATGGTGTTCAAAGCTGAGAACATCCAGCAGCGACCTGATTGTTTTTGGTCAGCTGGCTTACCCGTATCGATTTCAATTGAAAAAGTTGGGTCGAGGTCAATTTTGGTTTGGGTATTTTGACTAGCCTTAAAAATTCCATTTTCTTGTGCAGCATGACTGGCAATATTGATACCAGCGTGCTTAGCAAGGTCTTGGGTATAGTTATTGATAGCATCGTTTGTGATTTCTTTTGTCATAAAATTAGCTCCTCCTTGATAATTTGTCTAACTCATATTTTAGCCTATAACAGCACTAACGTCTATTGGCTGGATGGTAATTGATATATGTGAATGCTAAAAAATTATATAGATATTCTAGTTAGTTGGGCAATATTTTTTATTAAGGACCTGTCTAGGAATAGTTGATTTATGGTATCTTATGTGAAAAGGGTAATATATTGGCTAAATAAAAGGGAAAAGCAATGAATTATAATTTGATGCCGGTTAAGTATTTTGTAGATGTTGTTCAAACACATGGTTTTATCTCTGCTGCTAAAAGAAATTATGTTTCTGAAACGGCTGTGAGTTCAGCAATTAAAAAATTAGAAAACGAACTAGGACATAAGCTGCTTAACCGAACAGCAGGGGAATTTTCCTTAACGCCAACAGGGGAACTTTTCTATGAGCGAGCTGTTGAAATTATTAATTCATATAGCGAAATTTGGCATAATCCAGATGAGCATCCTGAGAAATTATTGCGGATTCATTTTTTACAGGGACTAGAAAGTCACGCGGCGCGGCTCGCTAATTGTCTGCCTGATAAGTATGTAGTTAGTTTTGATGAGGAAGCATTTAACACCAGCATCAGCCGTCTACTTAAGAATAATTATGATATTTTAATTGGCTTTCAGCTTGAATTTGCTGGTAATAGTAAAGTGATTACTTTTCCACTAGAAACAGTTGATTTTGACTTGGTATTCAATTCTAAGAGTGTAAAAAAGTATAACCAAAACCTAAAGAATTTGGCTAAAAACTCCACTATCTATATGCAGGATTGGAAGTCGACCGGAATTTTAAATATTCAAACTGCAATGTTAGAAGCTTATGCTCAAGAAGGTTGGAGCTATAAGGAAATCGCGGCCGTCAATGATTTTTCTGCTGCGTATTTAAACGTCAATTACAGAGGTGGATTGACAATGCTGCCTAGTACTTTTCAGTCTATCAATTATTGTGAAAACATTTACAGAATATCGCCTGAATATTTGAAGAATAAATTCGAAATCGTTGTTGCAATCAGTGCCAGCAAACAAAAGGAGTTGACCCATTTAATAACTAAGGCAATAACTTTAAGTTATCAGCAGTAACTTTTATGTGTTAGCGGTTTCTTGTGATGTGATTTACAATTTAAATTGTAATAAAGGTCACAAGAAAGGTGGAATTTGAATGGAAACTATTTCTACGAAAGTAGTGGTTGTAGGTTCTGGGTCATCCGGGATTTCTGCAAGTTTTGAATTGTATCAACAAAGGGTTCCGTTTGTTCTGATCGAAAAAGGAAATAAAGTTGGCGGTGCTGGTAAGTTTGGTGCGCATGGTGTCTTTGCGATTGATTCTAGCCAGCAAAATAAGTTAGGTGTTAAGTATGATTATCGTAATGCCTTTCAAGATTTAACGGATTACAATCACTTTTTTGTTAATGGTGAACTCTTAGCTAGATTTTTGAAAGAATCTGGTAAAAATATTGACCGGTTAACCGAAATGGGCTTGCCGGTAACTGTTGAACAGAGTGAGCAAAAGGCTCACTTGAATGATCCGCTTGTTTATCATAAGTTTAATAATTTTGCGGAAAAAATTGCCAATTGGGACAAATTACCAGCAAAGTTTGAAGCTGCTGGAAATCAAGTGTTAATGGAAACTGAAGTTACTTCTCTTGATTACGATCATGGTCTAAAGGCTGTGATTGCTAAAGACAAGACTGGTAAGCAAATTCGAATTGAAGCCAGCAAAGTAATTTTTGCTGATGGTGGCTATTGCGGAAGTGATGAAATGCTGCAGGAACGTTATTCAGATACTGCTGACTTATTGAATTTAGGAGAACACAAGTCAACAGGGGTTGGAATTCGCTTATCGCAAAAACTTGGTGCTGATTTGCGCCATAGTCCAGCTTTATTTGCTCATGGCTGCGCGCCAAGTATGCAGATTAACCCAATGAAGCGTGATAGCAGCGTCGAAACTTTAACCAATTTGCCGTTATTATGGTTGGACCAAACAGCTAATCGTTTTGTTAATGAAGATGTTGTTTACGACTTTGCCATGTGGGGTAATGCTGCACACAACGTTCATGGCAAATATTATGTTGTTTTAGACCAAGCAACGCTCGATTACTTTAAGGATCATGAAGTTGAGTTAGAAGATACGTTTGAAAGACAATTCTGCGAGGTTGGTGAAGAGCCACGGACTGCGGTTGGTCCACTGCCAAATATTCAACAAGACTTTGATAATGCTATTAAAACCGGTGAGGTTGTTAAAGCAGATACACTTGAAGAATTAGCACAAAAGCTAAATGTTCCCGTTGAAGCTTTGAAGAGAAGCCTAGCTTCTTACAACCAAGCGGTTGAAGATAAACAAGATGACACTTTCTTAAAACCAGCTGATGAATTGCTGTTTGGAGTTCATGATGGTCCATTTTATGCAATTATTGAGCATTGTGCAATTCTAGGAACTTTAGACGGTGTCAATGTCAATCGTAATTGTGAGCCGGTTAGAGAAGACGGTTCACCAATTAAAGATTTATATATTGTTGGCAATAATGTTAACGGACTTTACTCAGATGGTTATCCAAGCTATGAAGGGATCGCGAACGGCTTTGCCTTTGTTTCAGGTTGGATTGCCGCTAAAGAAGCAATTAAAAGTTTAAATTAGGAGGATACAAAAATGTTAAAAGATAAAGTTGCAATGGTTACAGGTGCTGCTCAAGGAATTGGTTATGCGATTAGTGAAGAATTTGCCATTCAAGGTGCTAATGTTGTATTGACAGACTACAATCCTAGCGTTATTGATGTCGCAAAAGATTTAGACAAAAAGTATGATGGCAAGATTACCGGCTTAGTTTTGAATGTTATGAAAACCGACAGCATTGTAGATAGTTTAAATAAAATTATTGATACTTATGGCAAGTTAGACTATGCCGTTAATAATGCTGGTGGTGGTGTGCTCAAGCCATTTGCTGAATTAACTGATGATGATTTTGATAAGACTATTAACCTTGATTTGCGCGGGACATTCCTATGTATGCGTGAAGAAATCAAAGTTTTCTTGAAGCAAGGTTATGGTTCAATTGTTAACGCCGGAGCCTTAGGCAGTATTTATAATCCAGGCGGAATGGGTGCTTATAACGCAGCCAAGAACGGTATTATGGGGATGACGCAAGCAGCAGCTGTTGATTATGCTGAAAATAATATTCGTGTCAACTGTGTTGCCCCAGGTTTAACTAAGACGCCATTAAACGACGGTGGCTTCCTTGAGAAGATTTTGCCGACAGTTCCAATGAAACGCTACGAAACAGCAGCCGAAGTTGCCAAAGTTTATGTCTTTGTAGCTAGTGAGGCAACCTTTATGACTGGTCAGACCATTCTCAGTGATGGTGGTGTTTCAGTTGGTTTGAAGTAGGAGGCAGACGATGTTTCCTAAAAAAGCCCATTATGACTTAGTAATTGTCGGTGGTGGCCTATCAGGTTTAGCTGCAGCAGTAAGTGCTGGTGAACAGCACCTCGACACCTTAATAATTGAAAAAGGCCGCACGTTGGGCGGCGATGGCAATTATGTTGAAGGTGCAATGGGTGTAGATAGTTATTTGCAAAAGCAGGAGGGAATTACAATCGACCCGACTGAATTGTTGCAAGATGAATTAAATTATTCGCACTATGAAGCCAATGCCCCTCATTTAAAGAAATTTATTAACCACAGCGGTGCAATCATTGATTGGCTGCATGAATTAGGTGTCGAATTTGTTAAAGTTGGTCCACAAGGTAAGAGCTGGCCAACAATTCACACCTTTAGCGGTGGTGGCAAAGCAGCAATCGAGACTTTGCTGACCAAAGTTAATGAGTATGGCATCGAAATTGTTACCAGCATTGGTGCGCAAAAGATTTTACAACATAATGGTCACGTTTCTGGGCTAATCATTAAAAATGAAGCAACTGGTCAAATGAGAGAATTATCAGTCAATGATGTCATTCTTGCAACAGGTGGCTATATTGATAATCCAGAATTAGTTAAAAAGCGAACACCGCTTAATGACCGCTTATTATCTGTTAGTGATGGCAAGTCAACTGGTGACGGGATGCAGCTAGCCTGGCAAGCAGGTGCCGAACATTATCAAATGGGCGCGATCCAATATGGTGGCGGTGCAATTCTTGATAAAACAAGACCGCCGTTTGTCCACATGGCTTCGCAACTAGCTGCAGCAGCTACACAAGAAGCAATTTTATGGGTTAATGAGCGTGGAGATCGTTTTGTCAATGAAGATGTTAATGACAATATGTGTCACGCTGGCAGCAGTATTTTAACGCAAGTACGGACTTTTTCAATCCTCGATCATGCCGCTGTAGGCCACTTAACTAATGTTGGTTTATATAAGGAGTTAGGTAATTCACCGGTTTCACCAGAAAAATTAGCTAATTTGACTGATGAAATTACCCGTGATCTTCAAAACAATGAGAAGTACTTAACTAAGGCTGATTCGATTGCAGAACTTGCACAAAAGCTTAACTTACCTAATTTGCAGTCCACGATTGAACGCTACAACAAGGTAGTGGAACAGGGTGAGGACAGTGATTTTGGTAAAGCTGCAGCTTATTTAACGCCGCTTAAAGAAGGACCATATTATGCTGTTGAACTTGGTGTTGGCATGGCATGTGCCCTTGGCGGCATCAGGGTTGATGACCATAATGCAGTCTTAAATAGCTATGGTTACCCTCTTGACGGTCTGTATGCTGTTGGAAATGACGCTGCCGGGATGTTAGTTGGCGATACTTACGCCGTTACTTTGCCGGGAAGTACTGCAGGTTATGCCGCCTTTTCTGGTCGCAATGCTGTTTTAAGTATTTGCAAAGGGAAGTGCTAGCAAGTGAACGTTTCTAAACAATATGTTCTAAAAACACGAATCGGTGTTTTGGCAGTTAGTATGATTGGCATGGCTGCCTTAGCCATTACACCCTCGTATGCGGCAATCGCGCAGCACTTTGCCCTAAATAATACTAGTGTTCAAATGCTGACCTCACTGCCTAACCTGTTTATGATGGTTGCTGGATTAATAATTGGTAAATTAACGGCTGGTAAGATTAATTTAAAAAGTTTAACTGTCGGTTCAATTCTACTTGTTGTAATTGGTGGCTTATTGCCATTGTTCTTTCATGAGAGCTTTATTTTCTTGATAATCTGTTCTTGTTTAGTTGGTTTGGGTCAAGGAGCTTGTACTAATTTAACGCAAGTCTTGATTTCACAAATTTTACCTAAAAAAGAACGGGAATCAACGATGGGCTTGTCCACCACGTTCATTAATATTGGTGGTGTTGTCTTTATCATGGGTGGCGGGCAATTAGCTGCCGCGAGCAGTTGGGTTAATAATTATTGGATTTATCTCTTTTCATTATTAATTCTGCTGGTTGTCACCATGTTATTGCCAATGCATCCTAAAGATGTGTCTGATGATAATCACCAGGCTAAAGAAGCAGGTAAGATCAAGCTAAACAAATATGTTTTTTACTGTGCATTGTGGGCATTTTTAACAATGCTGCTAAATAACGTCTTGAACAACAACATTTCCCTTTTTGTTGTTGAGCAGGGACTAGGAGCCACATCACAAGCTGCATTGACTTCGACGATTTCATTGATTGGCGGCATGCTCTGCGGGTTAATCGTTGGTATTCTTGGCAAGAAATTTAGATATTCGTCAATTGCACTGTCATTTTTACTTTATGGTATTTCCTATCTGCTGATTGGCTTTGTCCATTCATTAGTTATTGTCTTTATCGGCAGTTTCTTGGTTGGGGCAGCCATGAGTATCGCAATGGGGCAGTTTCCGTATTTGATTTCAATTGCGGTTGACGACAGCACGGTTTCAATGGCGTTAGGAATTTATGTTGCCATTTACTCAGTTGGCGGTGTCGTTAGTCCATTTGTTATTAACCCATTAACGGCAATGGTCAAGAATATTGGCTTCAATGTCTTTTCTGTTAGCGGCATCTTGGCAATTGTTATTAGTTGCTGTTGTCTGTTAGTTAAGTTTCAAAAGAATTTGGTCAAGAATTCCCTTAATTAAGTAAAATCATTTTACTAAAAAATCTCGTAAGAATTGTACTTGCGAGATTTTTTCGTTTAATTAGGTTGTCACTATTTTGCGGCTGGCTTGTGGTACCAAATTTCGTTAAATTCGGGATGCTGGCTAAAGTAAGCAATTATTAACGGGTCAAGCGGCCAAATCGGTAGCTGCGATTCTTGAGCAATTTTCAAGGCAATGGACATTTGCTCTGCTAAAATTTGCTTACTGTCAGCGGCTGGATTAATAAAGAAATGGTTCATTACCCAGACGGTGCCATCTTGGCGCTCAACTTTATCCATTGTCCAGTGGCAAATAAGTATGTCGTCATCATTATAAATTTTAAAAAATTGGTGGGGATCGTTAATGCTATACATGAGTGTGTCCTTTACAAAATAAATTTGGCTTTTTACGTATTTATTATAGAAGATTTTAATTAAAGCCCGCAATCTATTGTAAAATAGTTTTGCAGAGTTTAAAGGGAGTAAATAATGAATAAAACAAGGGGCTTTGAGATTGTATCGAGTTATGAAAATAAAAATATTAATTTGCCAAGACGGCAAACGATTGCTAGTGCGGGCTATGATATAGAAGCAGCTAAGGATATGGTTATTCCAAGTATTTGGCGCTTAAATTTTGTCCGGATTTTTCGCTTAATTAGAAACGGCCATCACTTATATGAACCTGATTATCAACTGGCAGAGCAAATTTTGCAGCCGCTGCTGATTCCGACGGGAATTAAAGCTTACATGCCTGATGATGAGGTCTTGGTGCTGGCTAATCGGTCGTCCAATACTTTTAAGCGTAATTTGAGCCTGCCGAATGGTATCGGGGTAATTGACTCAGATTATTACAATAATCCTAACAATGAAGGTGAAATTTTTATGCAGGTAATTAATTATGGCGTGCGGCCGCTGCAAATTCGCAAGGGTGATCGAATTGGACAAGGGATTTTTGTGCAATACTTAAAGACAGACAACGATCTGCCTGTTAGCCGGCAGCGAACCAATGGCTTTGGCTCAACCAATGAGGAAGGAATCTAAATGGCAAAGATTAAGACTAAGTATAAATGCCGTTCGTGTGGTTATATCTCGGCCAGTTACTTAGGACGTTGCCCTAATTGTGGGGCTTGGAACCAGTTTGAAAAGGAAACTGAGCAAGTGGCAGCGAGGTCGACTAAGGCCAGTCCTAGTCGCTTAATTAAAAAAACTGGGGTTAATGAACCGGTTCGGCTTGATAATGTTAAAGCGGAAAAAGAAGAACGGATTCAGACTAAATCTGGGGAGCTTAATCGTGTGCTTGGCGGCGGCATTGTTCCCGGCTCGCTGGTTTTAATCGGTGGGGACCCAGGAATTGGCAAGTCGACGTTAATGTTGCAGATTATGAGTGACTTAGCCAATGATCACAAGGTACTGTATGTATCGGGGGAAGAATCGGCTAACCAAATTAAGCTACGTGCTAATCGCTTGGGCTTAGGTGCCAGCAGCATGTTGCTCTTTCCAGAAACCGATATGGAAGATATTCGTCAGCAAATAGCGGATGTTCAGCCGGACTTTGTGGTTATTGATTCCATTCAGACAATGAATGAGCCCAGTCTTGATTCAATGACGGGTTCAGCTTCGCAGGTGCGCGAGGTAACGAGTGAACTAATGAAAATTGCCAAAATGGATGCAATTACGGTCTTTGTGATTGGTCACGTGACTAAGGAAGGGGCAATTGCCGGACCCAAAATTTTGGAGCATATGGTTGATACTGTGCTCTATTTTGAAGGTGATGAGCACCATGCTTACCGCATTCTGCATTCTGTGAAAAATCGTTTTGGTGCTGCTAACGAAATTGGCATGTTTGAGATGGTTAATGAGGGATTGCAGGAAGTCACTAATCCGTCAGCAATCTTTCTGGATGAACGTTTGCCCAAGTCAACTGGATCAGCAGTTGTCGTTTCGCTTGAAGGTACGCGGCCGCTGCTTGCTGAAATTCAGGCGTTAGTGACACCGACAGCATTTGGCTATGCTAAAAGAACAACGTCAGGGATTGATTATAATCGTGCGGCACTTTTGTTGGCTGTTTTGGAAAAACGCGGCAACTTAATGCTGCAAAACCAAGATGTTTACTTGACCGCAACTGGTGGGATTCGCTTGAATGAACCCGCCGTTGACCTAGCCGTCGTGATGGCAATTGCGTCCAGTTATAAGAACCAAGAAATTTTACCAACCGATTGCTTTGTTGGCGAAGTGGGTTTGACTGGTGAAGTGCGCCGAGTTAATAAAATTGAGGTTCGGATTAAAGAAGCTGCTAAGGTTGGCTTCAAGCGAATTTTTATTCCACGGCACAATATGCAGGCTAGTTTAAAGAATTTAGGGATTGAAGTAATTCCTGTTTCTAGTATTGCCCAAGCATTAAAACTGGTTTTAGGCTAGGAAAGATTGAACTTTTTTGCTATTACGGGTAAACTAAAATTGTTTGAATTTACTATTTTGAAAGAGGCATGAATTTTGGCAAAACAAAAAATTCGTGTAAGATATGCCCCAAGTCCAACGGGACACTTACACATTGGTAATGCACGGACCGCGCTGTTTAATTATTTGTTTGCGCGGCACACTAAGGGAACGTTAGTTTTACGAATTGAAGACACTGACTTGAAGCGTAATGTCGAAGGTGGTGCACGTTCCCAAATGGAGAACTTGCACTGGTTGGGCATTGACTGGGATGAAGGTCCTGATAAGGGCGGCGATTACGGTCCTTATCGTCAATCAGAACGTAAAGATATTTACAATAAGTACATCAAGCAGTTAATTGATGAAGGCAAGGCTTATTACTCATACAAGACTGAGGAAGAGCTGGAAGAACAACGTGAAGAACAACGAGCAATGGGTATTGCCCCTCATTATACTTACGAATATGAGGGAATGACTGCTGATGAAATCAAGCAGGCACAAGCCGATGCCGAAGCTAAGGGCTTAACGCCAGTTGTTCGAATTCACATTCCAGAAATGGTTACTTATGCTTGGGATGACATCGTTAAGGGTCACTTAAGCTTTGAATCTGATACAATCGGCGGCGACTTTGTTATTCAAAAGCGCGATGGGATGCCAACTTACAACTTCGCGGTTGTTATTGATGACCACTTGATGGAAATTACACACGTTCTGCGTGGGGATGACCATATTTCGAACACGCCTAAGCAATTGGCTGTTTACCAAGCTCTTGGCTGGGAACCACCGAAGTTCGGCCATATGACCTTGATTATTAGTGCTGATACGGGTAAGAAATTATCTAAGCGTGATGAATCAGTATTGCAATTTATTGAACAATATCGTGACCTTGGCTACTTGCCAGATGCGATGTTCAACTTCATTACTTTGCTTGGCTGGTCACCGGGTGGTGAAAATGAAATCTTTAATCAACGTGAATTGATTAAGCAATTTGATCCAGAGCGGTTATCAAAATCCCCTGCTACCTTTGACCAAAAGAAGTTGGAATGGATTAACAACCAGTACATCAAGAAGGCTGACCGTGATACCTTGTTAGATCTTGCGTTGAACAATTTGCAAGAAGCAGGTCTAGTTGAACAAGATCCAACACCTGAGAAGATGGAATGGGTTCGGCAATTGGTTAACATTTACTCAGTCCAAATGTCTTACACCAAGCAAATTGTTGACTTAGCTAAAATTTTCTTCGCTGCACCAAAGGATTTAAGCGACGAAGAAATTGATGAAATCCGCAAAGATGAAGCTCGTCCAGTAATTGAAGAATTTAAGAAGCAACTTAACTTAATTCCGCGCTTTACAGCACCACAAATTATGAATGCTGTTCAAGCAACACGGCGTGAAACTGGAATTAAAGGTAGACGCTTGTTTATGCCAATTCGGATTGCGACAACTAGATCAATGGTTGGTCCCGGAGTGGGCGAAGCCATGGAACTATTAGGCAAGGATAGAGTGCTTGAGCACCTTGATTTGACTTTGAAGCAAATGAGCGAAAACGGTCTATAATTATTAATAATTAAAAAAACTGACTTACTGTTGAAGTAGGTCAGTTTTTTTGCTATTTAAGTATACATAAAATAATAGCCGGAACTAAAAATAAATTTACATAATAAAATTTAATATTTTACTAGCTTTAATTTTAATAATTTAATATAATATTAACAATACACTGAAGAAATGGGGTAAAGTAATGAACAAGCGTAAGCAAGCGAGCGATAAATTGGGATTTATGGCGATCGTATTTTTAACAATTAACTTGATTATCGGGTCGGGAATCTTTTTGACACCCGGCACAGTAGTTAGACAGGTGGGCAGTAAGTCACTGCTCGTTTACCTATTAGCTGCAATTTTTGCAGCTGTATTGGCACTGCCATTTGCATCAGCATCAAAATATGTTAATAAATCCGGCTCCTCCTATGCTTACGCTAAAGCCGCATTTGGCAATAAATTTGGCTTTTATATTGGTGTTACCTGCTATTTTGCTAATGATGCTGTCTGGTGTACAAGTTCAGTTGGGATTGTTAAGGCAGTTATTGCGATTTTGGGTGGGAATCCCAATCGCTTTACGACAATTACTATTGGGCTATTGCTGTTAATGCTTTTAGACCTAATTGTTAATCTATTTGGTCAGCGAATAACAAAATATGTTATGAATTTATCAACTATTTGTAAGACTTTATCATTAGTTGTCTTAATTGTAGCTGGAGCGATTATTTTAATGTCCACTGGCAGTCACTATGACCTAAGTGCAGTTGACCGAATTAGCGAGGGCGGCAAAGCCATTGTCCCGACAGTCACGATTAGTACATTTATGATGGCAGTTGTTTCGGCGCTGTATGCCTTCTCGGGCTTTGAGGCAGTGGCTTCTGGTGCTGAGGATATGGAAGAACCTGAGAAAAACTTGCCGCGGGCTATTCCGCTGGCCGTAATTTTAATTGCTTTCATATATATTGGCGTTTTGGGAGTGGCAATGCTGCTTAATCCAAGTGCACTCATGAAAACAAATCAGGTAGTGGCATTAGCAACAATTTTTGCTAATCCGCTGTTAAACAATATCATTCTGGCTGGGGCAGTAATCTCAATGCTGGGCATTAATTTCGCTTATAGTTTTAGTGCACCGCGCTTTTTAGAAGCAATGGCCCGCGAGCATCAATTATCAACGAAGTTGACCAAGAGAACCAAGCGCAACTTCCCAATTAGGACGTTTTTTATTTCAGCAGCAATCACGACCTTGATTCCAATGGCCTTTCAATATGATTTGACCAACTTGGTTACTTTGGGATCAATCGTCAGATTTTTGGAATTCGCGGTAGTACCAATTTCGGTTATTCAGTTTTATCGTGGTCGGACTAAAGAAAAAGTTTTGCCAGCCAATAAGAACTTTTTGACTGATGTTGTTGCGTCGGTCTTGTCCGTTATCATCGTGATTTTTATGTTAATTGAATATAACTGGCGGGTCCAATTCGGTACGATTGTGAATGGGCAAGTTGTTGGCATTAATTGGTATGCAATTTTAGCAGTTGCCTTTGGTTTTGTAATTCTGCCGCTGTTAATGTATTTAATTTCTCGAAAAGAATGGCAAGAATTGGAATAGATAGATTGTAATGTTATTAGCACACGATTTCGATATTTTATCGGGGTCGTGTGTTTTATTTATACGTATTTAGTTATATGAAGAAGTTAGAAAAATGGTTTTTGGCAAGTTAAATGGCGAAATTTGAGTGGGAATCTATTCCTCAAGCAATATAAGTTGCCAATTAGTATTTTTTAAATTCTGTTCGATAATATTTTTGTTGTCAAAACCTTGCTAGACCAGCATGCAAAGAAACTTTGCTTGAATTTTATTTAATAGTTAAGCAAAATTAATTATGTAATGGAGGAGCAAGCAATGAAATTTGGTGAACATTTAAAACAGGCACGGCTGAACAAAAATTTAACCCAAGAGCAAGTAGCACAAGAATTTGCGATTACCAGACAAACACTTTCAAATTGGGAGAATGAAAAGTCCTACCCTGATATCAATAGTTTGATTAAGTTGAGTGATTATTATCAGCTTTCACTTGATGAATTATTGAAGGAAGATACGGGAATGCGGGAAACGCTGCAGAAGCGAGAAGTCGTTAATAATCTAAAGCAAGTTAAAAAGAAATTGATAATTGCTGTTATCGGCATGCTAATTATAGGTTTGAGTGCAACAATTTTAGAAGATAATGCTTCAAATGTTGAGCTTGCTGAGCTGATTTTATTCTGGATTAGTTACCTGATGCTTTGTTCTGCTTTGATGGATATTAATAATTTTGATGAGTCACAATCTTTAGGTTTGGAATATGGCTGGCAGGAATTTTTAATTAGTATCAAAGGTGCAATCATATTTGCAATAGTCTCAGCTTTACTTAGTGTGAGTTTCTTTTATGTAGGTCAAGTTAAAAGCGGCATTGCGTCAGCAGGATTAGGAGCTGGATTTTTAGTAGGAATTTGGATATCTCGCCATCGTAAACATTAGATTTTGCCAAAGTAATTAATGATGCAACAAGACCGAGCTAGTTGCTTAAAAAAGCAACAAAAAAAGTATTATCTAGTGGGGATAATACTTTTTTGTTATTTTGCTGTTGTTCTATCAGGCATTGGCGACATCAGTAAGTCTATTAGACAGCAATCCATAAAAAGTAGCTCGGAACTCCAATCCGAAAAATTAATGACTATTGAGAATAATGCTATTCCTAGTCCAAAAAGTTCAAGTTTTTGTTCAAATTTCTGATTTTTAGTCATATCGGCTTTTTTGATAGTTTTTCCGGCTGTTAGACGCTTGGAAAAAGACATACCAAAGAATAAAAAACTAATTGCTAAGTAGATAATAATACTAATTGAATCAGCGTTTGGTCGATTAATGTAATAATAAATTCCAGCAATGATTACTTGTAAAATTGCAATTAACCGCATTATTTGTTTTTTAGTTAATTTGTTTTCAAACATTAGGTACTTGCCTCATTTTTGATATTTATACTATATAATTTTAGTATTAACAAGAATATTATAGAATAAAATAATACAACTGGAGCAAAAAATAATGTTATATTGTTAAATAAGAGTAGAGGTGCAAAAGATGTTTAAAAAATCGAAGAATGAATTTGATCTATTAAAGTTTTTGCAGCAACAGCAATTGCCTAATGCTAATGAACAATCTATTATTGAGCAAGCAATTGTTAAGCTGCATCAGAGAGAGAACCTTTATTTAGTTAAAGCTGATGTGAAGTCTAGCTTGACTGAGCTTGCACTTAAAAGGCAATTGTCTAAAGAAGGGGTCCAATTGCTTACTCAGTTGAGTAAGCCAAACATGAATGAAGATGTTGCGAAAGCTTCAGCAACGTGGTTTTAATATAAAATGCTGCTTTTAGTTGAAGCAGCATTTTTGTTTGTTAGAAGTTAAGCTTGAGAAAAGCCAAACCACCATATTCGACAATGAGTAATAGGAAAAAGATACCTGCGCCAGAAAATAATTGCTTCCAAGTTGCGTTGTTGATATCAAAAGTAAAAAAGCGCGCGCAATATGCAATTAGCATTGTAATCGCCGTAAGAACAGCACTACTAATGGCAGCTTTAATTGAACTAGAAAAGAAATATTGCCAATATGTATCTAAACTATAAAGTCCAATTATTAGGACACTTATATCCAGTTGATGTTTATGATAAAAATTTTTGATTGTTGCTTTCATAATCTAACCTCAAACGTGTAAAAGATACATACTGATGAACCGAACACCAACACAAACGGCAAGATAAAGAAAAGCCCAGCCAGCCATCGCGAATAATTCATTCCACTCATTTTTATTAGGATCAATATGCTTTTCTACCCAGAAGCCGCCGACAATCATCACTATTGCAGATACCACATCAACTAAAAGCATCTTAGGTGAGTGACCTAAAGCCAAGCCAATGGTGTTAAAAATAATATTGATTATGGCGTATAAAATTGAATATGAAACTATCTGATGCTTATGATAAAAATCTCCAATTGTAATTTTCATATCTATCACCTTCATATATTATGAATACTTGATATTAATATTATAGTCCATAATTAAAAGTTGGCCGCAAAAATTTAATATATTTGTGGCTTTTTGAATCCACCGAAATATGGCAGGTAATTGTAACTGTTTGTACTTGGAGGTTAGCAAGTTAGCGTGATTCTGCTAAAATGAGAATAGCTATTTACAGAAAAGAGGCTGAACCATGAAAATTTATAATACTTTGACAAAAAGAAAAGAAGAATTTAAGCCGCTAGTTGAAGGACAAATCTCGATGTATGTCTGTGGGCCGACGGTTTATAATTACATCCACATTGGTAACGCCCGCAGCGTGATTGCCTTTGATACAATTCGGCGTTACTTTGAATATCGCGGCTACAAGGTGAATTACGTCTCTAATTTTACGGATGTTGACGATAAAATGATTAACGAGGCGCGAGCTGAAGGCATTACGGTGCCGGAATTAGCTGAGCGTTATATTAAGTTTTATCTTGAAGATACGGCGGCGTTAAATGTAGAACCGGCAACTAAGCACCCACGAGCAACTCACGAAATTCCTGAAATTATCGAATTTATTGAACAATTAATCAAAAATGGTTATGCTTATGAAGCTGCTGGTGATGTTTATTATCGGGCTAAGAAGTTCAAGCATTATGGCGAATTAAGCAGTCAAAATATTGCCGAACTTGAAGAAGGTGCTTCTGAACATATCAATGATGAGGAGCAGCAGCGTAAGGAAGACCCAATTGACTTTGCCTTGTGGAAGAAGCAAAAGCGGTCTGATGAAATTGCGTGGCAATCACCATGGGGATTAGGACGTCCGGGCTGGCATATTGAATGTTCGGTGATGTCAACCAAGTATTTGGGCAAGACGATTGATATTCATGGTGGTGGCCAAGACTTGGAATTTCCACACCATGAGAATGAAATTGCGCAGAGTGAAGCCGCTACTGGACAAAAGTTTGTCAACTATTGGATGCATAATGGCTTTGTGACTGTGGGTCAAAAAGAAGAAAAAATGTCAAAATCACTGCACAATTTTGTGACGATGCATGACTTACTCAAGACGGTTGACCCGCAAGTGTTGCGCTTCTTCATGGCTAGCGTGCAATATCGCAAGCAAATTAATTATTCGCAGGAAAACCTAGAGCAGGCAGCAATTATTTTGCAAAGGTTTAAAAATACGCTGACAAACATTGCTTATCGCTTAGAAGATGCTACTTCTAAAGTTGAGTCGGCAGAATTGCGGCAGGCGTTAGAAGAAACAGAAACTAAGTTTGTGACTGCAATGGATGATGATCTCAATGTGCAGAATGCATTGGCGGCGATTTATGACTTATTGCCAATAGTTAATGCCAATACTAACGCTGAACAAGTAGATAAGGATGCATTAGTACACGCCAAGGAATTATTGGGTCAATGGCTTGGAATTTTTGGGATTGATACGGCTAAATTAACTGAGCAGACACAAACAAGTGATGATGAGAAAATTACGGCATTAGTCGAAGCCCGTGATGAAGCACGTAAAAACAAGGATTGGGCTAAGAGCGACCAATTGCGCGATCAATTAAAAGAACTGGGGATTACAATTCAAGATACCCCGCAGGGAACAAGGTGGACACGTGACTAAAATTAAAAAGTTAACGGAAGAAAAAGTTAACCCAGATACGCTTAGTGGACAAACGCTGGCATATCTTGGGGATGCTGTGTACGAATTATTTATTAGACGCCATTTATTAAAGGGCGGCATTGTAAAACCGCAAGTCTTGCAACGTGAAGCAACACATTATGTTTCAGCGAAGGCACAAGCTGCATTGATTACTAAAATGCAGGATGAGCAGATGCTTACTGAAGATGAATTGGCAACTTTTCGGCGCGGCCGCAATGCCAAGACCCATACCAAGGCCAAAAACACGAGCTTAGCAACTTATCAGCTGTCAACAGGCTTTGAGGCTGTTTGGGGTTACTTGGATTTACTAGATAAAAAGGACCGCGTGCGTGAGTTGACAACGTGGTGTATTCAGACGGTTGAGGAAGGCGGCATTGATAACTATGACTTCAATTGATAAAGATTTTGTTTTCGGTCGGCATGCAGGTGTTGATTTTTTAAAAACACAGGATGAGGATCGGATTAACAAAGTATTTTTGCAGCAAGGCGTGCAGGATAGTTTCGCTAATGAGGTCTATGCCTTAGCGAAAAAGAAGGGCATTGTTATTCAAACTGTCCCTAAAAACAAGCTGGATCGGTTAGTGCAGGGAGGCAATCACCAAGGTTTAGTATTGACTGTTGCCAGTTTTGAATATGCGGATCTTGAAACATTGCTCGATCAATTTGATGAGCAAGGCAAAGAACCATTTCTTTTAATGCTTGATTCAATTGAAGATCCGCATAATTTGGGCTCAATTTTGCGGTCAGCCGATGCAACCGGCGTTGATGCAATTATTATTCCTAAGCGCCATGCAACTGGCTTAACGTCTGTTGTTGCCAAGACTTCTACTGGGGCAATTGATTATGTCCCGGTTGCCCGTGTCAATAATCTTGTTCAAACTAGTCAATTGCTGAAAAAGCGTGGTTATTGGCTGTTTGGAACTGATATGAAGGGGACAGATTACCGCGAGTGGAATGCTAAGGGCAAAACAGTTCTCGTTATTGGTAATGAGGGTAAGGGCATTGCTCGACTATTGAAAGAGCAAATGGATCAGATGCTCACTTTGCCAATGGTCGGACATGTTCAATCACTTAATGCTAGTGTAGCAACGGGTGTTTTACTTTATCAAATGTTAAATAGCCGCAATCCACTTAAATAAAGATAAAAACAGCTTGCAATTGCAGGCTATTTTTATGCTGAGACTAATATTTTTTGCGAATTAACGCGCTTTCAACAGAAGTTATTTTTTGTTTTTATTGCTTTTGGCAAACAAATTTAACTGCTAAGCCTGAACATGAGTTCGATATTTTGCAGTTAAAAAAATCAGTATTCTTGCCTTAATTAGTTTTGAAATTGCTATTAAGGAGGAATATGATGCAACTGACAGAAGCATACGAACAAGAATTAATTGGGCAAGTTCAGGCAGGTAATGATGATGCACTAATAAAATTGTGCTACTTTTATCGACCGTTGATTAATAGTGTTAAGCAAAAATATTTTGTGCGCTTTTATGATAGTCAAGATTGGGATCAGGATGCGCTGATTGTTTGCTACCAAGCAGCAATGAGCTATGAGCAGGACAAGGGCAAGTTTGGCAGCTACTTTAAGATTAGGCTTCATAATCATGCCAAGTCATTGTTGCGCTATGATATGGCCTATCGGCGGCGCGCATTTGCGCAGGCAACCTCACTTGAAGCGGCTGCCGCAAAGGGGATTGAACCACTGCATCAGGAGACAACACAGCTTGCGGAAATTCCAATTAGTGAAAAGTTTACGGAATTATGCGCGCAGCTATCAGACTTAGAAATTAAGACTTTATTAATTGTCTTAGGTGTTTGGCATCAAGAAGAAGTCCTGCAAAAATTGCAGATTGAACAGATAACTTTAGTCAGAGCCCGTTCACGTCTAATGCAGAAAATGCGCAAGACATTGTTATAAGCAAGGATAATATTATATGGTTATCTAAAAATGCGGTATAATATTCCTTGTAGAATAAATTTTTAGGAGGTAATTAAGATGGCAGAAATTGAAAAAACTGCATTGTTAGATCGTCAGATGAAGGAAGTTTTTGACTGGAGTGATTCTGAAATTCCAGTTAGAGATGCTCTTTGGGATTATTTTATGGAAAAGAATGGTAGAGATACCATGAAGACAGAAGCAGATATGCTTCCATTCCTGAAAGATACTGACGAAAAAATCGAATCCTTCGTAAACGAGAATCTTAAGAAGTAAATCCGACTATTACAATGTTCTACGCCCGGTGGTTACGCATTAAGTTTGACCACTAGAAAAGCAGCTGCTCAATTAGCAGCTGCTTTTTGTTTGGAAAATTAATTTTAAGCAGCAGCTAGTCTGTATAGACTGGCTTTTACTTATCGTGAATAAATTTCTTGACTAATATTAATTGCTCATGCGGCATTTTTTTGTTAAAATGAAAGAGTTTGGAAGTGAGATTATGGCAGTGAAAAAAGCATCTTTGGCCTGCAGCGTCTGCGGCTCGCGTAACTACTCAATCACGGCAAGTAAAAATCGCACTCAACGGCTTGAACTGAAAAAGTTTTGTAAGCATTGCGGTAAAATGACTGTGCACAAGGAAACGAGGTAGGAGTTAATGATTAAGTTTTTTAAGAGCGTTGTTCAAGAAATGAAGTTAGTTACTTGGCCAACTGCTAAACAAAATCGTCACGATACAGCAATTGTCATCGTAACTTCAATCCTGTTTGCGGCATATTTGGGTCTGCTTGACTTAGCATTTAGTAGTTTGACACAGATAGTGATGTAAATAGAAATAATTTTTGATCCGTGTTATAATGGACATTAGTTGAAAGAACCTCGGTGGAGGTTTTTTTGTTTGCCAAAAATTAAAAGGAGAAATTAAGTTAAATGGTTGAAACAACAAAGAAGCAATGGTACGTATTGCATACTTATTCAGGCTATGAAGATAAAGTTAAGTCTGACCTGCTGTCACGTGCGCAAAGTATGGGAATGCAAGACTACATTTTTCGGGTAATGGTGCCTGAACAAGAAAAGATTGAAACTGTCCACGATAAGAAGAAGGAAGTCGAAGAAAAGATTTTCCCTGGATACGTTTTAGTTGAAATGGTCATGACTGACGAAAGCTGGTTTGTTGTGCGGAACACCCCGAATGTTACGGGCTTTGTTGGCTCTCATGGTGGTGGTTCTAAGCCGTCACCATTACTTGATGAAGAGGTTAACCGCTTATTGCGTCAGCAGGGTGAACCAGCTAAACGACCACAAATTGACTTTGAAGTTGGCGAAACAGTTACCATTATCGATGGTGCCTTTAACGGTGTCGAAGGTAAGATCACTGAAATTCAACCAGACAAGTACAAATTATTTGTTTCTGTTGACATGTTTGGTCGAGCAACTACAACAGAGCTAGACTACGACCAAGTTAAAAAGATTGATTAAAGTAAGATAGTATTGCAATTATCGGTAAACGATGATAAGATACTAAAGTACTTTTATTATTGTGGGAGGAGAAGTAGGTAACCTCTCCATTTTAACCACACACGGAATCAAGGAGGTTTTGACCGTGGCAAAGAAAGTTATTAACGTTGTCAAATTACAAATCCCAGCTGGTGCTGCAACACCCGCACCTCCAGTTGGTCCAGCTTTAGGTCAAGCAGGTATCAACATTGTTGGTTTTACTAAGGACTTCAATGCTAGAACTGCTGATCAAAAAGGCATGATTATTCCTGTAGTCATTACAGTATATGAAGATCGTTCATTCGAATTCATTACTAAGACTCCACCAGCTCCAGTATTATTGAAGCAAGCTGCTAAGATCGACAAGGCTTCTGGTGAACCTAATACCAAGAAAGTTGGTAAGGTAACCAAGGACCAAGTTAAGGAAATTGCTGAAACTAAGATGCAAGACCTTAACGCTGCTGATGTCGAAGCTGCTATGCGGATGATCGAAGGTACTGCTAGAAGCATGGGTATCGAAGTCGAAGACTAATCCTGTTATTTATAACAATTTAGGTGGGAGAGCCTACTTGGGCTTGTTTGACCACATATTAAGGAGGAAATCACATGCCAAAGCATGGTAAAAAATATTTAGAAGCTGCTAAAAAAGTAGATTCAAAGAAATTATATTCAGTTGCTGAAGCAATGAAGTTAGTTAAAGAAACTTCATACGCAGGTTTTGATGCTTCAGTTGAAGTTTCATACAACTTGAGTGTTGACCCTAAGCAAGCTGACCAACAAATTCGTGGTTCACTTGTATTGCCTAACGGTACTGGTAAGACCCAAAAGGTTGTTGTTTTTGCTGAAGGTCCACAAGCTGAACAAGCTAAGGCTGCTGGTGCTGACGAAGTTGGTTCAGATGACTTAGTAGAAAAAGTTCAAAATGGTTACTTGGACTTCGATGTTGTTGTTGCTACACCAATGATGATGGCTAAGGTTGGACGTTTGGGTCGTGTACTTGGACCTAAAGGCTTAATGCCTAACCCTAAGACTGGTACTGTTACAATGGACATCGAAAAGGCCGTTAAGAACGTTAAGGCTGGTCAAGTTGAATACCGTGTTGACCGTCAAGCTGCTATTCATACAGCTATTGGTAAGGTTTCATTTACTGATGAACAATTAGTAGAAAACTTTGATGCTTTACGTGACGTTATCTTGCGTGCACGTCCAGCAGCTGCCAAGGGTCAATACATTAAGAGTGTTGCTGTTGCAGCAACCTTTGGCCCAGGGATCAAGCTAGATCCATTAAACTTGGACTAATTTAAAATAGATTAATCAACTAAAAGCAATTTACAGAAATGTAAGTTGCTTTTTTTTCGTATATTTTAAAGGGGTTATAATTTGGTCTACTATGAATTCTTTGTTAAACTATAACAAAATCTAGTTTATATATTGAGGAAGCATATGCATAAATTAAAATTGGGCAAATCGCTAATTCTTTTTTTAGCATTGCCACTTTTTTTGGTTGGTTGTAGCAAAGACCACGCCAAAATAACGATTGTTGGATCAAGTGCTCTGCAGCCATTGATTGAACAAGCAGGTAATGATTATCACTTAGCCCATCTTAATAGCAATATTATTGTTCAAGGTGGTGGTTCAGGTACTGGCCTTAGCCAAGTGCAGGCTGGTGCGGTTCAAGTAGGAACTTCCGATGTTTTCGCTGATACGCAAAAGGGAATTGATGCAAGCAAATTGCGCGATTATCAGGTTGCCGTTGTGGGAATTGTGCCAATTGCGAATAAGGGTGTTGGCGTAAGCAATTTGTCGCCTAAGCAATTAATGGCGATTTTTACTGGTAAGATCACGAATTGGCGTCAAGTTGGCGGTAAAAATCTGCATATTATCGTGATTAACCGTTCTCGTGGCAGTGGTACCAGATCAACTTTTGAAAACCTAATCTTAAAGGGTAAAGAAGCTGTTAATTCACAAGAGCAGGATTCTAATGGTACGGTTAAAAAGATTGTCAGCACAACACCGGGCACAATTTCTTATATTTCTTTCCCGTATGCAAATGATCCTAATATTCAAAAATTAAGTATGGATCATGTGCAGCCGACCAATCAGAATATTCCGACTAACAAGTGGCCACTGTGGTCGTATGAGCACATGTATACTAAGGGTAAGCCGGATAAAGAAACGGCTGCCTTTATCACTTATGTTTTGAGTAAAAAGGTGCAGCATGAGTTGGTACCTGAAATTGGTTACCTAAGCATTAATGAAATGAAAGTTACTCGTGATAGTCAGAATCGGGTTACAAAAATAGGTGGTGCGCATGAATAAACACGAACAGGACTTGCAAGAAGTTGTCGATCAAGCAATTGCTCAGCAAAAAGTACCACATGTAAAGTTTAAAAAGATTGACCCAGAAGGTGTTGATATTGCTCGCTTGACTAGCCAATCTAAAGAAACGCGCCAAGAGCGTTGGGGGAAAGGCTTGACTGCGTTAGCAATTGTCATCATTGCTATTTTAATTGTGTCAATTATCGGATTTGTCGGCTTTCACGGGTTAGCAACCTTTGTTAACGATAAGGTAAACGTTTTTCATTTTTTGTTTACCAGTAGCTGGAATCCTGGTGCTGGCAAGGAACATGTTGGTGCTGCAGCAATGATTGTTACTTCTTTTGCGGTAACTTTACTGGCAGCCTTATTGGCCACCCCATTTGCCATTGCTATTGCCTTGTTTATGACAGAATATGAATCTGGCAGGCAAACTCGCTTTTTGCAATCAGTCATGGAATTATTAGTCGGTATTCCGTCAGTTGTTTATGGCTTTTTAGGTTTAACAGTGATTGTACCCGTGATTCGCACTATCTTTGGCGGTACGGGATTTGGTATCTTGGCAGCGACTTTAATTTTATTCGTCATGGTTTTACCAACGATTACTTCATTAACGGTTGATGCCTTTAAGGCAGTTCCTAAGGACTTGCGGCAATCATCTGCAGCTCTGGGAGCAACACGCTGGCAGACAATCTATCATGTTGTGCTGCGGGCTGCACGACCGCGGATTTTGACGGCAATTATTTTCGGTATGGCGCGAGCCTTTGGTGAAGCATTAGCCGTTCAAATGGTGATTGGGAACGCGGTTCTAATGCCATATAACTTGGTTAGCCCCGCAGCAACCTTGACTAGTCAATTAACCAGTCAGATGGGCAATACTGTTATGGGTACACTGCCTAATAATGCCTTATGGTCACTAGCTTTACTGCTATTAATTATGTCGCTAGTGTTTAACTTCTTGGTTCGCTTAATTGGAAAGAAGAGGTAGCTGATGAATTCAAAAAGAGCTGATCGGATTGCCACAGGTGTAATTTATCTGTTAGTTGCAATTGTCATTTTGATATTAGTTGGTATTTTAGGAAATATTTTAATTGCTGGTGTACCACATTTATCGTGGCATTTTTTAACATCAGTTTCCTCATCATTTGAAGCTGGCGGCGGTATTCGTGACCAATTATTTAACTCACTTTACTTGCTAGTGTTGACATTGTTAATTTCACTGCCAATTGCATTAGGAGCAGCTATTTATTTGGCTGAATATGCACAGGATACATGGGTAACACGTCTCATTAGAACAACGATTGAAATTTTGAGTTCACTGCCTTCAATTGTTGTCGGGTTGTTTGGTTACCTCTTGTTTGTAGTTCAGTTTGGCTTAGGCTTTTCAATTATTGCTGGTGCCTTGGCACTAACCTTTTTCAATTTACCGATTTTGACGAGTAATATTGAACAGGCGATTGAAGGCGTTCCGCAAACGCAGCGTGAAGCAGGTTGGGCACTGGGATTGTCAAATTGGAAAACAATTCGCGGGATTGTTTTACCAGCAGCATTACCGGGAATTATTACGGGAGTTATTTTAAGTGCTGGGCGAGTTTTTGGAGAAGCTGCCGCACTAATCTATACTGCTGGGCAAAGTGGTTCAACAGTCGATTATTCTAATTGGAATATGTTCAGCCCGACTAGCTTTTTGAATGTGATGCGGCCAGCAGAAACCTTGGCAGTGCATATTTGGAAGGTAAACACTGAAGGAATTATTCCTGATGTAAATCTCGTTTCAGCAGCAACGTCGGCTTTGCTCGTAATTGTGGTAATTATCTTTAATTTTGGCGCCCGCTTTTTGGGTAATTGGCTCTACAAGCGTTTAACTGCTGCTAAAGTAAAATAAGGAATTTATATGGAAAATTGGCAAACGCAAAAAAAATATATTAAAACTTTTAATAATGACGAATGTGCCCTCTATACGCATAATTTAAGTGTCTTTTATGGCGGTACAGTGCAAAAACTGTTTGATGTTAGTCTAGGCTTTAAAAAGAACACCATCACAGCCTTGATTGGTGCTTCAGGTTCAGGCAAATCGACTTTTTTGCGGTCGTTAAACAGGTTGAATGACCGTGTTGCTAGAGTTGACGGCAATATTATGTTCCACGAACTTGACATTAATCAGAAGAAAATTAACGTTTACGAATTACGCAAGGCGATTGGCATGGTCTTCCAGAAGCCTAATCCCTTCCCGAAGTCAATTAAGGAAAATATTACTTATGCGTTAAAGGCAAATGGTGAACAAGATAAGGCAAAACTAAATCAACTTGTTGAGGAAAGTTTGCGGGCCGCTGCCTTGTGGGATGAGGTCAAGGATAAGCTGGATAAAAGCGCCTTAGCATTATCCGGCGGACAGCAGCAGCGTTTATGTATTGCCCGCGCAATTGCCCTAAAGCCAGAAGTGTTACTGCTTGACGAACCAGCTAGTGCGCTTGATCCTGTATCAACGGCAAAACTTGAGGATACGCTCAAACAATTGCGCAGTAAGTACACAATGATTATGGTGACGCATAATATGCAGCAGGCTTCGCGGATTAGCGACTATACCGCATTTTTCCATTTAGGCCATGCACTTGAATATGATACAACAACCAATATTTTTACTAATCCGCAAGGGAAAATTACTGAAAAGTATATCCAAGGCAGTTTTGGCTAAAGGAGCATAACGATGAAGAATATCATGGAAGTCAAAAATGTCAGATTAAATTATGGTGATTTTGAAGCTTTGCATGGCATTAGCCTGGCATTTCCGGAGAAGAAATTGACGGCCTTAATCGGACCTTCAGGGTGTGGGAAGTCAACGTTATTGCGTTGTCTTAACCGGATGAATGATGATATTGATAATATCAAAATTACGGGTGATATTTTGCTGGACGGGCAGGATATTTATCGGCCACACCTTGACTTAGTTGAATTACGCAAAAATATTGGGATGGTTTTTCAACAGCCGACACCGTTCCCGTTTTCTGTTTTTGATAATGTAGCTTATGGCTTGAAGGTTGCTGGTGTTAAGGATAAGGAATTAATTCAGCAGCGGGTTGAAGAAAGCCTGAAGCAGGCAGCGATTTGGGAAGAAACCAAGGATAGTCTGGATCGCAATGCGCAGGATTTTTCAGGTGGACAGCAGCAGCGAATTTGTATTGCCCGGGCGCTAGCAGTAAGACCAGCTGTGGTGCTGCTGGATGAGCCAACTTCTGCTCTAGACCCGATTTCTAGTTCTGAAATCGAAGAAACGCTAATGGGTCTTAAGACCAAGTATACGTTCATTATGGTAACGCATAATCTGCAGCAGGCGAGCCGAGTTTCGGATCAAGTTGCGTTTTTGATGAATGGTGATTTAATTGAGTCAGGTTCAACTGAAGAAATGTTCATAGCACCTAAAAAAGAAATCACAAGTAATTACCTAAACGGCCGGTTTGGCTAAAAGCGAGGAAAGCATGCACGAGATATTTTTAGACGAATTAAAGAAGCTGAATACGCAATTTATGGAAATGGGCGTTCTAGTT
The DNA here is from genome assembly GCF_029433435.1 of Lactobacillus sp. ESL0703. Lineage (NCBI taxonomy): Bacteria > Bacillati > Bacillota > Bacilli > Lactobacillales > Lactobacillaceae > Lactobacillus > Lactobacillus sp. ESL0703. Next base: position 468,522 of record NZ_JAQTIB010000002.1, read on the forward strand.
AACGATCAAATTGACCAAGGAACACGTTCGTTTGTTGCTCATGATAAAAAAACAGCTCAAAAAATGATTGAAGAAGCTGATGTTGTACCAAAAGAAGCCATTAGAATTGAAAAAAAGGCACTGGACTTAATGGCACTTCAGCAACCAGTTGCGACCGACTTTCGGGTGGTAATTAGCATCTTAAAGGCAGCTACTGACTTGGAACGAATTGGCGAAAATGCAATCAGTTTGGCAGTTGAAACTGTCAGAGTGAAGGGTAATCCGCGAATTCCAGAAGTTGAAGAAATCATTTCGCAAATGACCCACGAAGTCCGCAAAATGTTAATTGAAGTTTTAACAGCCTATGTTCAAGAAGATGAAAAGACGGCACGTTCAATGGTTGATCGCCGTGAAGCTGTAACTGCCAATTACCAAAAGGCGCGTAAAGATATTATTGATGGAATTGAAAAAGAACCTAATGCGGCAGTTGCTTCCGCCAGTTATTTTGTGATTATTAGACTGCTCAAGAGAATTAGTGACCACATTGTTAACTTAGCCAGCTGGGTTATTTATAAAATTTCTGGTGAATTATTTGAATTAGCTGACCCAAAAGCAGAATAAATGCTTGCGTAAATTAAATAGGCATGCTATACTTGTTAAAGTAAATTCTACCTAAGACTCGGGTGGCATAACGCCTTAATTTCCCGCCGAGGCCAGAAGATAATGAAGATTTTCAAAACTCCATGTCTTTGTGGCATGGGGTTTTCGGCCTTTTTTAGGATTTATTAATGATTTTATGGAGGTGAATTAGATTGAGTAAAGCTGCTATTGCTGCAAAGGAAAAGCTTGTTGATGCTTTTGCTGAAGAACTTAAAGCTGCAAAGGCTATCTTAATTATTGACTACCTTGGTTTAACTGTTGAAGAAGTTACTGCTATGCGTAAGGAACTTCGTGAAAACGACGTTAAAATGAAGGTTATCAAGAACACTTATTTAAGACGTGCCGCTGCTAAGGCTGGTATTGAAGGACTTGATGATGCTTTCGTTGGTCCTACTGCTGTTGTTTACACTGACAACGCTGATGACATTACTGAACCTGCACGGATTGTTTCTAAATACGAAGATAACTTTGAAGTTTTGAACATCAAGGGTGGTATGCTTGAAGGTAAATTGACTTCTAAAGAAGAAATCAAGGAACTTGCTGCTATTCCTGGCCGCGAAGGCTTACTTTCAATGCTTGTATCTGTATTGCAAGCTCCAGTTCGCGACTTCGCATGTGTTGTTAAAGCTGTTGCTGATTCAAAAGACGAAGCTGCAGAATAATAAAGATTGTAAATATATCTAATACTAATTTTTCGGAGGATACTTAAATATGGCTTTAGATACTGAAAAGATTATTGAAGACTTAAAAGGTGCTTCAATTCTTGAATTAAATGACCTTGTAAAGGCTATTGAAGATGAATTTGATGTTACTGCTGCTGCTCCAGTTGCTGCTGCAGGTGCTGGTGCCGAAGCTGCTGCTAAGTCAAGTTACGATGTTGAATTGACTGAAGCAGGTCAAGAAAAGGTTAAAGTTATTAAGGTTGTTCGTGACATTACTGGTCTTGGCCTTAAGGACTCAAAGGACATGGTTGATGGCGCACCTAAGAACGTTAAGGAAGGCGTTTCTGAAGATGAAGCTAACGACATTAAGTCTAAGCTTGAAGAAGTTGGAGCTACTGTAACCCTTAAATAGTTACAGTCCAACTGGACAAAGCTAATAAAAAACGCGTATCTGCAATTTGCGGATGCGCGTTTTTTGTTTTATTGATTTGCCGTTCAAATATGTGACACTAACAGTAATTTATTTTGTTATAATTATTGCGATGTAGAAAAGTTAAAAGACGGTTTACTACCTGTGAGTGAAAGGACTGATGCCTATGAGCATGAGTGGATTCATACTCCAATCTATTATCAGAAAGGAGGACAGGTAGGTGCAAATCATTTTGGCACTGATGTTAATTTTCGCTATTAGTTTAGTCAAATTGGCATTTAAGCTGGCTAAAATGAAGCAGTACCAGCTGCTGGCGGCAGTGATAATCAATCTACTGCCATTAGTAGTTGAACTGCTAAGAAGTTTGCTCAAGTAATTTTGAGCAAACAAAAACCGTCTAACTCTAACTGGGAATGACGATTTTGTCAAAACATTATTTTCAGGTAGTAAACCACTTTTAGTGGAATCTACGTCAGGGAGTTGTGTAACTAGCGCAACTCCTTTTTATTTACAATAGAATTATATCATCTATAAAAGCAATATTCAAAATAATTTGAATTAGTAATATAACTAGTTCCCAATCTTTTCTAAAAAATTTATTGAACCCAAATTTGCAAAAGCGTAAATTATAATAGTATAGTAATTTATTTGAAAGGGTACCGAAAAATTATGAATAAAAAAATCATTGTTACAATGATTACTGTTCTTGCATTAATGGGCTGCAAGTCGACTGCAACGGTTAAAGCTGCAACCACTACGCCAGCTGACAAGCAAAACACTGTTCAAGAGGCAAATAAAACTGATACTGCCAAGCAGGATGATAATACGAAGCAAAATAGTGCCGCAAGTGATTCCGAGACCACGACAACTGCTAAGCCTAAACTACAGAAGCAGGGCTGGGTTGTAAATGGTAAAAAGACTTACTACTATAAATCCGGGCAAAAAATTAAAGGTGCAACAACAATAGGAAAATCGCATTATCTGTTTGATAAAAATGGGGCCATGCTCACAGGCGTGAGAAAGACGCCGCATCATGCAACCTATAGCTATTACGGGACAAATGGACAACGTCGTGAAGTTTCAACTTCGACCAAAAGAGCATATTATTGGATTGAAAATGGCAAAATTACTGGGGTTAAAAATAATGCCAAAGTAATCAGTCAGAGGCCAGAGTTGCCGACGGGCTGTGAAATGACTGCTGTGACAATGATGTTAAACTTTGCTGGTGTAAAAGTTTCTAAATTTACAGTTGCCAAGAAAACGCCACGCAGCAGTAATCCGGATAAGGGTTTTATTGGTTCACCTTATAAAGAATATCCAGGTGGCTATTGGGTAACGCCAAATGGAATTAAAGGTGTGGTCAAGCATTATTTAGGTAAAGCTAAAGTAATGACTGGTAGTAGTCTAACGGCAGTTAAAAATAAATTGTTACATTCACATTTAGTGGTTGCCTGGGTTAAGGATGTCGATGGTTTTTCTAATCATGCGTTAGCTTTGACGGGTTATCATGATGGCCAAATTTTTTACAATGACCCTTGGACTGGCAAAAAAGCTGCAATGAATGAAAGTGACTTTATTAATCACTGGCGAGGTGATGGTTTAAGGGCTTTGAGCTATTAGAATAATTCCAAATCTAATTTACATATTTAATTGCTAATGATATTATATTGCTAGTTAGTTTAATTTGTATTTTGGAAGGAAAAAAGATGAAATATAGGAAACAATTATTTGCTGGCGTTGCAGCAGTAATGTTATTAGGTGGTTTAGCATCGGAAACAATTGTTGAAGCTGATAGTGTTAGTTCAACTACTGCGGCAAGTAATTCAAGTCAAGCGGCTACTAATAATACAACTACTTCGCCTGCAGATACTAGTAAGCCGGAAAATAATACTGCAAAAACAACAACTACATTTAGTGGTTTAAGTACTAAATATAAGTGGACGGCCGGGGATAAGATTGAGGATCAAGTTTCTTTAAACAGTCAGGAAATTCGGCCGGTATACTTACAAAAATGGAATGGCAAGAAGTATGTTGATGAAAAGAAATATACTACTAGTGCGGATGGGACATTTACGGTAACTTATCCTGCAGCTTGGTATCATAGCCTGCATACCACTTGGCGTTTGTATGCTCCTGAAACCAATGATGCAACTTCGGCTGAAAGTGCCAAAATTGAGATCTCAACCGTGCGCCGTTACCAAATTCCTAAGCAATATCGGCAGTTACACATGAAGAGTTTGCATTTAAAGGGTTACTACACTAGTCCACTTGACAAGAGTTTGAATTATGCTTCAACTAGAAGTGACTATGTTAAGGCTTTTATCAAGCGCGGCTATCAATATAAAAATGCGGGTACTGCTTGGATTGACTTTACTTCTAAGACGCCGGGAACTTCGGTTGACTGTTCAGGGCTGATTATGCAATGTATGTACGCTACTGGAATTGATCCATCGCCGGCCAATCCAAGATGGCATTCAACTCATGAATGGGGCTGTCGTTCGTTTGTTCAAAGCAGCACTTTACAGACGGTCAGCTTGAACCATTTAAAACGTGGTGACATTATTTTCTATGGTCGGCCAAAACCAGATGTTTATCATGTTGGTATTTACTTAGGTAATAACAAGGCCTTGCACTCATGGCCTAATTGGGGAGTAACAGTAACTGCTGCTAACTTCCAACAATATTATTATGCTAAACGAATTTTCCCAGTGACTAATTCCAAGACAGTTCACGAAAGAAATTAATCATAAAAACGCACTTTAACAGAAGTGCGTTTTTGTTTTTAAATAATTCTTCTAACAATACCATCAGGGTAATGGACTATTTTGGATTTGGCAGAGCGAGAATTCCAAAATGCGTCATGTAGACTTGAAACGTCAACACCGCCAGTAGTTGTATATGGACTGTCGTGCAAGAAAAGTCCTTTGCCTAAGTAAAGCCCAACGTGTGCCAAGTGACCATCAGATTTATCGTCAAAGAAAATCAAGTCGCCACGCTTTTTATGTTGGTAGCTAACGCCGCGGCCATTTTTACATTGGCTGAATGTTGTTGAGCCTAAATGGTGGCCAATATTTGAGTAGAGGTAATTCATAAAGCTGGAACAATCATAGTGGCGTGTATTTTCATTATAAACAGAATGACCAATCATCTTTTCGCCTTTGATAATGGCACGTTCTAACTGATGATTGTTGCCTTTTAAGGTATTTAGATTGAACTTTAATTTTGTCCCTTGAAGCCAATAACTTTGGTGATTAAGGTTGAACCGGTAATAAGTAATGTTTATGTTAGTATGCGCAATCATATTGACATGCACCCATTTATTTTTAAGGCTCAGCTTATTGGTGGTGGTGATTTTGCGGGCACCATTAGTGTAAGCCGGCTTGTTATACAAGGAGCTATTGGCGTTAACTATCATCTTATAATTTAATTTGCTTTTAGTGATTAAATATTGATTGAACGCATTTTTGTTCAACCAGCCATGTTTTGTTTTGACAAAAGTACCTTTGGCAGTTTGGGCAACTTTAGAATAGTTAATCCGTTTATTATAGTAGCCTTTAGTTGCTTTACCTTTTTGGTTTAATTTTTTACTGAAGCCATAATGGGTTTGAAAGATAACGCCTGAACCTTTTTGCTGATAAATAACAGGTTCGGGCTTGGCGGCCGTCGGAGTAGTTGGCTGGTTATTATTTTGTGTTGTTTGACTTGAAGTATTTGGCACTGCTTCTTGACTAGCAGCTGCGACTTTAACGTTGGCACTATGAATGCAGGCCGTACTAATTAATAGAGCAGTCAAAAAATGCTTGACTTTAGTTGACATATTAGGATCCTTTCTTAAAAATACAATACACAGTTAATATTTTATATTATAATGGAGTGCGTGAATGATTATTTTTGAAATGAACGTTAATGAATAGTTATGTGGGAGGCTGTTAAATTTGAAAACTAGGCGTTGCTTTGTGGGGATTACCGCAATCTTTTGCTTATTAATTAGTGCGGTTATTCCTGTTAAAGCTACTAGTACAGGAATAACTGATGAAAGTGCGATACCGCTGCACCAAAGGAAAAAGCAGGTGTACAGTCATCATCAATCAAAAACTGTTGGTCAGATTGATGGCCAAATAATTGCTAAGAAGCCGAAGACTAAGGCAAGGGCATACATTGTACTTAATCGCAAAACCGGTGCGATTTTATTGCAAAAGAATGCTAATAAAAAATATTTAACCGCATCAACCGGAAAATTGATGACGATTTATCTAGCTAGACGTAAGTTGGCTAATCACCCTCATGATTGGCAAAAAAGGCTTAAATTTTCTAAGACGTTGATTAAAATGGGGACCAATCCAAACTTTGATGGTTTTCATGCGAAAAAAGGCCACACGTATACTGTTAAGCAGATATTTGAATCGGCGATTATTGATTCTGATGATAATTCGGCAATCCGCTTAGGCCAATGGGTTGCTGGCTCAAACCGCAAATTTATTAAAATGATGAACAAACAAGCTAAATTGTGGCATATTAAGGCCCAATTTGCGTCAGCTTCAGGACTAGAAAATGATGATTTGGCGCGCTATGGCTACTATGTTAAGGGCGGTCGGACTTCGGGGAATTTATTATCGGCCAAGAGTTTAGCAATTATTGCTTATCATGTGGTTCATGACTATCCGAGTTCGATGAAGTATTTTGCGACTGAATCTATGAAGGTTGCGGGGCAGAGAATGGTTAACCAAAATCGGATGCTGCCGGGTAAAAAATACTACCACAAATCATTTAAGGTTGATGGTATGAAGACAGGTTGGACGCCGCGAGCAGGTTATTGTTTTGTTGGCAGTAGCCGCAAGGGTGCTGGCTTGATTACAGTTACACTGCATGACAATAACGAGTTTTCTGATACAGCTAAGTTGATGCGTTTTACTTATCAGAATTTAAATGATTAGGGAAGAAGAATGATGATTAAAAAAGTTCGATTATTAGTTATTGGTTTTGTAGTTTGCGGAATTGCCTTATCAAGCAGTTCGTTACCAGTCAATGCCAGTGATGAAGTACCACAGGCAAGTATGCGCGAACCAATTAGTTATACCAAGTCATCTGAGATTAAACCATACCCCAAGCATCTAAGTGCTAAAAAAGACCGCATTATTGTTTCGATTAACAAGCAGCGGGCATATTTAAAGCGGGGGAAAAAGACGCGTTATGAATTTTACGTTTCAACTGGTGCGCATGGCCAAACACCGCGGGGACATTACCGAATAAATACTTATCGCGCACCGTGGTTTTATTCAGCCAGTGAACGGATGGGTGCCAGATATGCGGTGGGCTTTTTGCAAGGCGGATTGTACTTGTTCCATGAAAACCCGCGCACTCTGCAGCACAAAACGATTAAGTCAGTTGCTAAAAACTTGGGTAAAAAGCCAACCTCTCATGGCTGTGTCCATTTGAGCACTAGCGATGCACGGTGGTTTTATTATCATGCACCAACGGGGATACGCGTGATTATTAAGTAAAGATTAGTGGATTTAGGAAAAGATGGTAAAAAATGAAAATTAATTATCGTAAAATAATGATGACAACTGTTGCTCTAGGCTGCGCATGGGGCGGTTTGGCACTGAGCAATGATGTTGCAAGTGCTGAGACAATCACGGCACAAACAACATTACATGTTCCGGCTTTAACCAAAACAGCTCTTCTCAAGCAAAAGGCCCGTATTTACAATAAAAAGGGCCACCGTGTTGGTAAAATAATCCTGAAAAAGGGTAAAAAAATCACAATTTACGGCACTAAAAAAATCCGTGGCAAGAAGTATTATGCAATTGGTCATGGTAGATATGTCTTGACGAGCAAGGTAAAGTTGTTAAAAGCTGAACCGACAGAATCCCCTGTCAATTCAGGTAGTTCAGCAGCTGAAAATTCACCTGCAACTAATTCCAAGCCCAATAATTCAACTAATATAGCAACGCCTAAACCCGTTGTGGATAAGCCAACTAATGCCAATACTGCAAAGCCTGAGCCAACTAAACCGGTAGAGAAGCCGAAACAGTCAACGATTAAAGATTTTTCAATTAATGAGTTTCGCCAAGAATTTTTGAAAGACCTTAATGAAGAACGTGCAAAGCGGAATTTGACGCTAGTAACCGAAGATACCCACTATGATGAAGTTGTTGAAAAACGAGCTGCCTTATTGCCAAGTAATTTTGACCATGTAGACGCAGCTGGTAACTTTATTTTGGAAGATTATTTTAATAAGGCTGGTATTTCATATCATAGTATCGCTGAATGTATTGCAATGGATCCGTGGGGCTGGATTACTAATCATGCCAATAAGGAATTGGAGCCTGCACCAAATGGCGGCACATCAGCTGATGTTGCTGATAATGCCATCTTTGAATACATCTATGATGATGCAGCTTCTAATTGGGGTCACCGCGATATTTTGCTTAACCCAAGTGACAAGGCAATTGGTGTTGGGGCTGCAACCACGACCGATGGTTATGTTTATTCATCTGTTGGGGTCACATATTAAGTCAAAAATAAAAGCACTTCATTATGAAGTGCTTTTTATTTATTCTTGATAATTAAAATATTGGTAATGCTTGTTCTCAAGGGCTTTAGCGAGTTCTGGTGTGCGGTATGCATGATGGTCGACCCAAATTTTGGCGCCGCTGGCATTAGTTAGAATTTCGTTACCATCAAGTGTAGTCATATTATAGTAAAGACCATTACCCATCCCTTGATTCCAGCCGCGGATGTTAAGCCAAGTTAGGCCATTAACAGTAGTACTGCCATTGGCATATGCCCAATGGCCTGTCTTTTGTAAGTAGGTCTTGTTGCTTAGATATTGATCGTGCTTAACATAAGTGTGTAATGTATTGTAGCCGACCTTTTTCTTGCCAACATAGAATTTAGCAGTCTTTTTGGTGAAAACTTCCTTATCGAGCTTTCCCGTGTAGGTATCATAGTAATACCATGTGCCGCGCATACTTTTAGGATAAGATTTGATTTTGACGCTAGCTGCAGCGGGTTGTGGGGCAACTATTGCGATTGTCCCAATCGTAATTAAGGCAGTCGCAATTAGTAAAGTGTGCTTAAATTTCATTTGTAATCTCCTGTACTTATTTTACCTTATTATAAGCTCATATTTTGTTACCGAAAAGAGACAAAATGGTAAAATCCTCGTTTATTAGCTTTGTTAAACTTGAATAACAAGGGTAAAAATATTACTGTTATATGAGTATGCCTTTGGCAGTAAAGTTTTAAAAAGATCAGATTGGAATATTAATATTAACTGTGAAGAAGAAAAGTATTTTTAAAATTGGAATAGTTGAATTGGCGTTACTGTTTGGTGTCAGCACTCTTGGGGTGCCGAACATCTGTCAGCCGGAACAAGTAGCAGCTGCGACTTCAGGGAAGAAGTCGCTGCGTAAATTTGTCCGTCATACAATGGCGCAAAATCATGTGCGCGGTTCAGTTGTGGTAATTAAAAATGGGGTGCCGCAAAAGATTAGTTATGGTTACGCCTCGAGCAATCGCAAAATCGGGAATGGCAACCGTAAAGTTGTTTATCCAACTGGCTCACTGCAAAAGATAGTTACGGGCGCAATGATTGTGCAGATTATGGCTGAGGAAAGAGAAACTAATCAGGAGTTTAACCAAAATACGAAAATTGACCGGTGGTTCCCTGACCTAAAGAATGCTAAGAAAATCTCGGTTGGCAATTTGTTAACTCATACATCGGGGATTAAACCAACGAATACTGAGGTTTGGCGCAAGCATAAGTATTCTGAAAGTGCCGCAATTAAGATGACAGTTGCCAATGCTAACAAATTTTCATTCGCCAAAGGTGGTGAATATAATTACAATAACGCAAATTATATTTTACTAGCTGGGATTATCCGCCAAGAAACGGGGCAATCTTACCAGGCTAATTTACATAAGCGAATTGTTAAGCCTTTGAGCTTGAAGAGTACATTTACGGCTGCGGCTTTACCTAAGTCTAAGTTGATAGCAAGCTCATATTACTCAAATGGTGGTGCTAATTACTGTAATACCGTGAATTTGACACAGGCATTTGCCTCACAATTATTAGGTGCTGGCAATCTATTGACAACGCCAATGGAATATTATCAAATCCAGTGCGGCTTGACTGATGGGACAATTTTGACGCAGAAGCAGTTTCAATATTTAACCAATTTGGAAAGTAAAGTTACGGCTTATTCCGGCGGTCTTCATATTAAAAAGTCCGGCAAGGTAAAGATTGCTTATGGTAATTTGCACGGCACTCACTTTGGTATGTGGGCACAATTAACTGCTGATAATCAAAATGGGATTATCATGTTTTTGAACCAAACTAATGATCGTGCAGCTAAAGAGAAGAAAGTCGGCTACCGTATTTTACAGCATATTAAGCCGGGGACCTTTTTGCCAGAGTAATCTTTTAGCTACTGGTAGGGATTTTAAGAGTAAAATTGTTAGTGAAAGATTAATTTTAGAAATGAGCGAGTAATGGCTAACGAAAAAAATCAAATGTATTTTGCGGCAAATCCAACCGCCAAGCATGATGAACATGTGGTTGATTATCACGTCAACGGCGTGGATTTGAAGTTCAACACTGATGCCGGTGTTTTTTCAAAAATGCGGGTTGACTATGGTTCTGGTGTGTTAATTAAGGCAATGGCTGATGTGAGTTTTCCAGCAGCTAATATTTTAGATGTTGGTGCTGGTTACGGCCCGCTAGGTTTATTTGCGGCGAAATTCTGGCCCGAGCAGTCTGCTGATCTGGTTGATGTCAATGAGCGCGGTTTAGAATTAGCCCGTAAAAATGCCCAATTAAACCAAATCACTAATGTTGCGATTTACCAATCTGATATTTATCAGAATATTCCTGCAGAAAAGAAGTTTGGTCTAATTGTAACTAATCCACCAATTCGTGCTGGTAAAAAGGTGGTTTCTGGTATTTTAGCTGGCGCAAAGGATCACTTGGTAATCGATGGCGTCTTGCTGGTTGTTATTCAGAAGAAGCAGGGTGAACCAAGTGCGCGTAAGTTGCTGACAGAAACTTTTGGTAATTGCAGCGTCTTAACGCGGGACAAAGGTTACTATATTTTACAGGCAGTGAACAATTAATGATGTTTTCTAGTGAAGATAAGAAAAAATACATGCAGCTAGCCTTTGACCAAGCTAAAAAAGCCCAAGACTTAGGTGAGGTGCCAATTGGTGCGGTTGTAGTTGATCCCGATGGGCAAGTAATTGGCACAGGCTACAATCGGCGTGAACTTGACCAAGATGGTACGCAGCATGCCGAGATGATGGCGATTAGACAAGCCTGCCAGGAGCTTGGCAGCTGGCGGCTGATTGATTGCAGTTTGTTTGTGACTTTGGAGCCATGTTCAATGTGCGCTGGTGCGATTATTAATTCGCGCATTAAGAATGTCTTTTATGGCGCACTTGACCCCAAGGCTGGTGCAGCAGGCAGTGTTGTTGACCTGTTTGCTGTCACGAAGTTTAATCATCATCCGAATGTTGTGCGCGGCTTGTATCGTGAAGAGGCAAGTAAGATGCTGAAGGACTTTTTTCAAGAAATTCGTCGTCAGCAAAAATTAGCGAAAAATTCAGCAAAGTAGTGGAAAAGTCACGTTAAATACGGTATCATATTTATTGGGCAATGTTTGACCTCTGAAGCGTGTCAGGACCGGAAGGTAGCAGCACTAAGGTTGCTCAGGCATGTGCCTTTTATTAGATATCAATAAACTCTTAACTCTGCAAAAGAGTTAAGAGTTTTTTACTAGAGAAAGATGAACATGGCTTATCAAGCGTTATACCGCAAATGGCGGCCCCGCACTTTTGACAGTGTTGTTGGTCAAGAAGATATTACGAATACTCTAAAAAATGCGATTAAGCGCGGTACGGTTTCGCACGCTTTTCTGTTTTCTGGTCCCAGAGGAACTGGAAAAACTTCATGTGCCAAGATTTTTGCCAAGGCCTTAAATTGTACTAATTTGCAAGATGGCGAACCCTGCAACGAATGCGCTAATTGTTTGGCTGCCGACAAGGGTGCAATGTCCGATATTATGGAAATTGACGCCGCCTCTAATAACGGTGTCGATGAGATTCGCGAGATTCGCGATAAGGTCAAATACGCGCCGACACAGGGTAAGTACAAGGTTTATATTATTGACGAAGTTCACATGTTGTCGATTGGGGCCTTCAATGCTCTGCTCAAGACATTGGAAGAACCGCCGGAGCATGTTGTCTTTATTTTAGCAACGACGGAATTGCAGAAGGTCCCGGCTACTATTATTTCCCGGACGCAGCGCTACAATTTTAAGCGAATTGCGCAAACTGATCTTGAAGAGCGGATGAAGTATATTCTGGACCAAGAGCAGATTAAGTATGAGGATAAGGCGCTAGCCGTTATCGCACAGGTTGCTGACGGTGGGATGCGGGATGCCTTGAGCATTTTGGATCAACTGCTTAGTTATGAAAAAGATGCGGTTAATTATGACGATGCCCTGCAGATTACCGGTTTTGCTGCTAAAGAAAAAATTGAAGAAATTTTGCTGGCATTGTTAGAAAAAGATACAGCCAAAGCCCTGACTTTAGCTCAAGTAGAGTTAAAAAATGGTGCTACTTCAAAAAATATTCTGGATGAATTGATTGATATGGCGACTAATGCTTTGATGGTAGTTAAGGCAGAGGGGCAAAATGAGAGTAATTTCTTGAGTGCCGATTTTATACAAAAGATTGGGTCTGTTCCAACGCAGCGCTATTTTCAGTTAATTACGGCAGCCAATACGGCATTGAATGATTTGCGTTATACCAATCAGCAGCAAATTCCGCTAGAGGTGTTTTTGGTTGCAAGTACTAGCGGTGAGCAAGAGGCTGAGGCTAGTGCGCCGGCTGCTAGTGTACCTGCACTGGCTGATGATAAAAGCGTTGATTTGCAGGCTGAGATTACGGCTTTAAAAAAGCAAGTAGTGGATTTAACTGAAAAATTTTCGAACTTATCTAAGCAGCCAGGCAAGACTAATCGCGATCAGGTTTACCATATTGATTCTGCTGCCAAAAGCAAATCGCAGGCAAGCCATACCGTAACTGAAAAGCCAAAGAAAAAACGAGTACGTAACACTGACCATGCTAATGAGCAGAATCGTAAGCAAGTCTATCATGTGTTAGAGAATGCGACTAAAAAAGACTTGCTGGCGCTTAAAGATATTTGGCCGGATTTGCAGTCAGTTCTGTCAGTTTCACAGCGAGCTTTGCTTGATGTTCTGCAGCCAGTAGCAGCTAGTTCCGACCAAGTAGTAATGAAGTGTAAGTATACTTTGTGGTTTGAAAATGCTAGTGCAGATGACAACTTTTTGACTAAGTTAACTAGTGAAATTGCCAAGTTTACGCAGCATGACTATGAGATTGTCTTAGTGCCAGATGAAGACTGGCTCAAGGTGCGCAAAGACTTTTTGCAAACGCATGGCAAAGACTTGCTGGCGAAGAAAAAAGATCATGCTGGTCAAGAACCGGCAAGTGAACCAGTTGTTTCTGACAAGCAAACTGCAAGTGATGAAGTCGTTCAAAAAGCCAAAGACTTGTTTGGTGATGTGGTTAATATCAAAGATTAAATAAAGGAGAGCAAAATGAGTAAGAGACCTAATTTTGGTGCAATGGGCGGCATGGGTGGAATGAACATGCAGCAAATGATGAAGCAAGCTAAAAAGATGCAGGAACAAATGATGCAGGAGCAGCAAACAATTACAGCTCAAGAATTTGTGGGCAAGTCTGCTGACGACTTAGTTGTTGCTACTTTTAGCGGTGACCGTAAGTTAAAAGAGATTACGATTAACAAGGAAGCAATTGATCCTGATGATCCAGATATGCTGCAGGATTTAATCATTGATGCTGTTAACAAAGGCTTATCAGAAATTGACCAAGCCACCCAAGCGAGTTTAGGTAAGTACACGAAGGGTATGATTTAATTGCAATATCCAACACCGATAGCGCATTTGATTGATTCATATATGAAATTACCGGGCATTGGTGAAAAAACAGCCACTCGGCTGGCTTTTTATACATTAGACATGCCAGACGATGATGTTAATAACTTTGGTACAGCCCTTAAAGATGTCAAAGAAAAATTGCGGCGCTGCTCAGTGTGCGGCAATATTACTGAGAAAGATCCGTGTTCAATTTGTGCTAATCCCGAGCGCGACCAGACAACGATTATGGTTGTCGAGCAGCCTAAAGATGTGATGGCCTTTGAAGAAATGGGCGAATATACCGGCTTATACCATGTTCTGCATGGTGTATTGTCGCCAATGGACGGGATTGGTCCCGAAGAAGTCAACATTAAGTCATTAATTGTCCGCCTGCAGAAGCAGGATAGTGTTAAAGAAGTGATTTTAGCGTTAAACTCTACTCCAGAAGGTGAGTCCACGGCAATGTATATCAGCAAGCTGATTAAGCCGGCAGGGATCAAAGTAACGCGGCTAGCAGCGGGATTGGCAGTCGGCAGCGATATTGAGTATGCCAATTCAATTACGCTGAAGCGCGCAGTTCAAGGGAGAACATCAATCTAATGGCACGAACTAAGGTTAAAGAAATGGGCGACGACAAACTAGTTGCCGTGATTGAAAAGCTGCAGGATGAAATTGCCGTGCAAAAAAGTTTGGATCCGACGACGTTAGATATGTCAGATGACAATATTATTGCTAACAAAATTTTGCAGGCTAAATATTCCTTTTTGTATAATGAAGCTCGCCGGCGGCATACAAGATTTAGTGGTTACACAAATGCTATTTCTGAATAAAAAGTCTACCAAGGTAGGCTTTTTTATTTTTGCTAAAATTAAAAGTATGTTGGGGTGTTAATATAGAAAGAACTTCTGTAAAATAGAGGCATGGGAGAGTTTTATGAAAAGTTTTTTTATTAGTTTTGAAGGGCCAGATGGCTCCGGAAAAAGTACGGTTTTGGAACAAGTTGTAGCCCAAATTGCCCCTAAGCTTAGGGTACAATATCTTGTGACTCGTGAGCCAGGCGGTTCAAAAATCGCGGAACAAATTCGGCAATTTATTTTGGATCCGGCTAATATCGCTATGAGCGCTAAGACTGAGGCATTACTTTATGCGGCTTCAAGAAGTCAACACATGGCAGAAACAATTATTCCGGCCTTAGAAAAGGGCCAGGTTGTCTTTTCCGATCGGTTTGTTGACAGTTCATTAGCTTATCAAGGTGTTGGTCGGGACTTAGGAATTGAAGCTGTTAAGGCGATCAATGATTTTGCCACTAGCGGGATTGAACCTGACGTAACTATTTTCTTGGATGTGCAGCCTGAGGTAGGCCTAGCGCGGATTGCTAAGGACCATGGCGGTCAAGAAGACCGGCTTGAACAAGAAAAATTATCTTTTCACCAAAAAGTTTATCAGGGTTACCAGTGGGTTAACCAGCAATATTCTGACCGCATTGAGATTGTCAATGCTAATCGACCTCTTAGTCAGGTAGTAGCAGATTGTGTTAAAATTGTTGTAAACCGTTTACCAAAAGAATTGCTAAAGGACTGATTTGATGAAGTTAATAATCGCAATTGTACAAAAAGAAGATGCCAGTCGGCTGCAGCGGACATTGGTTAAAGAAAATATTCGTGCGACTAAGTTAGCTACAACTGGTGGCTTTTTAAGTCAAGGCAATACCACATTTCTTATTGGGATTGATGATGAACATGTAAAGGAAGTTTTACACATCATTAAGGAAGAGTCCAAGGCGCGCGAAGAATATATGAACCCTAATATGGTAATGACAGGCTTTGACATGAGCAGTCAGCCAATTAAAATTACGGTTGGCGGCGCGACTTGCTTTGTCTTACCAGTAGAAGCGTTTAAGCAATTTTAATGGCTATTGATCTTACGCAAAAAGGTGCCAAGGAGGCAGCTTTTTTAGAACGGGCTTACCAGCAAAAGCAGTTGGCGCATAGCTATTTATTTGTTGACCGTGATGAAGATGAGGCAGTTAATACTGCATATTGGCTTGCCTGTTTATTTAATTGTACCGGTGAAAAGCGGCCTGATGGCACTTGTCAGAATTGCCGGCAGATTATTTCAGGGAACTATCCTGATGTCTTGCTGGTAACTACTGCAGGTAAGCAGAGTTTAGGGATTGACCAGATTCGCCCATTAAAGGAAGAATTAGGCAAAAGTCCGGTTCAGAGCAGCTGCCGCTTTTTTATTATTAATGAGGCACAAAAGTTAACGCTGCCGGCAGCTAATGCCCTACTTAATTTGCTCGAAGAACCAATTGCTCCTGTTGTAACAATTTTGATTACCAATAATGTAGATCAAATTTTGCCGACAGTGCGTTCACGAACACAAATTATTAATTTTGCGGCTGACGATCAAGCAGATGGTAAAACTGCATTTTTAATTCAAAACGGCTTCACTAAAGACCAAATTCTTGAACTTGGCGATACCCGCAAATTGGACCAAGAGATTAAATATTTTTATCAAGAAATGTTGGAATACGATCTGCTATCGATTGTCAGCGCCCATCAATTAGCGGATGTTGCTAAAAGTAAAGCTAGCCAAAATTATGTTTGGCTAATGTTAAAGAAAATGGCACAAACAGAATTAAATGATAAAGATCAACAGGCGGGGGCTAAGATGCTCCAAAATTTATTAGAAATTGACAAGATGCGTTACAGCAATGTTAATTTCCGTAACTTATTGGATTATCTGGCTTTGCAGTGGAAACGGTAGGTGGTTTGATGGTGGATTCTTATTCAAAATTGCAACAACTCCACGATTCGATGATGAAAATGACCAAGACAATCGAGAGTTTAGAAAATGATATTTTAGATACACTCAAGGAAAATACCGAATTAAAGGTTGAGAACCAACTTTTACGTGAAAAACTAGACAAAATGACGAATGCCAATGTGCATAACGGAACAATTAAGACCCAGAGTGGACTTGAGTCCTTGCGGCAGATTTATAACTCGGGTTATCATATTTGCAACATGTACTATGGCTCACACCGTGATCCGAGTTCTGATTGCATGTTTTGTTTGGATATTCTTGATAATTTCGGCGAAAAGAAAAAGAAGAAAGTACATTAAAGGACGGATAAAATGCAGCGGCAAAGTAGTTATGCGGATGATAAAGGCAAGCTTTATTTGGTACCAACACCAATTGGGAACCTAGAAGATATTACAATTCGGGCTAAAAAGGTATTAACAGATGCAGACTATATCGCGGCTGAAGATACGCGGACCAGTGGCATTTTGTTAGAGAAGATTGGCGTGCATAACCACATGCTGTCTTTTCACAAATATAATTCTAAGCAGCGTGCGCCGGAATTAGTGCAACTAATGCAAGAGGGAGCAGTAATTGCGGAAATCAGTGACGCGGGGATGCCGGTTATTTCTGATCCAGGTTATATTTTAGTGCAGGAGTGTATTAAAAATAATGTTCCTGTAGTACCGCTGCCTGGTCCGTCGGCATTTACGACTGCCTTAATTGCCTCGGGATTTGATGCACAGCCGTTTACCTATTATGGCTTTTTGCCCCGCAAAGCAGGTGAGCAAAAGCCTTATTTTGAAGAGATGGAGAAGGCCCATGCAACTTCAATTTTTTATGAAGCACCGCATCGGCTAGTTAAGACGTTAAAGAATATGGCAACGGTGTTGGAACCGGATAGACAGATTGTGGCAGCGCGAGAACTAACTAAGATTCATGAAGAGTTTGTCCGGGGAACGGTTGCCGAATTGAATGATTATTTCGCTGAAAACGCACCGCGCGGCGAATTTGTCATGCTGGTATCGCCGAGTACAGCTGAAATTAAACAACTAACATGGCCAGAGTTGATTAAGTTAGTGGATGATCGAGTTGCTCAAGGTGAAAGCAAAAAATCAGCCATTAAAGAAGTAGCCCAGCTGAACAATGTTTCGAAAAATGAACTCTACGATCAATATCATCAAAACAGAGGCAACTAATGAAATATAGTGAACAAAAACGAATTGAATATTATGAATGTGATGAAAACCAGCATTTGAAACTGCCGGCAATGGTTGACTTGATGATGAGTGTGTCCGAGCACCAACTAAGTAGTGGTGAGGCAAGTACTAATGCCTTGACCGAGCGTGGTTTGGGCTGGGTTGTCACGCAATACCATATTGAGGTTCAAGCATTGCCTCAACCTAATGACCACATTACAGTTACTACTGATGCTGTTGGTTATAATCGCTTCTTAGAGTATCGGGACTTTAACTTTATTGATGAACAAGGTAAGATGCTCATTACGGTTAAGAGTGAGTGGGTCTTGTTTGACTTGAAAAAGCGTAAAATGGTCGCAACAGATGAAAAGATGATGACCGACTTAGGTATTCCCTTATTAAAGAAATTGCCACGTTTTCCTCGCTTGCGGCCGCAAAAGGAATATCAAGTTAAGCGGCAGTATCGCGTTCGCTATGATGACCTAGATACTAACCATCATATGACTAACGGTCATTACTTTAGTTGGTTTATTGATACTTTGGACCGCGAATTTTTGCGTGAGCACATTATTCAAAGCATTGATATTAAGTTCAATCAGGAAGTAACGTATGGTCAGGAGCCATTTGCCTGTGTTAATGTACAGGATGATGGGCAAGATATTAAGTCCTATCATGTGATTGAGGATGAAGAAAGCAATCCTAGAGCCGTTTGTGAACTAACTTGGCGCAAAATATAATATAATTAATTGAGCATGACTGGTCGTCATGCTTTTTTAATGAGAGGAAGTGTTGGCGATGATTTCAAAAAGAACGCTAAAACTGGAATTACGTGACTTAATTCTACTTGGAGTCGTAATTGCAATCAAAATAATTTTGCATCGCTTTAGTATTGGCACGGCAGTTGTTCACGTCAGTCTTGATTTTATTGGGAGCGTGATGCTAGGCTTCATTTTTGGTCCCGTATGGGGCGGTGTCGGCGGCGCGATTGGGGACCTTGTTTCCTCAGCTATCTTTGGTAATCAAGGTGGCTATTTCATCGGTTTTACACTTAGTGCGATGGTTGGGCCATTAATTTATGGACTATTTTTTTATCAACGGCCAGTTAAGATTTGGCGGATTATCTTGTCGACCTTACTGGTTACCATAATTGTTAACGTCGGTCTGAATACGTTGTGGGTGCACGTTTTGTATGGGTTGAACTTTAATGCGGCCTTAGTGCAGCGACTACCTAAAGAATTAATTGTTCCTTGGATACAAATGTTTGTTATCTACTTTGTTTTGCAGGCCCTTTCTCGTGTTAAAATGAAAAGGTAGATTTTTTAAAAAGGGAAAAGTAATCTGAAATGAAAATTTTAAGTGTATCAACGGCCACTAATCACTTGAGCGTAGCCTTGAATGACGGCCAATCAGTTATTGTTGAAAAAAGTGAGCAGGATGAGCGCAACCATAGTGAACATCTTGATCCTTTAATTGATGAAATCCTGCGGGCAAATGACCTGCAGTTAAAAGATATTGATCGTTTTGCGGTAGCAATTGGACCGGGATCTTATACGGGATTGCGGATTGGAATTACGACGGTTAAAATGTTTGCTAGTATTTTAAATAAAGAAGTTGTCGGTATTTCAACCTTGCAGGCTTTGGCTGCTAGCTGCAGCGATCAGGATACGCTGATTGTAGCGGGAATTGACGCCCGTAACGATAACTACTTTGCTGGCGGTTATGTTAATGAAGGTGGCCTGCCAGTTAACGTCCTGGCTGATGGTCACTATCATATTTCATCATTGCTGGAAGCTGTTAAGGAATATTTAGCTGATAAGCCGTTAAGCAAGATTATCTTTATTGGGTCTGGCTTTACTAGGCAGGAAGAATTAATTAAGGCATTGGCTGTACCCTTTAGTTACGGTACTGATGACCAAAATGTTATTCATGCTAGCTTAATTGGTCAATTAGCAGAAGCAGCCACGCCAACTGATCCTGACCAGTTATTACCTAATTATTTGCGGCGGACGCAGGCAGAGGTTGACTGGCACAAGAAGACGGGGAAGCCGTTTGAGCCAGATAGTAATTATGTGGAAGAAGTTTAAGCAGCATAATTATTTTTCTCATTTTAAAAAACAGCCACTTAAGATAGAATTTCAGCCATTTGTGTTTAGCGTTGCTGGTCAAACCGTTCAAATTATGCGGGCAAAGCCTGATGATATTTCTAATATGCTGCTGCTGGAAACGCAGGCTTACAATGGACGAATGCCGTGGAATGCCGAGGTTTTTCAGTCAGAATTGGCCAAGTCTAACCTGCTATACTTAGTTGTTTATCAATCTTCAACCTTGGTTGCTTATGCAGGTGTGCGTATCAATCAGCTTGAAGCGCACATAACTAATATCACGGTTGCTCCTAACTGGCAGGGGCAAGGCCTAGGCACACAGCTAATGCAGATAATGATTGAATTAGTACAAGAGTGGGGCTGCGAATGCGTTAGCTTGGAAGTTCGCGTGGATAACCTGATAGCGCAAAAATTGTACCGGCAGCTTGGCTTCAGTCCAACTTTTATTCGACCGAATTATTATCAGGAAACACAAACAGATGGCTTAAATATGGTGCTGGATTTAACACAAACACGAAATAAGAAAGGGATTAAGTTTTGAGCAAACAAAAAGATATTCGGATTTTAGCTTATGAGAGTTCTTGCGATGAAACTTCTACAGCAGTCATTAAAAATGGCCGTGAAATTGAAAGTTTGGTTGTGGCAACGCAAATTAAGAGCCATCAACGTTTTGGTGGGGTAGTTCCAGAGGTTGCTAGTCGACATCATATTGAGGTAATTAGTCAAATTACTAAAGAAGCATTGACGCAAGCGGATGCCACTTGGGATGATATTGATGCAATTGCGGTAACTTACGGTCCTGGACTTGTTGGAGCACTATTAATTGGTGTTAGTGCTGCCAAAGCTGCTTCGATGGCTACGGGGATTCCGTTAATCGGTGTTGACCATATTATGGGTCACATTATGGCGGCTCAATTAACAGATGAAATTGAATATCCTGCTCTTGCCTTGCAAGTTTCCGGGGGACATACTGAAATTGTCTTGATGAAAGATCCCACGCACTTTGAAATTGTTGGTGATACCCGCGATGATGCTGCAGGAGAAGCTTACGACAAGATTGGTCGAGTTCTGGGTGTGAAATATCCGGCTGGTAAAACAATTGATGATTGGGCACATCAGGGTCAAGATACGTTTAACTTTCCACGAGCAATGCTGACTGACGATGATTATGACTTTTCATTTTCTGGTCTAAAAAGTGCCTTTATCAATACTTGTCATCATGCTGACCAAATTCACCAAGAACTTAACAAGTATGATTTGGCTGCTAGTTTTCAGGCAGCGGTTGTGGATGTGTTATCTACTAAGACAATTCGTGCAATTAAAGAGTATCAACCAAAAACCTTTATTATGGGCGGTGGTGTAGCTGCTAATCATGGTTTACGCGATCGTATGAGTCAGGAAATTGCAGCCTTGCCGGCAAAGATACGGCCAAAGGTGATTTTGCCTGACCTCAAATTGTGTGGTGATAATGCAGCAATGATTGGTGCAGCGGCTTATAATTTGTATAACGAAGGTAAGTTTGCTGATATGACGCTCAATGCAGATCCGTCATTGGAATTACCGTATGCGAAGAGTTTGCTGGAATAATTATTAAACTAAAAAAGGCGAGGAAGTAAGTAACTTCTTCGTCTTTTTTGGTTATTCAAAATTTTCTAATTCAGTTAATGCTTGTTCCCAATCTTCATTAGCTTTATCTAATTCAGATTGAGTAGCAGTTAGGTCTTCTTGCAGTGGTCCTAACTTACCAAAGTCAGAAGCAATGTCGGGATTAGCCATTTGCGTTTGAATTTCTTGCTCTTTTTGTTCCAATTCTTCAATTTTGGCTTCAATATCTTCTACTTGGCGTTGCAACTTGCGCTTTTGTGAGTCGCGCTGCTTTTGCTCTTGATAAGACAGCTTAGTAGAATTTGCAGCCTCTACTTCTACTGGTGTATCCTGATTAGCAGGAGTTGCGGCACTAGCAGCTTGCTTAGCTTGTTCATCCAAGTAGTATGAATAATTACCTTCATAAATTTTGGCATGACCATCTTTGACGGCAACAATCTTGTTGGCCAGCTGGTTGATAAAGTACCGGTCATGGGAGACAAAGAGCAGGGTACCATCGAACTTTTGCAGAGCTTGCTCGAGCACCTCTTTAGCTTCAATATCCAAGTGGTTGGTCGGCTCATCCATTAACAAAAAGTTGTTATGTTCAAGTGATAAAACAGTTAGGGTCAAGCGGGCCTTTTGGCCACCGGATAATTGACCAACGGTCTTGTCGATGTCTTTGGCAGTGAATAAGAAACTAGCCAAGATTGAGCGCACATCACGTTCAGGCATCGTTTTATGGCGATCCCAAATGGTATCAAGAACAGTCTTTCCAGGATCAAGTTGTTGTAATTCTTGGTCATAATAGCCAATATCAAGCGAAGCGCCGTACTTGATTGACCCTTCTTTAGGGGTTAAGTCTTTCATGATTGTTTTTAAAAGCGTGGATTTACCAATACCATTTGGTCCAATAACCGCAACGCGGTCCCCCTTATTAACTTGAAAAGAAACATCTTGTACCATGGTTTTGGTTGGGTAACCGATTGACAAGTGATTGAAAATTAAAACTTCTTTTCCAGATGGGCGCTCACTCTTGAAGGTAATGCGAACCTTATTTTTATGTTTAGGCGGCTTAATCCGCTCGATTTTTTCGAGTTGTTTACGCCGACTTTGTGCTCGCTTAGTGGTAGTGGCCCGAACAATGTTCTTTTGGATAAATTCTTCATCTTTTTTGATTTTATCCTGTTGCTTTTCGTAGGCTTCTTCTTGCTGGCGATCACGCAGTTCACGTTGGGCAACATAATCAGAATAGTTGCCCTTGAAGGCGGTCAGTTTACCAAATTGTAATTCAAAAATTTGGTTAGCCAAATGATCCAAAAAGTACTGGTCGTGGGAAACTACCAAAATAGCGCCAGAATAACCTTTAAGGAAGTTTTCCAGCCAGTCCAATGTATCCAAATCAAGGTAGTTGGTTGGCTCGTCAAGCAGCAATAGTGGCGGCTTTTGTAGCAGCAGCTTAACAAAGGCTAGACGGGTTTTTTCACCGCCAGAAAGACTGCCAATTACCTTAGTCCACGTATCTTCAGGAAATTTAAAGCCGTTCAGGATGCTTTTAATATCGGATTGGTAAGTGTAGCCGCCTTGCTGTTCAAAGTTGAACTGCATCTGGTCGTATTGCTTGAGCAAGGCCTCATCTTCAGGATGGTTGGCAATCTGCTCCTGCATTGTTTGGATATTTTCACCCATTTTAATTAATGGGGCAAAAACATCCAGCATCTCGTTCCAGATGGTTTTATTTTCATCGAGACTATTTTCCTGAGCGATGTAGCCGACAGCAATGCCCTTGTTGATTGTAAATTCACCATGGGTTGCGTCTTCTTCGCCTGTCATAATTTTAAGCAGTGTCGTCTTGCCGACACCGTTTGCCCCGACAAGTCCGATCCGCGCATTTGCGTCAATTGAAAAGTTAACGTTTTTAAATAGAGTATTGGCACCGAATTGTTTTTCTAAATCGTGCCCTTGTGCAATTATCATATATTTTCACCTAGAGACCATTTTAGCATAAGAGCTGAAATTCTGGTGTATCTTTATAGGTAAGAAAAAAGAAAATTATTTGAGTTGTGAATTACGCTAAACTAAATTTTGTGTTTCAAGTAACATTGTTGACTCCTATTCATTTGTTTATAGCAATTTTAAGCAAGGATATGAGGTTTGTCTGCTTAATTAAGGCAAGTGGTGCCAATAACGTGATAAGAGGGAAGATTAATCTATTAAGTAGTCTTGTTAAATTATTTGCTTGGATAAAAGAGGCCTACATTTACTAGTTATAAGGCTTTTCTATGATAGAATTGAATAGATTGTGAAAAAATATTTGCATTAAATGTGATTTTGCGAGTAAAATAAGACTGATTAGTGCTTTATTCACAAATAAAAGTTGGGGGCCGTTTGAAAAATGGAAAAGATAAAAATTCCGACAGCGACAGCAAAGAGATTGCCACTCTACTATCGCTATCTAATTATTTTAAATGAGAGTGGCAAAGAAAAAGTTTCTTCAACCGAATTGTCGGAAGCAGTTCAGGTTGATAGTGCTTCAATTAGACGTGATTTTTCTTACTTTGGCGCACTGGGCAAGCGTGGTTACGGCTACGATGTTAAGAGCCTCTTATCATTTTTTAAAAAGATTTTGAATCAAGATACGTTGACTAATGTTGCCTTGGTTGGTGTTGGTAACTTAGGGCATGCCTTGCTTAATTACAACTTTAAGAGAAGCAACAATATTCGTATTTCTTGTGCGTTTGATATTAAAGAAGAAATTACCGGCAAAATTTTAAGTGGTGTGCCAGTTTACAGCATGAGCGAATTGAAAAAGCAATTGAGCGATCAACAGATTTCGATTGCAATTTTGACAGTTCCAGCTGAAACTGCACAGGCAACAGCTGATGAAATGATTGAATCAGGAATTAAGGGAATAATGAACTTCACGCCAATTCGCTTGTCTGCTCCGACTGGAATTCGGATTCAGAATGTTGATTTGGCAACTGAATTGCAAACATTAATTTACTTCCTTGATGCCGATAAGGATAACGAAAAGAATATTTAGCTTAAGGTCATTTACACTTGTGTAAATGGCTTTTTGTTTTAGTAAAGTAGAGGTGGTTACAATCAAAATTGCAAGTGTAATCGATGCAGAAGTAGAAGCTGTATTGTTTTGTTAAAAAATAATACAGCTTCTATGGATAATCGAGGAAATGAAGAATAAAAATTTTAATAATAAACGAAAACTATTGTTAGGGTATGCAGTATCAGGATTTGGTGACCAGTTTTACACGTTTGCGGTACCTCTGTTAATGCTGACGATTAATCATTCATCAGTAACAATGGGATTGCTCAGTGCAATGGAATATTTGCCAACTGCACTATTTGGCTTGGTAATTGGCGCACTCTTTGACGTCTATTGTCAAAAGAACGTAATGCTGACTGCGTTAGTGATGCAAATGATTTTGGCATTATTTGTACCAACAATGATTAACAATCACTTACCTTTGTGGAGCATTTTGGTAATAATTTTTGCTTTTGGCTTTTTTGACCTACTATCTTGGGTTGGTTATCAGACCATGATTGCCCAAAATCTGTCGCCGCAAGAGTTGGCTCAGGTATCGGGAAGTGTTGGGCTGATTTCTTCAGTTCAGCGCATGTTTGGTCCCGGAATTGCATCCCTGATAATTAATCTAGTCGGCTATTTTACTGGCTTTTTATTGGATAGCGTTAGTTTTGCATATTTAGCAGTAACAATTAAGGAGCTACCGGAAGAAAAGTCGATAGCTACAACTAAAAATATTGCTCATAAAACTATTGCGGGATTGCAATTTATTTGGCATGACTTTCACTTAAAATGGTTAATTATTGGCTTTTTGGCAGCTAACTTAGGTTTTCAAGTTGTGGTGCCAATGTTAACGTTTATTTTAAAACAAACGCTGAAAGTATCGGTTACGCAAATTAGCATCTTTTATACAGTAGCTTCAGTTGCTGGAATTACTGCAAATTTTATTTATTTACATTTTAATCAAAGATTTACAGTTGGCTCGCAGCTGCTAATCAGTGGTTTAGTTATTTTAATTGGCTTTAGTGTCATGCTAGGATTGCATTCATTTTGGCTAGTGACGATTGGCTATGTCCTAGTATCAGTTGGCAGTGTGTGGTCGCAGGCTAACTTTTTCACAATTGTGCAAGCACTAACCAAAAAAGAATATCGCGGGATGGTAACTTCGGCGTCAACAACTTTAACAAGAATGATGGGTCCAATGATGTCAGTAATTAGTGGCTTTTTGGTCAAGGTGGATGGTCATTTGATTTTTGTAATCGCTGTTAGTGCAATGATTATTTCTATTTGCATTATGTGTGCCAAGCAGTTGATTAAATTGAAGCTGTAATGAAGAATACTTTGCACAAAAAAATATATTTGTTGCAGTCAAATATTGCTATAATAAAACTTGAATAATTAAGTTACTTGTACATGAGGTAAGTAAATGAAGAAAAAATCGAAAATAATAGCAGTACTGACTGCCATTATAATGAGTGGGTCGCTTGTTTTAACTAATACTAGTAATTATCTCAGTCAGCCGGTTTTAGCTGCCACTAGTAAGAGTAAAACTACGCAACATCGCAGTAAGCAAGTTAAAGGAAAACGCGGGGGTATTGGCAACTTACTTAAACCTAAAGTTGGTATGCGTCCGCAAGATAATCTGTATTTAGCTGTTAATTCTAAATGGTTAAAGCAAGCTAAAATACCAGCTGATGGTGTTAGTACAGGTACTCTTGATGAGCTTTCAACTAAGGTGAACACGGAATTAAGTCAAGATATGGCAGCTTTTGCTAATGGCAAAAAGCCGCTGCCGAATATCCCTAATTTTGCCAAAGTCGTTGATTTTTATAAGCAAGCTCTAGATATGGATCAACGTAACCGTGATGGTGCTCATCCAATTAAGAAGGATTTGGCAGAACTGGAAAATATTAAGGATTTTGCTGATTTTAATACCAACGCTGCAAAATTATTTAATGAAATGATGCCGCTGCCGATTGGCTGGGAGGTTGAGCCTGATTTGAAAAACGCCCGCAAGAATGCCCTCTATTTTGGCTCTGCGGGAACGATTTTATCTGACGCTACTAGCTATCAGGATCCCAATTCGAAAAAGTTACTTGATATTTATCAAAAGCAATCTATCAACCTATTGAAATTAGCTGGCGTGCCGGAAGATGAAGCCACTACTTATGCTGAAAACGCAATTAAGTTTGATAGTAAGATCGTTCAAAACACTAAGTCAGCTGAAGATAGTGCTGAAGTAACTAGCAATTATCATCCAATGAGTGTCAAAGATTTTGAAGCAAAATTTGACAACTTTGATATGGCTGGATTTTTAAAGGGAGCAATCGGCAAAGAACCTGATCAGATTATTGTCACGGATCCAGACTTTTTGAATAATGTTAATGGGTTGCTTAATAAGGATAACTTCGCTGAAATTAAGGGCTGGATGATTGTTGAATTCATTAATAGCGTTGCCGGGGATTTGTCACAGCAATTTATTGACGCTAGCGCTCCATTTGCGCAGGCAGAAACTGGTCAAAAAGAATTGCCTTCAACTGCAAAGCAAGCTTTTGCAATTACAGATAGTGAATTTGACGACTTAATAGGTGAATATTATGGTCAAACTTATTTTGGTCCTGCTGCTAAAAAAGACGTCACTAAGATGGTTGAAGAAATTTTAAAAACTTACGAACAACGTTTGCAAAAGAATAAGTGGCTGTCTAAGTCAACTAGACAAAAAGCAATCGCCAAATTAAAGGCAATGAAGGTCAAGGTTGGGTACCCAGACGATGTTACGGACTTTTATGATGTTCCAGCAAGCCAAGGCGGTAGTTTGTATGCTAATCAAAAAGCAATGGATATCAAGACCACTAAAGAAATGGTCTCAGAGTTAGATGAACCAGTTGATCGTGACGACTGGAGCATTACTGGTGATGAAGTTAATGCTTTTTATAATGATGAGCGAAATGATATCAATATTCCTGCAGCTATCTTGCAAGCCCCATTTTATAGTAAGAAGCAAAGTGAGGCTGCTAACTTGGGTGGCATTGGTACAGTTGTTGGTCATGAAATTTCTCATGCCTTTGACAATAATGGTGCTAAGTTTGATAAATATGGCAGTCTGCATAATTGGTGGACTAAAAAAGATCACGTAGCATTTAATAAGCGTGTTAATGCAGAAATCAAATTATTTGACGGTATCAAATATGGCGGTAAAAAGGTTAGCGGTAAGCTGACAGTATCGGAAAATATTGCCGATCAAGGTGGCTTATCTGTAGCTATAGCTGCTGCTAAGAAAGATCATGTTAGCTTACGTGAACTCTTTAAAAATTACGCCCGAATTTGGCGGTTAAAAGCAAGCCCAGAATGGACGCAATACTTGCTTGCCAACGATGTTCACTCACCTGATGCTTTGAGGGTTAATGTCCAAGTGCAGTGCCAACCGGATTTCTACAAGGTCTTTAAGGTTAAGAAGACTGACGGCATGTGGCTATCGCCCAAGAAGCGCGTACTAATTTGGTAGTATTTCTTTCATAAATATTAGTTAATAGGAACCCCTGAAGTTAATCTCAGGGGTTTTGTTGTGGCTGAATTAATCAAAAAAGATAGAAAAAACATTGAATTATATGCGAAGTTATGGGAATTAAGAACTTGCAAAAAATAAAATTAGCACTTTAAGTAAAAAAGTGCTAATTTTTCTTGCATTTTTTGGCAAAAGAGGTTATTATCATATTTGTAAGTTAGCACTTAGCTAATAAGAGTGCTAACTGATATAAAGAAAATAAAAATTATCAAATTTAATTTTAGGAGGCAATCGTGTTACAACCAATCGGTGATCGCGTGATCGTAAAAGTTAAAGAAGAAGAAGAAAAATCTGTTGGTGGCATTGTCTTAGCATCAAATGCTAAAGAAAAGCCAACTGAAGGTGAAGTTGTCGCTGTAGGTGAAGGTACTTATACTCAAACTGGTGACAAGATTCCAATGACTGTTAAGAAGGGCGACGTCGTTTTATACGATAAGTACTCTGGCACTAATGTTAAACATGAAGGCGAAGAATACTTAGTTCTTCATGAAAAAGATATTTTAGCAGTTGTTAAGTAATTAAGGAGCGAATGAAAATGGCAAAAGATATTAAATTTTCAGAAAACGCAAGACGTTCCCTATTAAAGGGTGTTGACAAGCTAGCTGATACTGTTAAGACAACTATTGGTCCTAAGGGACGCAACGTTGTTTTAGAGCAATCATATGGCAACCCAGAAATTACTAACGATGGTGTTACAATTGCCAAGGCAATTGAATTGAAGGACCATTACGAAAACATGGGTGCTAAGTTAGTTGCTGAAGCTGCTCAAAAGACCAACGATATCGCTGGTGACGGTACAACTACTGCCGTTGTTTTGACCCAAGCAATTATTCGTGAAGGAATGAAGAACGTAACTGCTGGTGCTAACCCAGTTGGTGTTCGCCGCGGAATTGAAAAGGCTACTAAGGCTGTAACTGATGAATTACACAAGATCAGCCATACAGTTTCTTCAAAAGACCAAATCGCTCAAGTTGCTGCTGTTTCAAGTGCTTCTAAAGAAGTTGGTAATTTAATTGCTGACGCAATGGAAAAAGTTGGCAACGATGGTGTAATTACTATTGAAGATTCTCGTGGTATTGAAACTGAATTATCAGTTGTTGAAGGGATGCAATTCGATCGCGGTTACTTGTCACAATACATGGTAACTGACAACGACAAGATGGAAGCTGACCTCGATAATCCATACATTTTGATTACCGACAAGAAGATTTCTAACATTCAAGACATTTTGCCATTATTGCAAGAAATTGTACAACAAGGAAAGTCATTGTTAATCATTGCTGACGATATTGATGGTGAAGCATTGCCAACACTTGTTTTGAACAAGGTTCGTGGTACTTTCAACGTTGTTGGTGTTAAAGCACCTGGCTTCGGTGACAGCCGCAAGGAACAATTACAAGATATCGCTGCATTGACTGGTGGTACTGTAATTACTGAAGACTTGGGTCTTGAATTGAAGGACACTTCACTTGACCAATTAGGTCAAGCTCGCCGGATTACAGTTACTAAGGACTCAACTACAATTGTTGATGGTGCTGGTTCTGATGAAGCAATCAAGGATCGTGAAGATTCAATTAGAAAGCAAATCGATGAAACTACTTCTGACTTTGACAAGAAGAAGTTGCAAGAACGTTTGGCTAAATTAACTGGTGGTGTTGCAGTTATTCACGTTGGTGCTGCTACTGAAACTGAATTGAAGGAACGCCGTTACCGGATCGAAGATGCCTTGAACTCAACTCGTGCTGCTGTTGATGAAGGTTACGTTGCCGGTGGTGGTACTGCCTTAGTTGATGTTGAATCAGCTGTTAAAGACCTTAAAGGTGATACTGTTGATGAACAAACTGGTATCAACATTGTCTTACGTGCTTTGAGTGCACCAGTTCGCCAAATTGCTGAAAACGCTGGTGAAGATGGTTCAGTTATCTTGAACGAACTTGAAAAGCAAGACAACGAGATCGGCTACAATGCTGCTAATGGTAACTGGGAGAACATGGTTGAATCTGGTATTATTGATCCAACCAAGGTTACACGGACAGCTTTGCAAAACGCTGCTTCAATTGCTGCACTTCTCTTAACTACTGAAGCTGTAGTTGCAGAAATTCCTGAAGATAAGCCAGCTACACCTGACGCAGGTGCTGGTGCCGGCGCTCCTGGAATGATGTAATTTTAAGATAAATAATAATTAAAAAAGTCGCTCGTTTGAGCGACTTTTTGTGTGTAGTGAGAATCAATAGTTAAGTTTGTCGGCAGCCACTCTGCTAAAAGGCGACTTGTTCAATAATAATTTATTTAATTTCAAGAAAAAAAGGCCATCAAGTTGATGGCCTTTTTTATTGGTAATGCTGACTTTTGTGAGTTTAATTTAGGTGTTAAAAAAGTAATATCTATTTTTTTGCAAAATATAATTTCAATAAATTTATAAAATTGTTATTTAATAAATGTAAGCAATTTCAATATTCGTGTATATTAAAATGTGAGAAAAAAGATTTCTAAGTATAGAAAATGCTGATATAGCAGTATTTATTTACGTATATATGTTATAGTAAATAATAAAGTTAAAATAGTAAATAAATATTAGATAATTTTAAAAAGTTACTTGCATTCGAATATTTTTTGTTATATATTAATTGTGATGATTATGAAAGTACCATATATAACATCAATAGTAATGTCTATTTCTGTTTACTCAGAAGAGTTTACTTTTATGTTAGTTACCAATTTGTAATTGTTGAAACTATTTTTGCCCTTAGGGTATAACAGAGCAAGATAAAGTAGAGTACCTTATTAAAGGACTAGTGTTAATAAGCAAAGCTTGTCTTATCGATATTTTGTTAAATAGTGTTCTAGTTAATTTTCTGTATAAAGGGTTCTAAGCCGATTATAAAAATCTTGATCGAGAATTTGTGTATGATTTTTCATCGCATTTTCACTAAATTGAGAGTTGCTTGGAGACATTAAATTTGAATAATTATTACTGTGATCTAGGCCTAAAGCATGTCCAAATTCATGAATAATAATTGCTTCATTACGATAATCTAAACGCCATTTAACTCTGTTAGATAAGCTATAGCCTGAGTTGTTTTCTTCTTTATTGACGTAAACATTAACGTGAATAAACGTTTTAGGCGCATACTTATTAGACGTCAGCCAGACATTTCCATATACTGTTAGGCCTAAGGCCATAATATTTGGATCGTGGTTAGGATCACTATTAAAGCTATTGATCTTTTCTTGACTGACATAATGTACGGTAATATCAGGATTACTTGCAGAAGGTGCTAATTTTACAATATTCATACTATTGATCCGTTGCGCAGCGTCATCTGTTAATGCAGCTTGGCGCGATGTCCCGTCTGTAGTATAGGTAATATTATTTTTATCAGGCCAACTATAACCAACAAAGTTATTACGTTGAGGAACAAAGGCAGCAGAATTATAAGCTTGCTTTCCATTTAAGTTATATTTGAATGTCTTCTTTTGTTTGATTTCGTAATAGTCTTGTTTGATTAAGTCTGTGCCGGAATATTCGTAAAATTTAGCCGTAGCTGCGTAAGCAGGCGGACCACTAATGAATAGTAATACAAATACTGATAGTGCGTATAAAACGTTCTTTATTGTTTTCATAATTAACGCTCCTTAATTTGGGTATAAAACTTTTAAGTGATTATAAAAATCTTGATTAATAATTTGCCTATAGTTGACAGGTATTTGCCTTTATTGGTTTGTTACCGTATTTAATTCTAAAGTCTGTCCAATTTTTAGTTAAAGCGGTTTCATTAAAAAAGTAAATAAGCTAGTCTCATATAGTAAAATATTTAGTAAGATGGTATAACGTTTGATTAGCATAGTGATTGAATTTAAATTCAAATATTAACTGTCCAAATTGTACTTGAATTTTTCTTTAATACTGTGATAATCTTGCTTAATTAATTAGATTGATCTTTTATCCTCCCCTTTTTATTTTATATCTTTTTAACAAATAAACAAAAAAATCGTTGCTCGTACTACCTATGAGAAACGATTTTTTGTATACATATATTTATTTTTAAGTTTAAGAAATTAGATACCAATATAAGTATTGCTTAAACTCGTATTTTTAATTATATTTGATAGATACATACAAGACAATTAAAATGCTCAAAAAAGCTTATAAATGTGGATTTGTTACTTTTTTCTTATTAAAAAATATATTTACTTGTATTTATATATAATAATAAAATATAAATTAATTTTGCACTTTAATTTTAGCCTGGAAACCAGTAGTTGCATTGTATAGTTGGCGAATTAACAAGCTTGAAAAAATTTTATTAGCTAGTTATTTTTACATAGTTATAGTAGACAACTTGATAAGCAATGTTGCTTCAAGCAAACTTAAGAAAAAGATCATTAACTAGTGGTCTTTTTTCTTTTGCCCCAAGAGATAGCGTATAATATAGCAGTAATAGCAAAGAAGAAGAGGAATAAATGGCCAAAGCAAGTACAACTCCGATGATGGAGCAATATTACGAAATTAAAAAGCAATATCCCGATGCCTTTCTTTTTTATCGCGTCGGTGACTTTTATGAATTATTTGAAGATGATGCGGTTAAGGGTGCCCAGATTTTGGAATTGACCTTGACGCACCGCTCAAATAAGAGTGAAAATCCAATTCCAATGGCAGGTGTGCCGCACGTTGCGGTTGATTCTTACGTTGATACTTTGGTGGAGAAGGGGTATAAAGTCGCTTTATGTGAGCAATTGGAAAATCCTAAGGATGCCAAAGGAATGGTTAAGCGGGGAATTATCCAGCTGGTAACGCCAGGTACGCGGATGAATGACAAGCCAAGTGAAGCCAAAGATGCCAATTATTTAACGTCAGTAGTGACAACTAAGAGCGGCTTCGGCTTAGCCTATAGTGATTTGTCAACCGGTGAAATTTTTGCGACGCACTTAAAAACATTTGCGGCCGTAGCGAATGAATTGTTGTCGTTGCGCACACGCGAGGTTGTTTATAATGGGCATTTAAGTGATGCCGACAGTGAATTTTTCGATAAAGCCAATATTACGGTTTCGGCACCAGTTGAATTAACTGAAAAGCATGCCGAAGTGTCTTTCGTTGAACAAAATTTGACTAATTATGTTGAAAAAGCAGCGGTTCAACAGTTAGTTGGTTACTTACTGACAACGCAGAAGCGCAGTTTGGCACACTTGCAGGTGGCACAAAGCTATGAAGTCAGTCAGTATTTACAAATGTCGCATACGGTGCAGAACAATTTGGAATTAACAGCTTCTGCGAAAACTGGCAAAAAGATGGGTTCCTTGTTCTGGGTTCTTGATAAGACTCATACAGCAATGGGCGGTCGCCTGCTCAAGCAGTGGTTAGCGCGGCCGCTATTATCAGTTGACCAACTGACTAAGCGCCAAGAAATGGTGCAAGCCCTACTTGATGGTTATTTTACCCGCGAAAACATTATTGATGCTCTCAAGGGCGTTTATGATTTGGAGCGATTGACGGGTCGGATTGCCTTTGGCAACGTTAACGCCCGTGAATTATTGCAGCTAGCTCATTCTTTGCAGGCAGTACCGACAATTTTGACGGCATTGCAGGATGCAGACAGCAAGGTTTTGCAAGATTTTGCCACTAAGATTGATCCGCTAAAGGGTGTTGCGGAATTAATTACGACGACAATTGTTGATCAGCCACCGATTGTGACTACTGATGGTGGACTTATTCGTCCTGGCGTTGATCGCCAGCTTGACCGTTACCACGATGCAATGAATAATGGTAAAAAGTGGTTAGCCGAAATGGAAGTTTCGGAACGGCAAAAGACGGGAATTGATAACCTCAAGGTTGGTTATAACAAGGTCTTTGGTTACTACATTCAAGTGACGAATTCTAACAAGAGTAAGGTGCCGATAGATCGTTATACCCGTAAGCAAACGTTAACCAATGCGGAACGTTATATCACGCCGGAATTAAAGGAGCACGAAAATTTAATTTTGGAAGCACAGTCCAAGTCGACAGATTTGGAATATGACTTGTTTGTTAAGTTGCGTGAAGAAGTCAAGAAGTACATTGCTGCTTTACAAAAATTAGCTGCACAACTAGCAAGTCTTGATGTATTTTGTTCATTTGCGCAAGTTGCCGAAGAAAATAATTATTGTCGGCCCGTGTTCCATACTGCAAATCAAGATGTGAAGGTTATTGCAGGACGTCATCCCGTAGTTGAAAAGGTGATGAAGGCGGGCGCCTACATTCCTAATGACGTCAAGCTTGACGAAGATACCAATATTTTTTTAATTACTGGTCCGAACATGTCTGGTAAGAGTACTTACATGCGGCAAATGGCACTAATTGCAGTGATGGCACAGGTTGGTTCATTTGTGCCAGCGGATAGTGCGGAACTGCCGATTTTTGACCAGATATTCACGCGAATTGGGGCTGCAGATGACCTGATTTCGGGTCAAAGTACCTTTATGGTTGAAATGACGGAAGCCAATGCGGCATTGCAGGCAGCTACTAAGCGCAGTTTAGTATTATTTGATGAAATTGGTCGCGGGACGGCAACCTATGACGGGATGGCCTTGGCTGGCGCAATTGTCCAGTATTTGCATGATGAAGTTGGGGCGAAGGCTTTATTTGCAACGCACTTCCATGAATTAACGGCAATGGAGCAAAAGCTGCCTCACCTCAAGAACATTCACGTTGGGGCAACCGAAGAAAATGGCAAGTTGATTTTCTTACATAAAATTCTACCAGGACCAGCGGATCAGAGTTACGGCATTCATGTGGCGCAATTAGCGGGATTGCCGCGCAAAGTCTTGCGTGAAGCTACCAAATTGTTAAAGCGGCTTGAAGCTCAAGGCAGCAACTTAGGTCCGGCAGCGACACAATTAGATTTGTTTAATACTGATGAAGCAGCTGTGGGCGATGACCTTGATGAGCCAGCAAATGAAGTTACAGGCAAGGAAAAAGATATCCTTGATGAAATTTCTAATCTTTATCTAGCTGATAAAACACCGCTTGAAGTAATGCAGCTGGTTGCAAATTGGCAGGAAGACTTGAAGGATGAGCATTAATCATGACGCAAATTCATGAATTGTCGGAAACGTTAGCTAACCAGATTGCGGCCGGAGAAGTAATTGAACGACCGGCGAGTGTGGTTAAGGAATTGGTTGAAAATGCAATCGATGCTGGCAGCAGCCGAATTCGAATTGATTTTATTGATGCTGGCCTAAAGGAAATCGTTGTTCAAGATAATGGTTCGGGAATTGCTAGCGATCAAGTTGACCTTGCCTTTACCCGGCACGCGACAAGTAAAATTACCAACGAACGTGACCTGTTTAATGTTGGTACCTTGGGCTTTCGCGGGGAAGCCTTGGCTTCGATTGCAGCGGTTAGTCACGTGGAAATTTTAACTAATGCTAGTGAAGCAGCGGGAACACGAGCCGAATTTACCGCTGGCGCGAAAACGCTGCAGGAAGATGCGGCTGCTAAAAAGGGTACGCAAATTACGGTTAAGGACCTGTTCTACAACACGCCAGCGCGGTTAAAGTATCTGCGCAGTCCCCGTACCGAAATCATGAAAATTGTTGATATTGTCAACCGCATTGCCTTGGGCTATCCCAACTTGGCTTTGACGCTAACTAATGAAGGGCGTGTTTTATTACGAACTGCTGGTAATGGTAATTTACAGCAGACAGTTTCTAGTGTTTATGGTCGCCATATTGCCGAAAAAATGCTGCCATTTAGCAGCAGCGACAACGATTTTACGGTTACTGGTTTAATATCGAAACCAGAATTAACTCGCTCAACGCGCAATTTTGTCTCAATCTTGTTAAATGGTCGTTATATTAAAAATTTCAAGCTCGCAGCTGCCGTGATGGCAGGATACGGCACGCATTTGACTGCTAAACATTACCCAATTGCGATTGTGAAGATTGAAGTTGACCCGCTGCTAGTTGATGTTAACGTGCATCCCACTAAGCAGGAAGTGCGCTTGTCGAAGGAAAGTGAACTTAGCCGCTTAATTACGAATGCGATTAGCACTACACTTTTAGAAGAAAATAACCAGGGTGATGGGCTGGCGAACTTGATCGCAGCTAAGCAAGAGACATTAGTTGACCAGCTTAAATTTAATTTAAATAAAAATGTTGTGGATACTAAGCGGACTATTCCTGCTAATGAGGTGCATGAAAGTCATGCCGCTAAGATTACAACGCCTAAGCACACGCAATATGTGGATTTGACAGTGCCGCGTGAGGATGACCGCTATATTATTACCAAAACTTGGCATGACAATGTTGCACGGCAAAGGCAGCTGCCGCCGTTTGTTAATCATGCAAATAGTGCTGCAGTTGTTTCAACAGGGGATGAAGTTTTAGCTAACAATCTTCCTGAATTAACTTTGGTTGGTCAAACAAGAACTTATTTGGTTGCCGCAAATGGTGAAGACTTATATTTGGTGGATCAGGTTGCCGTTAGACGTCTGCTCCGTTTTGTTACAATTGAGCAGACAATTACCCAACAAAAAATCACTCAGCAAGGCTTGTTGACGCCGCTTACGCTTTCTTTTGGCAATCTGGATTTTCTTCAAATTAAGGATAATTTGACAAAAATTAATCAGATTGGCCTATTTTTGGAAGAATTTGGCACTGACACATTTATTTTGCGGTCTTATCCGACATGGATTAAGAGCAATCCTGAAGAAGCAATTCGTTCAATTTTGGATAGCTTTTTAAATGTTGACCAAACTGATACTGCCAACTTGATTAAGCGAATTGCGGCACGGCAAGCTGAAAAAGAAATTACGGGTCGGATTAAGCTAGCAGATGCAGAAGCCAGTGAATTGTTGACTGAATTAAGGCAAACACCTGACCCTTATCATGATGCCCGCGGTAATCTAGTTCTAGTTCATTTACGGCAGAGTGAATTGAATAAAATGTTTAAAAAGGAAAAATAATTAATGTATGAATATTTAAAGGGCATTATTGCCAAGATTATGCCTAATTACGTTGTGCTCGATGTTAATGGTGTGGGTTATAAGATTTATAGTCCCACCCCATTTGCTTATCAG
Source organism: Lactobacillus sp. ESL0703 (assembly GCF_029433435.1). Lineage (NCBI taxonomy): Bacteria > Bacillati > Bacillota > Bacilli > Lactobacillales > Lactobacillaceae > Lactobacillus > Lactobacillus sp. ESL0703. The sequence goes on from NZ_JAQTIB010000002.1 coordinate 505,570, forward strand.
CAGGATGAACAAGCTGAAGTTTATATTGAACAAGTGGTTCGTGACACGGGCATTACCTTATATGGTTTTCAAAGTGAAGAAGACAAGGAATTGTTCTTAAAATTGCTTAGTGTTAGTGGCATTGGTCCTAAGTCGGCACTTGCAATCATGGCAGCTGAAGATAGTAATTCGCTAGCTGAAGCCATTGAGCAGGGCGAAGTTAAGTATTTGACCCGCTTCCCTGGTGTTGGTAAAAAGACTGCATCACAGATTGTGCTTGACCTGAAGGGCAAGCTAGGTGACTTTGTGCAGCGGGTTGATAAGATTGCCGATCAAGAAATCACACCGGAACTTAATGATGCCTTGCTAGCACTTCTTGCTCTTGGCTACACCCAAAAGGAAGTCGACAGAGTGGCACCTAAATTGGCTGAGCAAGATGCAACAAGTGCGGACCAGTATATTAAAAAGGGTCTAGCCCTTCTCTTAAAGAAGTAGTTCTTGTTATAATAAGTTGTAACGTGTTCAAAGGAAGTGAAACTGGTGACAGATAATGATGATTCAATTGTTTCTGGTGAAAGTCAGGGATTAAATGAGCAGCAGACTGAATTTTCGCTAAGACCACAGCGTTTAGATGACTATTTGGGACAAAAGCGGGTTAAAAAAGAGCTGGCAGTTTATATTAAAGCTGCTAAACAGCGTGATGAAGCACTTGACCATGTTTTACTCTACGGGCCGCCGGGCCTCGGGAAAACGACTTTGGCATTTGTGATTGCAAATGAATTGGGCGTTAATTTAAAGAGTACCAGTGGTCCAGCGATTGAAAAAGCTGGCGATTTGGTAGCGTTATTGACCGACCTTAATCCTGGGGATGTTCTATTTATCGATGAAATTCATCGTTTGGCAAAACCGATTGAGGAAGTACTCTATTCAGCAATGGAAGATTATTATATTGATATCGTGATTGGTGAGGGGCAAACAACCCATGCAGTTCACGTACCGCTGCCGCCGTTTACCTTGGTTGGTGCGACGACTTTAGCTGGGCAATTGTCGGCGCCCTTGCGTGATCGCTTTGGGATTGTTGAACATTTACAGTATTACCAGGTTGATGAATTAGAGCAGATTATTCAGCGTTCAAGCAATGTGTTTCAGATTGAGATTGCACCAGAAGCCGCTCATGAATTAGCGCGTAGGTCGCGGGGTACGCCGCGAGTAGCCAACAGACTGCTTAGACGGGTGCGTGATTTTGCGGAAGTTAGGGGCGAAAAGGTGATTTCTTTTGCGACAACTGCTAGCTCACTTAAGCAGCTGCAAGTTGATGACGAGGGGTTAGACCAGACCGACCGCAAGATTTTACGGGTAATGATTGAAAATTATCACGGCGGTCCAGTCGGCGTGCGGACGCTGGCGGCTAATAGTGGTGAAGATGTAGAAACAATCGAATCATTATATGAACCATACCTGCTGCAGCGCGGCTTTATTTTAATGACGCCGCGTGGACGCATGGTAACCGAGAAAGCATATTTGCAGTTGGGCTTGCCGATTCCTAATGAGTAGTGCAAATGCTGATAAATTTATGTATAATTAAGAAGTTAATATATTTTTGAAATTTATGAGGTGTAGAAGTGAATACTTTATTTTTAGCTGCTGCAGGTAACGGCAATAGCAGCTTTGTGATGATTATTATCTTTATTGTTTTAATTGCTTTCATGTACTTTACAATGATTAAGCCGCAAAAGAAGCAACAACAGAAGAAAATGGAAATGATGAACCAATTAAAGAAGGGTGACAACGTTATTTTAATTGACGGTTTGCACGCCAAGATTGATTCTGTTGATACTAATGACAAGACAGTTGTTGTTGATGCTGATGGTATCTACCTGACTTTTAGTCGGATGGCTGTTCAACAAATTTTGCCAGCTGCTGAAGCTAATACTACTGAGAAGCCAGCTGAGGAAGAACCTACAAAGGAAGAAAAACCAGCAGAACCTGCTGATAAGCCTACTGAAGCAGAGCCAAAGTCAGACGATGATTCTACTGAAGAATAAAAAATTTAAATAAAAGCGTCAATTGACGCTTTTTATTTTGCGCTAAAAAATTATTAGTCTAGTTGTCTAAAAACTAAAGTTTGAATGCAAAATAGTATAAAATGGAATTAACTTAAGTTTAATTTTAGGAAAGGGTACCCTTATGAACAATATTCCAGTTGTAATGATTATTTTTGGCGGCAGTGGCGACCTGGCCCATCGTAAATTGTATCCAGCTTTGTTCAATTTATATGAGCAAGGCTTAATTCGTGATAATTTTGCAGTTATCGGCACGGCGCGGCGGCCATGGACGCACGAATATCTGCGTGAACAAGTCAGTGATGCAATTCATGAAACTCACAAAGAAGTCAGCGAAAATGATGTTCAAGCTTTTGTTAGTCATTTTTATTATCAATCTCATGATGTGACGAATGTTGAACATTATCAAGCACTTAAAGAATTGGCACAAGAACTTGATGATCGCTATAGTGCACAAGGCAATCGGATCTTCTACATGGCAATGGCGCCACGCTTCTTTGGCACGATTGCAACGCACATTAATGACCAGCATCTGACAAGTACGGGCTTTAACAGAATAGTTGTTGAGAAGCCATTCGGACGTGACCTTGCTTCTGCTGAAAAGTTAAACCAGCAAATCACTGCTTCTTTTGCCGAAGATGACATCTTTCGAATCGATCATTACTTGGGCAAGGAAATGGTGCAGAATATTTTGCCATTGCGGTTTACCAATCCGTTAATTAAAAATGTGTGGAATAGTGACAACGTTAAGAATATTCAGGTTACTTTAGCAGAACGGCTCGGTGTTGAAGCTCGCGGTGGGTATTATGAAACTTCTGGGGCCTTGCGCGATATGGTGCAGAACCATATTTTTCAAATTATTACATTGCTGGCAATGCCGCAGCCCACTGATTTGACTGCAAAGAGTATCCATCAAGCTAAACAAGAACTGCTTGATAGTCTGGTAATGCCGACTAAGGAAGAGATTGACCAGCACTTTGTTCGTGGACAATATCTCGGCAGCGATACGACTTTTGGTTATAAGCAAGAACCGAATGTTGCCGAGGACTCGACGACAGAAACATTTGCTGCTGGGCAAATTAAATTCCAAAAGGGCCCGGTTGCTGGTGTGCCGATTTACTTTAGAACGGGGAAAGAATTTAGGGAAAAGGAAAGCCGCATCGATATCGTGTTAAAGCACATGTCTAATCCTTACGGTCAGGCACATTCCAACAACATTACGATTGTGATTGACCCGCAAATGGAAATTTACATTACAATTAATGGTAAGAAAATTTCAACGAGTGGTATTCGCCGTGAAAACTTAGATTATACTTTTGCTAAGTCTGAACTAGCTCAAGTGCCAGACGGCTATGAGCGTTTATTGCACGATGTTTTCGTTAATGACTCAACTAATTTTACCCATTGGAGTGAATTGAAGAATTACTGGAAGTTTATTGACCTGATTGAGGACGCTTGGCATCAAGATAATCAAGCTGGCAAAAAGCCAGTAGAATATTTACCTTACCGCATGGGGCCAAAGGCTGCAGACCAGATTTTTGACTCTGCAACTGAACATTGGATTTATGACTAACCCAAGTGATGACTTGCTGCCACTTAATGATACCCATCGGCGCATTATTCATATTGATATGGATGCCTTCTATGCTTCAGTAGAAATGCGCGATCATCCGGCACTGAAAAATAAGGCGCTGATTATTGGTCAAGATGCCCGAAAAAATCATGGTCATGGTGTCGTGGCAACAGCAAATTACGTTGCTCGTAAGTATGGCGTGCATTCAGCAATGCCGTCAATTAAGGCAATCAGATTAGTACCGGCAGATAAATTGGTCTTTTTGCGGCCAGACTTTACTAAATATCGCGCAGTTTCGGCGACAATTCACGAAATGATGCACGAAATTACGGATTCGGTGCAGTCGATTGCACTTGATGAAGCTTATTTAGATGTAACTGAGAATAAGTTGGGTTCAACTTCGGCTGTTCAACTGGCAATTGACTTGCAGACGCGAATTCGTAAGGAAGAGGGACTGAATTGTTCTTTTGGTGCTACTTATAATAAGTTTTTGGCAAAAATGGGCTCAGAATATGCTAAACCATTCGGACGGACGGTCATTTTGCCTGAGGAAGCGAAAGCTTTTTTGGCAAGGCAAAAAATTGAAAATTTTCATGGCATTGGTCCCAGAACGCAGGAACGTCTTCATCAGATGGGAATCTATACTGGCAAGGGGCTGCAGCAGATCCATGTGCGCGAACTAATTAAGCATTTTAACCGCATGGGTTATTTGATGGCCGAACACGCTAACGGGATTGATTTGTCGCGGGTTGTTCCTGATGATGAACATAATCGTAAGTCGATTGGCATTGAGCGGACTTATGAGCCATGCGTTTTTGATGAGCAGGTAGCACTGACTAACATTCGCAATTATGCTGCTAATTTGGAAGAAAAGCTGCAGGAGCGTAACTTTTTTGCCAATACAATTGTTCTAAAAATTCGCAATAATGATTTTGTGACTGTGACTAAACGGCGAAAATTACCACATGCAACGCGTAATGCAACCGAAATTTATCAAGCAGCCCGCGAATTGTTTGAGCCGCTGGCCAATAGTTTTCTTACTAATGGCATTCGTTTGTTGGGAGTGACGGCCACCGATTTTTTAGAAGCTGATTTTGAAGATGTCAACTTAGACTTGTTTTCAGATTGAGCAACTTTTCTGGTAAACTAAAGGATAAACAATTAATAGATGAAGGAGTAATTATGAGCACTTTTGCGGAAATATATCAAAAAATCGAACAATATTCGACAATTATTTTGCACCGTCATACTAGCCCAGACCCAGATGCCTTGGGTTCACAGGCTGGGTTAGCGCGGTCATTAAAGTTGCACTTTCCTGACAAACGCATTTTGTGTGCTGGTGAAAACGATGAGGGAGACCTTGATTGGATTAACAAGATGGATCCGGTAACTAAGGCAGATTATCAAGGCGCACTGGTTATTACAACGGATACTGCTAATACGGCACGGATCGCCAATAAGTTATACGATCAGGGGGATTTTTTAATTAAGATTGACCACCACCCAGATGTTGAGCCATATGCTGATATGAGTTATGTCGATGATGAGGCACCAGCTGCTTCGCAGATTATCGCGGACTTTTTAGCGGCAGAAAATTTGCCGATGCCAGCTGAGGTTGCTTATCCGTTATATGCGGGGATAGTTGGCGATACAGGTCGGTTTATGTATCCTGAAACTACAGCGCATACGTTTAACGTTGTTGCCAAATTAGCGGCTACGGGGATTAATATTACTGAAATTGCTCGTAATATGAGTGACGTCACCTTTGTGCAGGCAAAATTGCAGGCAGAAGTACTCGATTATATGGAAGTTGACCCTAGCGGTGCTGCCTATGCAGTTTTGACGCAGGAAGCTCTTGATAAGTTGGGGGCTGATTTTAGTCAAGCCTCGTGCACGGTTTCAACACCAGGTCGAATTAAAGACATCATTGCCTGGAATGTTTTTGTTGAAAAGCCTGATGGCACTTATCGCGTTCACTACCGCTCAAAGGGTCCAGTCATTAACGAATTAGCAGCTAAGCATGATGGTGGTGGTCATGCTTTAGCCAGTGGTGCCAATGCTCAAGATTTAGCTGAAGTTAAGCAAATTTTTGCGGAATTGGTACAGGTAACTAAGGAATATCGAAAAACACATGAATAATATTTTTAAAGACGCTAAACTTAAGCCAGAATTACAAGCTGGTTTAAGCAAGATTAATTTTACGCAGCCGACTAAGGTTCAGGAAGAAGTTATTCCTGTGTTATTAGAGCACAAGAATGCGGTTGTCCAGGCCGTTACTGGGTCAGGGAAGACACATGCATTTTTGGTGCCCGTGTTGAATGACATTGATCCAGAACTTGCATATACGCAGGCAATTATTACCGCACCGAGCCGTGAACTATCAGAGCAGCTTTATCAAGTTGCAAGACAACTGCGGGATGCATCAGGGCTGAATATTTCGATTGCTCACTTAGCTGGTGGGACAGATCGTGAACGCCAATTAAAGAAGATTACCAGCAATAAACCACAGTTAGTTATTGCAACACCGGGGCGGCTGCACGATTTTGTCCAAAAGAAGCTGCTGTTTTTGGATTACGTCAAGGACTTCATCATTGATGAAGCCGATATGACCTTAGACATGGGCTTTTTAAATGATGTTGATTTTATCGCACAAAGAATGCCGAAAGAGCTGCTGTTTGCGGCTTTTTCAGCAACAATTCCAGTGCAATTGAGCAACTTTTTACGTAAATATATGGCTAAGCCTGAGCAAATTATCATTGATAATCCAACCGTTATTTCTGGAACAATTAAGAATGATTTGCTAGACGTTGGTTCTAAAAATCGCAAAAAGATTTTGTACCAGTTATTGACAATGGGTCAGCCGTATTTGGCGGTTGTCTTTGCTAATACTAAGCAAAAAGTTGATGAATTAACTGAATATTTGCAATCTCAAGGCCTAAAAGTGGCTAAAATTCATGGTGGTATCACTGAGCGTGAGCGTAAACGTGCATTACGGGAAGTGGAAGCCGGACAATTCCAGTATGTTGTTGCTACCGATTTGGCAGCGCGTGGACTCGATATTGATGGTGTTAGTCTAGTTATTAACTATGAAATTCCGCGCGACTTGGATTTTGTTGTTCACCGAATTGGACGGACTGGTCGTAATGGTCTGTCTGGACACGCCGTTACTTTAATTCGTGAAGAAGAAATGAACCGAATTGCCGGATTAGAAAAGATGGGCGTCCATTTTGATTTTGTCGAAATTAAGAATGGTGAATTAGTGCCGCGTAAACACTATCATCGCCGAACTGACCGTAATGCTGCCAATCATAAAATTGATAATAAGCTGAATGGTCTGGTTAAAAAAGCCAAGAAAAAGCGCAAGCCAGGCTATAAGAAGAAGATTAAACAGGCTATCCAAAAGGATAAGGCGCAAAAGCGCAAAGTTGAGCAGCGCCACGAAGTTCGTAAGGCTAAACGCCAACGTAAGCAGCGTCGGGAAAATAATCATTAACTAAAAAAGCAAAGTTGTAATGCAGCTTTGCTTTTTATTTGTATAGGACAATATTTTGCTGTAATGGGCTTAGGGAGAATCAACTTAAAATAAAAAGTTATTGCATGTTAGCGCTTTTATTGATATATTGATTACAATAAATTTAATAGGAGAATTAGAACATGGCTATACCATACTCTGAAAAGATTCTTAAGAAGGACTTGAGCAAGAAAATATGTGACAAATATACTGTAACGGAATTTTGTCGAAAGGCACAGATTGATAGGGGAATGTTTTATAATCACTATAGCAATATGTCGAACATGTTTGTGTCAGTGGTTGTTTTGCAAGTACAGAGAACTTTGCGCAGTTTTAATGGCGAGACGATGAACCGAATGTTTTATCGAATGCTTACACAAATTAAAGAAAATCGTATTTTCTACTATAACTTGCTGCTAATTAGCAAAGACCCTAGAAATTTTTATATTACCTTACGCAAGGAATTCGCAATTGCGATTGAAAATTACATGAGGCCGCGCGGTGCTTTTTCAGTTAGACAAATCGATTTAGTTGCTAACGGTGTCTATGCAATTATCTATAATTGGGTAATTCATGAGTGCAAAACTGACATAAGAGACATTTATCAGTGCATTAATTTGCTATTATCACATATTGAAAAACCGTTGAAGAATTAGGCTTTTTGAGGGATGTTAGAAATAACATCCTGTTTTTTTGCAAAAAAAGCTTGCAAAAGAAGGGACAAGTTGGTAATATTAATAACTGTCGTCGGGCAAGAGAGCGAAAGGCTTGAGAGCAAGGCGGCGAAATAAAAACTAAGCGTAAGGGCTTGACAAGAGTTCGAAGGTTTAGTAAGATAATAAACGCTGCTGAGGGAGTTGAAAATTTCTTCAGGAGGGG